>NZ_CP040006.1:1800000-2100000 GCF_005696695.1 Schaalia odontolytica | reverse complement strand
GACATGTCGTCGATCGCGACGAGCTGCTTGTGCAGGTGGTCGAAGGACGCGCCCGCGGGGCGCAGCCAGTTCTGGAATGTCGCTACGTAGCGGACCGCGGGATCCAGGTCGTACAGGTCGCGCATCGAGCGGGCCGTGTAGGCGGTGTACTGCTCATGTTCCTCGGGGGTGAGGGTGCCGGACCCGGCCAGCTGGTGGGCCTCGGTGGCGCCGTCGACGAAGTGGCGCTTGCCGATGATCAGGTCGTGCCCGCCGGAGAAAAAGCCATTGGCGGATTGGAGGCGCGCGGTCTCGCTGGTGGCCGCGAACTCGCCTTCGCTCATGCCCGAGGCCAACATGCGCGAGCGGACGACGTTCATGACGTGCTCGTAGCCCGCGTCCGAGGCCAGGTAGTGGGCCATGCGACGACGGTCGTCCTCGGAGGGGACGTGCCCGTGGTTGAGATGCCAGTAGTTGTAGGAGACGATCTCGAACAGGTTAGGAATGCGTCGGAACTCGGCGACTGTGTCGCCGAGCTGATCGGCGCCGAGGGCGTCCAGCTGCTCCCAGGACCCGTCCTCATGGCGCACCAGGCGCGACTTCTCGGGCGGGGTCTCGAGGTAACGGCCGGAACAGAACGCGCAGTGGTGCCCGTCGGCCTCGTGGTCGATGGGGTGGTGGTCCGTGTGCGGCGCGGTGAGGGGCCGGTTGCCGCGGCCCGGAACGGTCCACACCTCTGTGCCCGTGAGGAGGTTCTGCTGTTTGACGGTGCCATCGGCCAGTCGAACGATGGCGCGGTCGGCGCGCGTGAGCTTGGAAGCCATACCTGTATCGTACCCGTCCTCAGAGTCGGTCCATGGTGGCCGGATGCGACCCCATGCGACCGGCCTCGCCCGCGTCGAGAGCGTCGATGCGCGCGGTCTGTTCGGGATCCAGCGAGAAGGAGAACACGTCGAAGTTGGCGGCCATGCGCTCACGACTCAGGGTCTTGGGGAAGACGACGTGGCCGCGATCCAGCGCCCAACGCAGTGCGACCTGCGTCGGGCCCACTCCGAGTTGCGCGCCGATGTCGACGAGCGTCGGGTCGGTGACCGCGCGTCCGCGTGCCAAGGGGGACCACGCCTCGAACACCATGCCGAGGCCCTGGGCGTAGGCGCGCAGGTCGGCGTTGGGGAAGAAGGGGTGGGATTCAACTTGGAGGACGTGCGGAGCGACGGTCGCGACCGCGCGGACGGCCTCGACGTGCTCGCGCTCGTAGTTCGACAGGCCAATCGCGCGTGCGCCGCCCGCGTTGAAGGCGTCCTCGAGGGCGGGCCAGGGCAGGGCGACGTCGCCCCCGTAGAGCGTGGGCAGCGGCCAGTGCACAAGGAGGAGGTCCACGTAGTCGGTGCGCAGGTCCTCGAGGGAGCGTCGGATGGATGCGGCTGCCCGATCGGGCTCGTGGTTGGAGTTGTCGACCTTCGTCGTGACGAACAGGTCCTCACGCGCGATGCCCGATGCCTCGAGCGCCGCCCCGACCTCGGCCTCGTTGCCGTACATCTGAGCGGTGTCGATATGACGGTACCCGACCTCGAGGGCGCGGCTCACCGCGTCGTACGTGTCCTCGGGCGCGACCTTGTAGGTGCCGAAACCGAGCACGGGGATGGGAGCGCCCGTCGGAAGCGTGAGGGTCGGAATCGGGGACGAGGCCGGGGCGTTCTCGGCGGGAAGCGGGGTGTTCATCGGTGAATCCTCCTAGTCGTTCCCAGTGTAGCCTCCCGCACGCGCTGCGGTTGCCGTCGTCCCGTCGTCCGCGGGCGCGGTCGGTGCGCATGTCGTAGCGTTATCCTCGTTTTAAAGCCGTGCGCGGCGCTGGTGTGAGAGCGCAGGAGGAATCATGATCAATGCATACGAGACTGAGGACGGCGTCGTCTTCGATATGAGCGCGATGGAGTGCGAGGCGCTGCGCTCATACGCCGACGGACTTCTGACTGACCCCGACCATCCGTTCGTTGAGCTGCTGCGCGGCCAGGGCCTCGTCGTTGGTGATACTCCCGTCCCCCGCCTCGCTGCTCTCCTTCAGGCGTTCTCGCAGGCGACGAAGGTGTTGACCGCCTGGGTCGTCGCTCCGGCTGGGTGCCGGCGATCCACCTTCTTCGTTGGCCCGCACTCTGCCGCGGTGCTGCGATGCGATGACGGGCTGCCACTTCCCGGCGAGGATGACCCGTTGTCGGTGTGGGTGGTCGACTCCGCGCAGCTGCGCGACACGTTCTTCGAGCTCAGCGCTATCGGTGAGCCTTCCGGCGAGGGGATTGTGCCGACGGCGGTGCCGGCGACGCTCTTCGGTGCCCTCGAACGGGCGGAGGTGACGGAAATACTCGTGGAGGTGCCGAAGGTCGCTCGCGAGATTGCCGAGGTGATTGATGTCGAGGTCGACGAGGTGACGGGGACCTTCTGGGCGGATGTCGCGGATGAGGCGTGGGTGGGTCTGGCCGTGCGGGTTGTCGATGTGGCGTCCTACCCGAGCCTGTCGGGCGAAAGCTGGCGATTGCTCGCCACCAGCGAGGAGGTCTGCGAGGTGCTGGCCGGCGTTGAATTCACCGAGCTGTATCCCGACGAGGTGCCCCTGCTGACGGGCGCGGATGGTGAGTTCTGGGCGGTTGCTGCGCCGTCATCGCCGGGGGTGCTCTGGGAAGATATCGAGGATGTTCTCTCTGAGTAGTCCAACTCCTGAACCGCAGATCTCACAGTCTGAGAACGTCGGGTGACAAATTATTTCTGTCCTGGCGGTCAGTCGGCCTGTTTGCGGTGTTTTTCCCGGTTTTGGATGCTCGTCGTCCTCTCTTTTGAGGGGTCTGACCGCGTGAGTAGGGAAGCGCTGAAATGTCGCTGAAAAACCCTTGAATGGCGTCTGCAATGTGGTTGACACTTAAATTGGTATAGTGGTCAATATCTGTGATATAGCCTGAAAATTCGGGGTCTCCTGTCTAACCGGGCGGTAGGCTTTGTGTTAGGTAACCCACCGCGAATTCCCCGCTCTAAGAGCAAAATTCGCGTACGATAGATACTGTTCAACCACGATCGTCTACACGTCCAGACAACGAACGGAGAGTTATGTCGGTTCGCAATGCCCTGCTGGCGCTTGTTGCGCAGCAGCCCGCCGGTGTCTACCGCCTGAAGCAGATGTTCGAGGAGCAGACGTGCGGAGCATGGCCGCTGAATATCGGCCAGGTCTACCAGACGATGCAGCGCCTCGAGCGCGACGGCCAGGTTGTGTCTCACGCTGAGACCAACGCCGGCCGTGATTCCGAGGTCTTCGAGCTGACTGATGCCGGTCGCGACGTCCTCAACGCCTGGTGGTCCACCCCCGTTCCCCGCGAACACCCCGAACGCGATGAGCTCGTCATGAAGCTCGCCGTGGCCGCCGCTGACCCCACGGTCGACGTCGAGGCCATGATCCAGACCCAGCGTCGCTCGACCCTGGGCTCCCTGCGTGACGTCACCCGCCTGAAGGCTTCGGCCGACGAGGGTGAGCTCGCGTGGAAGCTCATCCTGGAGCGTCACATCTTCGACCTCGAGGCCGAGCTCAACTGGCTCGATCACATCGAGTCCGGTGCTGTTTCCGAGGCCGCTCGTCGCGCCGCCTTCGCTGCTGCGAAGGGTCGCTCGATGAACTGGGCTCAGACGGAAGCCGGCATTTCGGAGCGTGCCGGGGTGCGATGAGCCAGCCTGTGCCGCTACCGATCAGGATGGCGGGTGTCGGACATGAGTTCGGCGCCGACGGCGTCCGAGTGAGAGCGCTCGACGGGATCGACCTTGAGGTCGCCCCCGGCGAGCTTCTCGCTGTTATGGGCCCCTCTGGATCCGGCAAGTCGACCCTGCTGTCGATCGCTGGCGGACTGGAGCGTCCGACGCACGGAAGTGTCTTCATCAACGGCGTCGATATGGCCACGATGGATGCGGCTCACCGTGCTGAGGTGCGTCGCCGTTCCATCGGTTACGTCTTCCAGGACTACAACCTGATCCCGTCCCTGTCGGCCCTCGAAAACGTTGAGATGCCGCTGCAACTGGACGGGGTTAGCCCGTCGAAGGTGCGCGAGGCCGCCATGGCTGCCCTCGAAGAGGTCGGCGTCGCCGAGCTCGCGGATCGCTTCCCCGAGCGTCTCTCGGGTGGTCAGCGTCAGCGCATCGCGATCGCCCGAGGCCTCGTGGGTAACCGCTCGGTCATTCTTGCGGATGAGCCGACGGGCGCGCTGGACTCGCACACGAGCGACCAGATCATGTTGGTGTTGCGTGACCACATTGATGCGGGTGCAGCCGGTATCCTCGTTACTCATGAGGCCCGAATGGCCGCATGGGCGGACCGCACAGTCTTCCTCCGCGACGGTCGCATCGTCGACCGCTCGCGCGGAGACTCGCTGAGGGATCTGCTGGCTGACACTGCACCAAGGATCTGATGAGTCGACTCAACACACGAATGAGGCGATGGGGAGTAGTACTCCGCATCGCCTCTCGTGATGCGCGCCAAAGCCTGGGGCGCACGCTGACGGCGGTTTTTCTCATCTCGCTGCCGATCGTTATCGCGATCGGCGCGATCACGTTCTGGGACGTGACGACCTCCCAGCGCTACCAGGCCGCGTCGTGGCTCGGCCACCGTTCCGACGTCCAGGCGGTCACCCTGCACCGCTCGTCGACGGCCATCGAGCAAGATATCACCGCCGACTTTCTATCGAAGACGGCCTCTGACGAGGAAGTGACGGTTACCCAGAGCACCCTCACCGACTGGGTGCCGGCGGGGGACCAACTGATCGCCGTCGACACCCTCTACCAGCTCCACCTCACGACGCAGGATGGAACGGGCTACACGGTTGACTCAGGCACCCAGACGGCCACGCTGGATGCTCCACGCGTGAATGCGGGTGGAAAGAGCGGCGCGCTCGCCGCGAACCACGCCGTCATTTCGGACGACGTCGCGCGCGCACTCAAGGCCGAGGTGGGCGATACGCTCACGCTGTCGCTGACTGTCGCCAAGGATCGCACCACTCAGGCGCTCACGGGAAGCGTCGTCATCGACGAGATCATTCCCGGTATGAATCGGGCGATCATCGGTGACGGCACGATCGACATTGACCGTCTCGCGGTGGCGGGACGCACGCAGACCGCCTGGTTCGTCACCGGCCCGACTCCGGTGACCTGGGACCATATTCGTCAGATCAACCAGTCGGGATTCTCCGTCGTGTCGCGACAGGTACTCGCTGATCCGCCGGACGTTTCGGCTCTGCCCGCCCAGTTCGCTCAGTACGAGGGCCCCCAAAACAATCGTGCTACCAACCCCTGGCAGTACCTTCTGCTGGTCGCAGGCATCCTCCTCATCCTCACCGAGATGATCCTGCTCATCTCGCCGCTCTACACCGTCGCCCAGCGATCGGTCATGCGCACGGCAGCCATGATCGTCGCCAACGGCGGCGACCAGTCCGACGGTCGTCGCCTGACGATCGCCCACGGCCTCGTCATCGGCCTGTACTCGGGGCTTGTCTCCGCCGTGCTGTCCGCCTGCGGCATGGTGGGCATCGGCATCTGGTCGGGCCTCGGCATCGGCATCGTGCCGTGGTGGCCGCTGGCCCTGTCGGTGCTCCTGCCGATCCTGCTGTCCCTCATGGCGTCCGTGTCGCCGGCGCACACCTCGTCGCACATCAACACGTCCGCAGTCATCGGCGGGCGCGTGTGGGAGCCCTCCCGCCTCGTGCGTCGTCGCATGATCTACCCCCTGGCGCTGCTGGCCGGACTCCCGCTGCTGGGGATTGCCGCCTGGCGCGGGTGGGTGCTCGCCCTCGTCGTTGGTGTCGGTCTGCTCGAGGCCGGCCTCATCGGGTCGATCCCCTACATCTTCACCCGCTGGCGTGCGCCCAATCGTCGCGCGTCGATGAGCATGCGCCTGGCGCTTCGCGACGCCGTGCGTAACGGCCACCGCACGTTCCCCGCCATGGCCTCGATCCTGACGACCGTGTTCGTCGCCTGCGGCCTGCTCATCACCCTGTCCTCGTCGAACGAGGCCGGCTGGAACTCGCGCCCGCACGCCGGGCAGCGTGGGCAGGTCTTCCTCTCGACGGTCGATAAGACCGACTCGGTGACGCGCACCCGCAACCTTCTTCAGTCGGCCCAGCAGGTCGTCGATGGGGAGCGCACGGTCACCTCCAGCGCCATCATGAACGGCATGGCGTGGAACAGTGGCCCAGGTGGCCCGGAGACCATGGTCGAGGCCGTGAACCCCGTCGACAAGTCGACGCTCACGATGCGCGATGACATGGGAACGATGGCGGAGATCGACGTCGCCTACATCGTCGATGACGGCACCTACCTGCGCGAGGCCGGCTACCTGAACGAGGACGACATGGTCCGAGCGATCGCCACCCTGAACGCCGGTGGCGTCCTCGTGCCCGATCCGAAGCTGATTAACGGCGCCGGCCAGGCGGACCTGCGCAGCCTCGACATGTCGGCGATTGCTGCCGCCAAGGCCGCCGGTGCCTCCGATGATGACCTGCCGGACGCCCTCGTGCAGAGGACGATGACCTTCCCGGCCTCGCCCCTCACGCGTATCAACGTCATGGTGTTGTCCCCGCAGGCCTCCGAAGCCCTCGGCCTGCGCGCCGTGCCCCTCGGCGAGCTCCTCACCGTCGAGAAGCCGGTGAATCCGGTGGACGCGCCCACCTTCCAGACGACGATTGCGCGCCAGGTCCCCGGTGCCTCCGCACAGGTGATCGCCCCGACGATGCGGTCGCTGGTTCTGCCCTACGTTGCCGCCCTGATTGCTGTCGTCGCGGCTGCGGCGACGGTTGCCCTCGTGGTGGCACTGTCTTCCTCGGATATGCGCCCGGACCTCGACACCCTTGATGCAATCGGTGCCGCTCCCTCGATGCGCCGCCACGTCACCACGTGGCAGGGCGTGGTGCTTGCGCTCAACGCGATTCCGACGGCTGTGCTCTCCGGCCTCGTTGTGGGCGTGCTGGCCGTCATCACCTTCGCGAATTCGGGGATCTTCCCGACGCTGACCACGACGCTGCGCCCCATCGTTCCTTGGGGAGCCCTGCTGGGCATGCTGATCGGCATGCCGATCCTGTGCGCCCTCGTCGCAATTATCCTGACGCCCCGCCACCAGAAGCGCATCCGCCGCATCAACTAGGCGGTCGCTATGAGTGAGACCCCCGAAGAAGTCGTTATCCCCGCGGGTGCCCTCGCCTCGTCGGCCGTGCGCGTCGATACATGGCTGTGGGCGACTCGCCAGCTCAAGTCCCGGTCGCAGGCGACGGCCGCCGTGCGCGCCGGGCACGTGCGTGTCAACGGAGAGGCCGTCAAGGCCGCCTACAAGGTACGCGTCGGCGACGAGGTGCGCCTGCGCATCGAGGGCTTCGACCGCATCCTGGGGGTCAACCTGCTGCTGAACAAGCGCGTGTCCTACCCGCAGGCGCGCACGGCCTACGACGATCGCACGCCTGAGCGCCCGCGCGTGCACATTCCCGTCGCCATGCGTGAGAAGGGGAGCGGGCGTCCCACGAAGAAGGAACGGCGAGAGCTGGATCGGCTGCGCGGATACGACTCACATGAGCACTACTAAGCGCTTGCGTGAGGCCGTGGCGGGGCTACGTGGCGATGTGGACCGCGCGCCTGCCTCTTGTGAATGCACGTGGTCCCGCCGCCCGGAATTGGGCGACGGGACCTGTGCGTTCGATCAGAGTGCCTGGCTCACGCGTGCGGGAAGTACTTCGTGACCTTGACCTTGTAGTGGGCGCCCCAGCTTGGGTCGTAGGGTGTCGTGAACTCGAGGGACACCTTCTCGCCCTTCGTCATCGTCGCGGTTGTGACGTTTTCTGTGACGTGGTCGGGGGTACCGACAACAAACATCGAATCGTCGAACAGGATCTCGAACGTCAGGTCGGTCGTCTGGAAAGCTTCGAGCTTGGTCTTCACCGTGTCGCTGGCGGGGGAGACGTCCGCGGTGCAGTGCAGAGTCGTCTGAGCGTCGTCCAGCTCGCAGGTAGAATCAACCTTGAATGCGTCCTCGGCGTCCTGGAACTTCAGCAGCTGGACGGCGTCAACCCGATCCTTGCATTCCTTCTTCACGGATTCCTGAGCTTCCGAGGACATCCTGTCGTACTTGGAGTACAGCTCGTCGACCTTGTCGACGTTGTCCGGGGTCACCTGCTCGCACCAGGCCGGGGCAGCGAGGGCGGCGGTCTGCTCCTTGATTGTCTGGATCTCATCCTTCATGTCCTTCTCCGCCTTTGTCTTCTGGACGGCGAAGGTGAACAGGGTGGTCGTCGCGATGACGAGGACGAGGAGGAGGACGAGCGCGACGCGGTTGTAGATCGACAGTCCCTTGCTCTTCGGGGCCTTGGTCGCGACCGTCACGGGAGCCGGGGCGGTTGCCTCGGGCGTGGGGATGTTGTTGTCACTCACTTGGTGGCCTCCTGCGCTTCCTGAAGCTCCTGCTGGACGGTGGTGAGCTCTTCCTGGGTCTCGGTGAGGTCCTTGCTCTTCAGGGAGTAGATGCCGGCAGCCATGAGGGTCGTAATGGCAAAGAGGACGACGAGGACCGACGTGATGACGGCGATCGCGATCTGCCCGCCCGTAGCGCGCGGGCGCGGGGCGGTGAGCGGGGTGAACGTCGGCGTGGCCGCCGCGACCGCGGGTCTCGGCGCAGCCGGAACCTGACCGGCGGGAGGAATGGGGGAGCCAGCCGGATTCTCGGGCAGGCCGGGGGTGGGGGTGCTCACGGGGAGACTCCTTTCACTGTGTCTCCCCAATTCTATGCGAGTTGAAAAAATTGGATTTGCTGCGGTGACGGGATTCACCGTGCATCACAGGTTGGAGGGCCACCAGCTGGTCATCGTCGCGCCGCACTCGGTCTTATCGGTCATCGCGGGATCGTAGGGAATCGACAGCGTAAAAGTGGCGGGCGAGCCGGGTGTCAGAGTGATCGTCGTCGTGCCCTGGTACGGCGAGCCGGGGCTGGGGTTCTTCCCCTTGTCCGCGGTAAACCCGTTGATCTCCACATCGAGTGTGCCCAGCGACGTGATCTGGGAAGAGTCCTTGAGGGTGAGCGTTCCGTTCACCGTGGTCGTCACCTGGTCAGTTGTGCATTCGCCCACCGCGATGGTGAAGTCAGCGTCCTTGTTGGTGCGGTAGACCTGCGCGAGGGTCTCCTTGGCCGCGCACTGTTCGTGGATCGCGTCCTTGGTGGCCTGAGTCGCCGAATCGTAGGTCTTGAGCGAGTCTCGAATCGACGCGGCGGATTCGCGCGTGATCGAATCGCACCAGGCCTCGGCGTCCTTGCGTACGGTGGCAGCATCCAGCGCGGCCTTTGCCTCCGTAATCTGCTGATCGACCGTGGCCTTGTCGGACTGGGCCTGCTCAGCCTGTGCCTCGTACGTGGATGCAGAATGCGTGCGCCACGCGTTGATGCCCCCGACGATGGCTGAGAGGACGATGAACGCCGTGGCGAGGATGGCGCCCGCGACGGTCGCGGCACGCAGGGGTGCGGGAGCGCTCACTTGGTGGCCTCCTGGAGCTGCTGGTTGATGGACTCGAGCGTCGAGCGGGCCGTGTCGAGCTCATTCTGGGCGGTCTCGGCGCGGTTCTTCGCGTCCTCCTGGATGCGGCCGCTGGCCCCCAGGTGCGACCAGGCGATGACGAGCACGGTAATGAACACCGCGACGAGCACCCACGATGCTGCGCATGCGAGAACCCACTTGAGCGTTCCGCTCTTCTCGGGTGCATCCGCCTCCTCGCTGTCTTTTTCATCGACGGGGGAGCCGGGCATCGGAATCGGTGCGACCGGTGCCTCCGCTACCGACGAGGCTGGGGTGACCTCCTGCGGGAAGGAGGCCTCGGGCATGGGGATAGGTGTACCGGCGGAAGTGGCGGCCCACTCCTCGGTGGACGAAGCCGGGAAGGCCTCGTCCACCGCCGGAATTGCGACCTCAACGTCCTGAGGAGAGGGCGCCGGTGCCTCGTACGGCTCGACGTAGTCCGTCCACGCGTGTCCGTCCCACCAGCGCAGTTGATTTGCGCCACTGGGATCGGCGTACCAGCCTTCCGCGGGTTCACTCATCGGGGTTCCTGCTCTCGTGTCGGGAGATCGCTGTGGATGTGGGGCTTACAGACCGGTGGGCCAGATACTCACCGGTTCGATCGAGCAGTGCGTCTCGTTGCCCGAGATCGGCATGGATGTGGACAGGGGACCCGACCCGCTCGAAGGAACGGTGGCGGTTGCTGTCCCGAGCGGAGTATCGGATTTGGTGATCGCGTGATCGGCCGCGAACACGTTGTAAGTAACGTCCATGCTGCCATACGCCAGGAGCGAGGGAGCAGTAATTGTGACAGTGGCCGTAATCGTCATCGTCTTGCCGTCTTTCTGGCAATCGAGGCTCGAGGGGGTGATCATTTCGGTATTTGCTTTTGCGTCTTGCGCGAAAGCTTCAATGAAGGCCTTTTTCTGGGAGCAGAGATTATCGACTGCGTCGCGCGTGGGTTGGTTCATCGACTTGAGGGCGCTTCCCTGACTGCGAAGCTTCGTCTCCGTTGCATTCTCGCGGGTGACGTCGTCGCACCACTTCTGAGCCTCTTTCTTCCCCTTGGCCGCGGCGATCTGCTCCTTAGTGGATGTGATTTCGCTGTCGATTTCCACGGTCTTAGCGTCCGCGGACTGGATCTCGGCGCGCCCTTCCTCAATCTCCTGCGCCTTCGAGCGAGCGCTGACGAACATGCTGGTGCTGACAAGGAGGAAGAGGATTGCGAGAACTGAGCAGATAATCGTCAGGATCTTAGGAAGGCTGGAGGGCTTCTTCGCCTGGGGCTGGAATCCGTTGCTCACTTCTGTGCCTCCTCGAGTTCTTCCTTCACATCGTTGAGTTCATCCTGCTTGTGGTCGAGGCTGATCTTTGTAGAGTTTCGCTGATCCTGCACGTCGCGCCACTCCACGTTCTGAGCGCGCAGCTGGATACCCGCGTACACCATCGTGCCGAAGAAAACGACCATGAGGAGGGCAGAGACAACAGCGCCGATGACCCATCCGCGACCGCTCTTCGGTGCGGCGTCTCCTGCGTGCTGCGATCCCGCTTCGGCGTTACCCAGCTGTGGAGCGGTGCCTGCCGGGTTGTAGGGGTCCGAGGAAACGGTGGGAGCCTGCGACTGGGTGGGCACGTACTGCCCCGCCGCCGGGTCTGCGGGCCACCGCTGCCCGGCGGATACTTCCTGCTGTGGCATATCGTGGAATTGTTCGGTCCACTCGCCGCCGTTCCACCAGCGAAGGCGCTGGCTTCCTGCGGGGTCGGGGTACCATCCGGGTGCTGGTTGAGGCATGACCGTCCTTTCAGTTTCTGGCACCAGTGTAACCAATCCGTGAGGTTCATAACGCAGGCAATATGACAGTCGTGAAGAAGGCCAGACTCGCGACAGGTACTCTGAAAGCTATGGCCTCTCTTTTCGCGTCTTCGCCCCTGCTCGCACTGTTTGTCGTCGTTGCATTGGGTGCGGCGATCGGGGCCATCCGGATCGGCCCGCTGCGCTTCGGAGCGGCCGGCGCGCTCTTCGTGGGATTGACCGTCTCGGCCCTGCATCCCGAGGTTGTCAGCACCCACATGTCGATCGTCCAGCCGATGGGCCTGGCCTTCTTCGTGTATTGCGTCGGCATTTCTGCGGGTGCCACCTTCTTTCAGGATTTGCGTAAGCAGACGAACCTCCTCGCCCTCACGACAATCGTGTGCGTCGTGGGTGCGCTCATTGCACTCGCGGGAGGCCGCCTCCTTGGCCTGTCATCGGGCCTGACCTCGGGTCTGTTCACGGGTGCTCTGACGGCCGCTCCCGCCCTCGACACAGCCACCCGACTCACGGGAGATCCCAACGCGGCGGTCGGCTACGCCTTCGGTTACCCGGTGGGCGTCATCGGCGGCATTCTCATTGTGACGATCACCGTGACGAGGAAGTGGGTCGGTCCCAAGGACACGCCTTCCCTCGCGGGGGCCTCCCTGGAAGCCGTGAGTATTCATGTCTCCAAGCACACCAACACGCGCGACATCGACGCGTGGCGCGACCAGCGCGTGCGCCTGTCCTACCTGCGTCGTGACGGGCGCACCCGCGTCACCGCTCCCGGCGAGGACCTGCTGCCGGGCGACCACGTCGTCATGGTCGGCGATCCCGCGTCGATCAAGGAGACGGCGCCCCTCGTCGGCGAGATCCTCGACCACAACCTTGAGGATGACCGTTCCGATCTCGCCTTCGAGCGGATCGTCGTGTCCAACCCCGACGTCGCAGGCCGTAGCGTCTCCGAGCTGAACGTCACCAAGCGCTTCGGTGCCGTCATCACGCGCGTGCGCCGAGGCGACCTGGACCTCCTGGCTCGCGACGACCTTGACCTGCAGCTCGGCGATCACGTCGCCGTCGTCGTTCCCACCGACGAGCTTGATGACATCGCCGAGTGGCTCGGCGACTCCGAGCGCCGCGTCGCCGAGGTTGACGGCATGGCTTTCGGCATCGGCCTCGTCCTCGGTCTGCTCCTGGGTATCGTCTCCTTCCCGCTGCCCGGCGGCCAGGGCTTCCAGCTGGGCGCCGCCGCCGGCCCCCTGATCGTCGGTATGCTGCTCGGCGCACTGCGCCGCACCGGACCGCTCGTGTGGACCCTGCCCGCCGCCGCGAACCTGACGATCCGACAGATCGGCCTCATGCTGTTCCTCGCGGCCCTCGGCCTGAATGCAGGACCGCAGTTCGCGAGCCTGCTCGGCAGCCCTGAGGGTTGGCGCGCCGCGCTCCTCGCCGCCGTCATGGTCGTCGTCTGCTGCGTCATCCAGGCCCTCGGAGCGAAGTTCATCGGCTTGTCCTCCGCGCGCGCTGCGGGCGGCATCGCGGGCTTCCTCGGCCAGCCGGCCGTCCTGCAGGCCGCCGACGCCCGCGTCACCGACGAGCGCATCGAGGCCGCCTACGCGACCCTCTTCGCGTTCGCAATTATCGTCAAGATCCTGCTCCTGCCGCTCATCACCTCCTTCCTGTGAACGCCGTAGACTAGGGCTATGGCTACCCCCGACTTCGTCCTCGAACTGCGCCGTCACATGGGCCACGCGCCCCTGTGGATGCCCGGCACGACCGTCGTTATCATGCGTCCCGCGCCGGGCCAGGTGGCGATCGACTGGGAACGCCCCATTGCTCCCGAGGCGGTTGAGATCCTGTGTGTGCGCCGCTCGGACAACGGCGCATGGACTCCCGTGACCGGCATCGTTGACCCGGGCGAGGAGCCCGCGATCGCCGCCGCACGTGAGGCCTTGGAGGAAGCCGACGTTCGCATCGAGGTGCGCCGCCTCCTTTCCGTCGAGGTCGTCGGCCCCGTCACCTACTACAACGGAGACGTCACCACCTACCTGGACGTCGCCTTCGCTGCCGAGTGGGTGAGCGGCGAGCCGAGCCCCGCCGACGGTGAAAACAGCGAGACCGCGTTCTTCCGTGGCGACCAGCTCCCTCCCATGAATGACCGTTTCCGCCGCGCCGTTGCCAAGGCGCTGAGCGCCCGCCCCGACGCGGACTTCCTCACCGCCTGACCTCGCGTGAGCGGAGGGGCACGCCCCTGCCTCGTCGAGGTGAGCGCGAAAACGCTTGTGTTTCTGTCAAACCCCTTGCGGGACTGAAGTCCTAGTGGTGGAATGGGGTCATGGATACACCTAACGAGATCGTTTACACCGTCACCGCCGACTCCACCGGTGGTCGCGCCGGCACCTCCTCCGTCCCCGCGCTCGGCATCAGCCACGTCATGCGTATGCCCAAGGAACTGGGCGGCCCCGGCGACGGCCCCAACCCCGAAGCCCTCTTCGCCATGGGCTACGGCGCCTGCTTCCAGGGCGCCATGGGCCTGGCCGCCAAGGAACTGGGTATCGACACCAAGGACTCCGTCGTGCGCACCACGATCGGCCTCGGCCCCGAGGGCGACTCCTTCGCCCTCACCGCCGACATCGAGGTCTTCATCCCCGGCGTCGAGCTCGACCGCGCCCAGGCCCTCGTCGACCGCGCCCACCAGCTGTGCCCCTACTCCAAGGCCACGCGCGGCAACGTGCCCGTCACCGTCACCGCGGTCGCCGCTCTCTGAGCGCGCCCGATAGACGAAAGAACCCCGGCCTCGTCACGATGGACGAGGCCGGGGTTACTTCATGCGCTCAGGCGTCAGGCGCCGCTGTGAGGGCCCGCTTTAGGCACCCTGCCAGTACGCCTCAAGCACCCGGGAAAGGTCGAGGAGATCATCCACGTGGCTCATCTCGCGCGCCGAGTGCATCGACAACAGGCCCACGCCCACGTCCACCGTCAGGATCCCCAGACGAGTCGCCGTGATCGGGCCGATCGTCGTCCCGCACGGCATCGCGTTATTACCCACGAAGTTCTGCGACGCAACGCCCGCCGCCGCGCACGCGCGATTCCACAGGGCGATGCCCTCCGCGTCCGTCGCGTAACGCTGCTTCGAGTTGATCTTGATGATCGGGCCGCGGCCCATCATCGGACGATTATCCGGATCGTGGTGGCCCGCGTAGTTCGGGTGCACCGAATGCGCCGCGTCCGCGCTCACGCACGACGAGGCCGCGAGCATGCGCTCGAAACCGTCCTCGTCGCGGCCCAGCGCCTTCGCCGTGCGGCGCAACACCGTCTCCAGGATCGGGCCGGCCGCACCCGTGCGCGACTCCGAGCCCACCTCCTCGTGATCGAAGCACATGAACACCGTGACGTCGCCGCCCGCCGGCGTACCCTGCGCGGCCAGGCGCTCCAAGGCCACCAGGCCCGGGTGCACGCTCGACAGGTTGTCCTGGCGCGAGGCCGCGATGAACTGGCCCTTATCGCCGAAGAAGCCCGGACCCTGGCTGGGTGTGAGGATCAGGTCGAACGCCGCAACCTGCGACGCGTCATCCAGGCCCGCCGTGCGCGCCACGTACTCCAGCACGTTGCCGTACGGGTTATCCACCGTCCACACCGGGTGCAGGTGCTTCTGCGGATCCAGCTTCAGCCCGCCCGGATTCACGTCGCGATCCAGGTGGATCGCCAGCTGCGGGATGCGCGCAATCGGGCCCGTGCGAGCCAGGATGACTTCGCCACTGTTCAGGACCAGGCGGCCCGCCAGCGTCAGCTCGCGATCCAGCCACGAGTTCCACATCATGCCGCCGTACACCTCGACGTCAATCTGGCCCCAGCCATCCGGTGTCGTCGACTGCACCGACGGCTTCACCGACAGCGCCGGCGAATCCGTGTGCGCGCCCACGATGCGGAAGCCCGCGTCGTCGGAAACCGTCTCGGGCACGAACCACGCGGCCACCGCACCGCCGCGCACCATCACGTGACCACCCGGGGACGCGTCCCACGCGCCCTTCTCGTCGACGCGCGTAAAGCCGGCGTCCACCAGGCGCTGCGCCACGACCTCGGCGGCGTGATAGGGGGAAGGAGAATCAAGGAGGAAATGCTGATAGTCCACCGCGTTCGCGTGGACCTCGTCCAGTTCAAGCTGTGCCATACCCCAATGGTAGAACGCCGGGCGTGGCGTGGCCTACGCTTAAGGCATGAGTGAGATCCCCGCGTACACCCTGAACGATGGCCTGGATGTTCCCGCGATCGCGCTGGGGACCTACAACCTACGTGGCGCCTCGGGCGTCTCCTCAATGGTCTCGGGCATTGAGGCCGGGTATCGCATGCTCGATAGCGCCTTTAACTACGAGAACGAGGGCGCCCTCGGTGCCGCCGTGCGCCGCTGCGGCATCCCCCGCGAGGACCTGCGCCTCGTCTCCAAACTCCCCGGGCGCCACCAGCACTACGACGAGGCCGTCTACACCCTCGAAGAATCCCTCATGCGCGCCGGCCTGGACTACTGGGACATGTACCTGATCCACTGGCCCAACCCCAAGCGCGGCCTCTACGTCGAGGCCTTCCAGGCCCTGCTGGACGCCCGCGACCGCGGCCTCATTCGATCCGTCGGCGTGTGCAACTTCCTGCCCGAGCACCTCGAACGTGTGCACGCTGAGACCGGCGAGTACCCGAGTGTCAACCAGATCGAGCTGCATCCCTACTTCCCACAGGCTGCCGCGCTGGAGTATCACGCGCAGGTCGGCGTGCTTACCGAATCGTGGAGTCCCCTGGGGCGCAAGTGGCGCATCGTCGAAGACCCCGCGATCGTCGCCCTGGCATCCGAGGTGGGTGTGTCCCCGTCGCGTCTCATCCTGCGCTGGCACTACCAGCTCGGCACGATGCCCCTGCCCAAGTCTGGTAACCCTGAGCGCCAGCGCGAAAACCTCGACATCTTCTCCTTCTCGCTGTCTGACGAGCAGATGGCTGCGATCAGCGCGCTTGGCCGCCCCGACGGCCGCCAGGCCGACCAGAACCCGGAGTACTACGAGGAGTTCTGACTTTTTGGATGTTGCTTGCGGCCCCACGGGTGTTCCGGGCGCCGGAGGCCCCGGCCGCCCGCGAGGCTAGGCGACCTCACTTCGTTCGGCGCCGCGCCTCGAAGCCCGCCCGTGCCCTCCGGTCCCTCCGGCGCCCTCCACACCAGTGGTTCCTGGCGTGCTGATCGGCGCGTCGTCTCGAAGCCTGGCCAGGCCCCGCTGCCGTCCACCGGCACCGCGGTAGGTCCCTCCGGTGCCCTCCAAGCGTGCGGTGCTTTGCAATTTCGCATGCAATTCCCCGGACTGTATTTCAGATCTTGTAATCGAATCGTTGATATTCTGCGGTTTTTTGGCGTGTGTTGATTCCTGCACTGGGTGAATTGCATGCGAAATTTGTGAGTCCGAGGTCTTCCTAACGTCCGTTGGCCTCCGCGTCGGTGGGACCGTTGCTGGGCGGCCGCTATGCATCGTTCAGGTGAGACAAAACTCGCCCAGCGCAGCTGGTTTATCGCGTGCGCGAGAGAAAAATCGCCCAGCGTGCGCAAAACACCCCAAATTAGGCGCTTTTGTGTCAGCAGGGCGAATTTTGTCTCGCGCAAGGCCATATAGGCCTCGTGCTGGGCGAAGAATGTCTCGCCTACGCGTGCCCAGCTAGGCTCTCAGACCATGCGGCGACCCCCACGCCAGCCGCGTTCGGGTGCTAGTGAGTGCCTTGCCCTCAGTAATTTCGCACGTAATTCCCTGGAGGCTACTTCAAACCTTGAATTCACGTCGTTGCAATTGCAACGTTTGTGGACGGTCTCCAAAAGTGACCGCGGGAAATTATGTGCGACTTTTGTCTGACTCTGACTCTGGCTCTGGCCCTGCCGCGGCCCTCGAGCATCGGAAATCTCTCGCGTGAAACCGCCATCGCCTTTGCTCGCTCGTAAGTGCCTGGGGTTGAAACCGCCATCGCCTTTGCGGGTGGGAATTGGGTGTTTTTGTTGTGTTTTTCGGTCGCAGTGGTGTTGTCGGTTTCAACGGTTGCCGTTCAGGGGTGCGCAGTGGCGATGGGGGTTTCATGCTGGCCTGCATCAGTGGCTGCAGAGGTGTCATTGGTTGCAAAGTCAACACGGGCGGGGTCCTGTGCGCGAAAAAGTTCGCCCTGCTCGGCCCAGGCCGGTCACGCCCCAAGGCCCAAACGAAGCGCCCGCCCACGCGACATGCGGGGGCGGGCGGTACGGCAAAGGCTGATTGGAGTCCAAGCGCTGCACGCAACGTGCGGAAGGTAAGTAGCTACAAGCAGTGCACACGACACTACAGCCGCAAGCGATGCAAGCGCCGCGCGCTCACTTCTTCTCGAGCGTCACTCGGTACACGTTGGTCTCACGCAGCTGGAAGCCGGCGCGCTGGTAGAGGCGGTTCGCGGCCTCGCGCGAGGGGCGCGAGGTGAGGTCGACGGTACGTGCGCCGATCTTCTGAGCGTGCTCGATCGCGGCGACCACGAGGGACTGGCCGGCACCCTGACCGCGGGCGGCCTCGTCAACGACGACGTCTTCAATCCACGCGCGCACGCCCGTGGGGATCTCGAAGGTGGCCAGCGACAGCATGCCGAGGATCGGGTGATTGCCCTCGGAATCAGCGGTGTCGGGGCGGAACACGAAGAGGTGCACGCCGGACTGGGAGAGGAAGCGCTCCACGTCGGCCTCACTCATTGGCGCGGCAGAGCGGGACAGCTGGGGGATCAGGCGCCCCATAGCCTCGTGGATTTCGGGCGTGGCGGCGGTGATAAGTTCGACGGTCATGTTTCTCCTAACGTTAGGTCCAATTGTAACGGGCCGGGGCCGGGGTGGGCCGCGCGATCGGAGCGATTTACGCGCGCTCGAGGAGGAGGGCGACCTCGGCGTGGGTCGTGTGGGGGAACATGTCGAAGAGGCGGCCTTCGATGGGGCGGAGCGTGGGCATGGCCGCCAGGTCCGTGGCCAGCGAGGCGGGGTTGCACGAGGAGTAGATGACGCGGGGCGCGTCGCACTCGTTCAGGTAGGTTGCCAGGTCGGCTCCGATGCCTCGACGCGGCGGGTTCACGACGATCACGTCGGGCACCTCCTCGGGCGCCTGGGCTCGAGCCCACGAGGTCGCGTCGTCCGCGATGAAGGACGCAGCCGACCGTGGCAGGCCCGCGTGGCGGGCGGCGCTGATCGCCGAGGAGATCGCCCCGGAGGACACCTCGACGCCGGTGACGCGCGGGAATCCGGCTCGCGCGGCGGCGAGTGCGAAGCCGCCGACGCCGCAGTACAGGTCCCACAGGCTCTCGGGCAGACGCCCGTCGGCGAAGGGGCGCGACGCCCACAGGGTAGCCTGCTCATACAGGGCGGAGGCGACGGATGCATTGGTCTGCGCGAAGGAGCGTGGCCCCAGCTCGAGACCCTCAACGCTGAGCGGCAGCGTGCGCGCCCGCGTCAGGATGATCTCGTCGGGGCCCTCGACGATGGCCTCGTGCGTGGGGTGGATGTTCGCCGTGACGACGTGGGCGCTGGGCACGAGGTCGCGCAGCAACGGCAGCGCCGAGCGAATGTCGGAGACGCGGTCGCGCGTGCGCAGCACGAAGCGGATCATGAGCCGCTGGCCGTCGCCCACGGTGATGAGGATGTTCTTGAGCTCCCCGCGCTTGGTGGGGACGTCGTAGGGCGTCAGATCGAGGGAGCGGATGAAGCGCTTGAGGCCGGGCGTCGCGCGGTTGATGGCGGGGTGCTGGATGGGGCAGCCGGGCAGGTCGACGCCGCGGCGGTCGGGCCCCAGGACACCCAGGGTGGGGCGGCGGCGGGTTCCTCCGACGACGAGCTTTGCGCTCGTGCGAAATCCCTTCTCCGGGGACGAGGCCGGGGCCAGCCAGGAGATTTCGCCGGCTCCCGGGACGGGGGAGAGGGTGGCTGCGACGGCCTCGACCTTGCCGGCGAGCTGACGCTCGTAGGGCTGGGGGAGGAGGGAGCAGGACCGGCAGGTCCCGGCGTCAAAGTGGTCGCAGCGCATTGCTCCAGTGTAAGTGGGGGCGGGGCGTACCGTCAGGTACGCCCCGCCCCCATCTGTGGTGGTTATGCCCACGCGGTGCTTAGGCCTTGGCCCGGCGTGAGCGGCGGATGAACGCCGTGCCCGCTCCCGCGGCGATCAGCGCGGCTGCCACAGCGAGCAGCGCGTTGGTGCCGGTGCGTGCCAGGCCGCCCTTGCCGCCCTGCTCGGGGGTGGGCGCCGGGGCGGCGGAGGGCTGCGCGCTCGGAGCGGCGCTCGGGTCCTCGGCGGGTGCCGGCGGCGCGGTGACCGTCAGCGGCGCGGAGGCCGTCACGGCGGGCGTGGTGGACTCAGCGACGACCGTGTGCTCGCCGGCCTCGGTGTCGGCGGGGACCGTCACCTCTGCGGTGAAGTCACCGTTCGCGTCAGTGGTGGCGGTGCCGACCTCGACGGGCTCAGAGTGCAGCGTGAGCGTCACGGTCGACTCGGGGGCGAAGCCCGTGCCCTTCACGGTGACGTTCTTGCCGGCCTCGACGGTCGACGGCTCGACGGTCACGGCGGGGGTCGAGAGCTTCTCGGCCTTGACGGTGACCGACTTGACGGTCGTGTCCTTGCCGAAGCCCTTGAGGGCGTACGCCGGGTTGTCGTATTCCAGGGTCACGCGAGCGGTCTCGTTCGCTCCGATCGCGAAGGGGCCGACGCCTTCCTTGAGCTCGGCGACGGTGAGGTTCTTGATGACCTGTCCGTTGACGCTGACCTTGTACTTCGCGTAGGCGTCCGTGAAGCCCTCGGTGTCGAAGGCGACGCTCACGCCCGAGGCGACCTGGTCGCCCGAGGTGATGGAGGCCGTGAAGCTGGTCTCACCGGTCTTGGGGGTGGGGGCCTTGAACTTTTCGAGGCCGGAGGCGGGGATCGTGGTCGCCTCGGTGCCGATGGTGGTCAGGCCGGTGGGCACGTAGTTGGGCGTGCCGTTCGTGGTGACCGTGACGACGGGGAGGATCTCGTCGGGCTGCGCGGGTAGCGTGATGACGAGGTCGTTGCCCTCGACCTTGTAGGTCAGAGCCGCGTCGGAGCCGTCCAGCTTCACCGAGGAGATGTCGTTGGCGCCGGCGCCGCGCAGCGTGATCGTGCCGTCGGCCGGCCACTTCTCGATGCCCAGGTAGATGTGGGAATCATCGACCATGGTCTTGCCCCAGGTTTCGATGGGGAAGTGGGTCGGGCGCGAGTTGTTGAGGACGCCGGGGTGTGCGCGGTTCCAGTCGCCGATGCCCTTGAGGACCGAGGCGTCCCACGGGTCGTAGGAGCCGTCGAACTTCGGGCCGACGTTGAAGAGGAACTGGCCGCCCAGGGCCACGGTCGAGAACATGTTGCCCACGATCTCGGTGGTCTTGGTGTGGGCGCCGCCCGGGGCCTTACGCAACGCCGTCGTGTTGTCGACGTCGATCATGTGGTCCCAGTCTTCCTCGGAGTAGTCCGGGTAGCCGGTGTCCTTGAACTTGGGAGCAGCGTCGTCCCAGTTCGCGTAGCCCCAGGTCTTGTGGAAGATCGAGACGGCCGACTCCCAGGGACCCTGGGTCTGCTCGGACTGCATCTCGTTGTCCCAGCCGACCTCGAAGTCCGCGCGGTCGTTACCGACGCGCGAGTTGATCATGATGTTCGGCTGGAGCTCGTGCGCCCACTGGCGCAGCTGGTCGGACTGCTCGGGGTTCGGCTTGCCCATGTCGTACCAGAGCTCGGCGATCTCGCCGTACTTGCCGCCGAGGAGTTCCTTGAGCTGCTCATGGATGTAGTCCATGTAGCCCTCTTCGTTCAGCGTATTGTCGTTACGCCACGGGTTCTCGGGCTGCTTCTCCCAGTCGATGTTGGAGAAGTAGAGGCCGAACTTGATGCCGACCTGCTTGCAGGCCTGCGACAGCTCGAGGAGCGGGTCGCGGTGCGAGGGCGACTGCTTCGTGAAGTTGTAGTCGGTCGTGGCCGTGTCCCACATGGCGAAGCCGTCGTGGTGCTTGGAGGTGATGAGCAGCATCTTCATGCCGCTGTCCTTGGCCTGCTGACACCACGCGGTCGCGTCGAAGTTGGGGGCTTCGAAGGTCTGGGCGGTGGCCAGGTACTCCTCGCGCGGGATGCCCTGCAGCGGGATACGGGAATCCCAGGTCTGCTGGTGGCCCCATGCCTTGATCTGCTCGGGGTAGCCCACTTCCTGCTTCTGGCCCTTGTACCAGCCTGCGTAGGAGGAGTAGACGCCCCAGTGGATGAACATGGCGTACTTCATGTCCTGCCACTCGGATACCTTCGCCTCGCTCGAGGCGGCGACGGCTGCAGGGATCGCGTAGCGCGCGTCGTAGGTGGCCTGGGGGCGGGGGTGCCGGACTGGGCACCGTCGGCTGCTGGCGTGTCGGCCAAGGCGGGACCTGCCATTCCTAGTGTCAGTAGGCCGGCGAGGAGGCCGCCAGCCAGTCGGTTCGTGATGCGCATCAAGTCTCCATTGATTGACGGGACTCTCGGTCGTTGAGAGCGTTACTAGTTTGCCAGAGGAGGGGTGTAGTACGCCACTTTCGAATTTTGCAAAAACTTACGACAAGCTTTCGTTCGACTTACGACCGTTTGACACTATGCAAATTTCCGCACCATGTGGCCGCGTTCTACCTGGCCAGGTGGAATGGAATAAAACTGAGAAAAGAAAGTTGAGTACATCAGACTCAGCTTTTGAGTAGCTCAAGCTTGCGGGACTCGACGATGGAATAAAAGTCGGTCCTGCAAAGTTGAGTACATCAGACTCAAGTTTGAGGGCTTCGGGTTGCGGAATAAAAACCCTGCTCCTAAAGTTGAGTACAACAGACTCAAGGATGTGTCGGGACCCTCCCGGCACCACATAGACCACACAGACCAACGCGAGCCGCTCCAGAAGCGGAGACGGCTGAGCGAACGAAAGGACAACAACCATGGCACGTGCAGTCGGCATCGACCTCGGTACCACCAACTCCGCTATCGCCGTCCTCGAAGGCGGCGAGCCCACTATCATCCCCAACGCCGAAGGCGCTCGCACGACCCCCTCGGTCGTCGCCTTCTCCAAGACCGGTGAGGTCCTGGTTGGCGAGATCGCCAAGCGCCAGGCCGTCACCAACGTCGACCGCACCATCTCCTCCGTCAAGCGCCACATGGGCACCGACTGGACCACGGAGATCGACGGCAAGAAGTACACCGCGCAGGAAATCTCCGCGCGCATCCTCATGAAGCTGAAGGCTGACGCCGAGGCCTACCTGGGTGAGCCCGTCACCGAGGCCGTCATCACCGTCCCCGCCTACTTCAACGACGCTCAGCGCCAGGCCACCAAGGATGCCGGTCAGATCGCCGGCCTGAAGGTCGAGCGCATCGTCAACGAGCCCACCGCCGCGGCCCTGGCCTACGGCCTCGAAAAGGGCAAGGAAGATGAGCTCATCCTGGTCTTCGACCTCGGTGGCGGCACCTTCGACGTGTCCCTCCTCGAGGTGGGCAAGGATGACGACGGCTTCTCCACCATCCAGGTGCGCGCCACCTCCGGCGACAACAACCTGGGTGGCGATGACTGGGATCAGCGCATCGTCAACTGGCTGATCGACCAGGTCAAGGCTAAGACCGGCGCCGACCTGTCCAAGGACGCGGTCGCCCTCCAGCGCCTGAAGGAAGCCGCTGAGCAGGCGAAGAAGGAGCTGTCCTCCGCGACCTCCACGAACATCTCGCTGCAGTACCTGTCCATGACCGCCGATGGCCCCATCCACCTGGATGAGTCCCTCACGCGCGCCAAGTTCGAGGAGCTCACCTCCGACCTGCTCGAGCGCACCAAGAAGCCCTTCCGCGATGTCATGGCCGAGGCCGGCGTGACCGTCTCCGAGATCGACCACGTCGTGCTCGTCGGCGGCTCCACCCGTATGCCCGCTGTCACCGAGGTCGTCAAGGAGCTGACCGGCGGTCGCGAGCCCAACAAGGGCGTCAACCCCGATGAGGTCGTCGCCGTGGGCGCCGCCCTGCAGGCCGGCGTCATCCAGGGTGACCGCAAGGACGTCCTGCTCATCGACGTGACCCCGCTGTCGCTCGGCATCGAGACCAAGGGCGGCGTCATGACCAAGCTCATCGACCGCAACACGGCCATCCCGACCAAGGCCTCGGAGATCTTCTCCACCGCCGAGGACGGCCAGCCCTCCGTGCTCATCCAGGTCTACCAGGGTGAGCGTGAGTTCGCCCGTGACAACAAGCTGCTCGGCACCTTCGAGCTGTCCGGCATCGCCCCGGCCCCCCGCGGCGTGCCGCAGATCGAGGTCACCTTCGACATCGACGCGAACGGCATCGTTCACGTCTCCGCGAAGGATCGTGGCACCGGCAAGGAGCAGTCGGTGACGATCACCGGCGGTTCGTCCCTGCCCAAGGAGGACATCGACCGCATGGTGCGCGAGGCTGAGGAGCACGCCGCCGAGGACAAGAAGCGCCGCGAAGAGGCCGACACCCGCAACCAGGCTGAGCAGACCGTCTACGCGACGGAGAAGCTGCTCAAGGACGAGGCCGACAAGATCTCCGAGGAGACCCGCGAGGCCGTCCAGAAGGACGTCGACGCCGTCAAGGAAGCCCTCAAGGGTGACGACATCGAGGCCGTGAAGACCGCCATGGCGACCCTGTCCGAGTCCGGCATGAAGATCGGCCAGGAGATCTACGCCAAGCAGCAGGCCGACGAGGCCGGCGCCCAGTCCGCGCCCGCGCAGGACGACGTCGTGGACGCCGAGATCGTTGACGAGGACAACAAGTGAGCACCGAAGAAACCAACGGTTTCTCGGCGCCCAACGAAGACGCCAACGTCGCCGGGGCCGACTCCTTCGAGTCGGCCCCGGCCGGCCAGGCGGCCGAGAACAACGAGACCGCACCCGGCGCGGATGACGCTGCCCAAGCCTCGTCCGAGGGTTCGACCGACGACATGAGCGCCTTCGAGGAGCAGATCGAGGACTCCGACCTCGCCAAGGCCCTCGAGCGCATCGCGAGCGTCGAAGACCAGCTGGCCCGCGCCAACGCGGAGCTGTATAACCAGGGCCAGGAGTACGCCAACTATGTGCGCCGCTCCAAGGAGGCCATCCCCGGCCACAAGACCGCGGGCCAGGATGAGGTCATCGAGTCGCTCATCAGCGTCCTCGACGACATCGCCGCCGCCCGCGCGCACGGCGACCTGGAGGACGGCCCCTTCGCGTCGATCGCCACGAAGCTCGAGGAGACGCTCAAGACGCGTTTCGAGCTCGAGCGCTATGGCGCTCCGGGCGACGACTTCGATCCCGCCCTGCACGACGCCCTCATGGCGACCACCAGCCCGGACGTCGACCATCCCGTCATCGGGCAGGTCCTCGCGAGCGGCTACCGCCGTGGCGAACGCGTTGTGCGCGCCGCGAAGGTACTGGTGAACAACCCTGAATGACATCGACACGCTCGCAACTGAAAGAGAGGTGACACGCGCGTGAGTGAACAGGAATGGTTCTCCAAGGACTTCTACAAGGTCCTCGGAGTCGACAAGACAGCGGACAAGAAGGCCATCACCAAGGCCTACCGCAAGCTGGCTCGGCAGTGGCACCCGGATCAGAACCCGGGCGACAAGGCCGCTGAGGCCAAGTTCAAGGAAATCGGCGAGGCCTACGCCGTCCTGTCCAATGACGAGGATCGTAAGCGCTATGACGCGATCCGCGCGATGGCTAGCGGCGGGGCACGCTTCTCCGCCGGATCGGGCGGCGCGGGCGGCTTCGAGGACCTCTTCGGTGCCTTCGGCGGCGCCGGTGGCTTCGGAGGCGGCGGCCATAACGTGCGCTTCCAGACCTCCGGCATGCCCGGCGGCGGGGCGGGCTTCGAGGACATCCTCTCCGGCCTCTTCGGCGGTGGCGGCGGTGGCGCGCGTTTTGGGGGCGACCCCTACGGTTCGCCCTTCGGCGCCGCCGGTCACGCCCAGCAGGCGGCACCCACCCCTGAAAAGGGCGGGACCGTGCGCGCCAAGCTGGCCATTTCCTTCCGTCAGGCCCTGAACGGCGCGACCCTGACCATCAAGGTCGGCGGCTCTCCGATCAAGGTCCGCATCCCCGCGGGTATCAAGGACGGCCAGAAGGTCCGCGTCAAGGGCCACGGCAAGCCCGGCATCAACGGCGGTCCCGCGGGCGACCTCGAGGTCGCCGTGACGGTCAAGCCGCATCCCGTGTTCTCGCGCGAGGGTGACGACCTGGTCCTCACCCTGCCCGTGACCGTGTCCGAGGCCATCCTCGGCACCGTCGTTGACGTGCCGATGATCGACGGCAACACGGCCACGGTCAAGGTGCCCGCGGGTTCCTCCTCGGGCGCTGAGATCCGCGTGCGCGGCGGGGGAGTGAAGACCTCCAAGGCGACGGGCGACCTGATTGCCCGTGTCGCCATCCAGATTCCGGAAAAGCCGAGCCGCGACCTCAAGAAGCTCGCGAAGGAGATGGCGAAGGCCGAGGGCGACCTCGACGTGCGCGCATCCCTGATCGAGGCCGTGGAGGAGTAAGCCATGGCGAAGACGGGATCGGACGATGCGATCACGTTCGTCATCTCGGTTGCGGCCGAGTTGGCGGGCATGCATCCGCAGACCCTGCGCCAGTACGACCGTCTCGGCCTGGTGATCCCCGCCCGTACAAAGGGGCGGGGACGCCGCTATACGAAGCGGGACGTGCAGCGTCTGCGCGACGTGCAGCGGATGAGCCAGGAAGAGGGTATCAACCTGGCGGGTATCCGACGTATCCTCGAGCTCGAGCGGCGCGTCGAGGCCTTGGAAGAGGAGCGGGACGCCCTGCGTGGGGCGGTCGCCGAGGCCGAGGCTAAGCGCAATCGCGTGTTTGCTGCGTCTGCTGACGGTCAGGTCATGCCGATGCGACGAGGCCAGCGCCCATGGGATAGCTCCTCGAGGTCTGAGGCTCGCTCTGGAGGCTCTCTCACCGTGTGGAATCCGGTGCGGGCGCTCGCGGCGCTCGCCTCCTCCGAGGCTTCGGCGCGTTCGGCACTTCCGGCTGCGCCGCGATCGAATGGGCGCGCGGTGATTGAGGGGACGATCGTCTCTTGCCGCTAGGGCATCGAGACATAAAGGACTGCGGGACCCATCCAAAGGATGGGTCCCGCAGCATATTCGATCGAGGATCCGGGGGCACACAGGATCCCCGACCGAAGCCTGGAACAGGCGACAGGCTTTCGCCTGCTGAACATAGTTTTACCAGGTCACGGCCGGTTTCGATAGTTGATTTTTGGGGTGTGGACCGCTTGGCGCAAACGTGCAGGGGATGCGCGAAATGTGTGCGTCAGATTCGCTACTATTTTTTGGAAATGCCCCCTGACCTGCAATTTTGTTCGCGGATGCGCCTTTTCCTTGAAAATGCTCGTGTTGTGAGCCGGTGGGACGGTGCTCTGAGGTGGCTCATCGGTCGATATTGACCGGTGGGATATATCTACGCCGTCACAGAGAGATGGCGTGGATAACGTTGGTATGCAATACGTAACTATCTGTGCAGGTCAGATGGGTATCAGCGTGTCGCGCGAGGAAAGCGGTCCCCGCAGCGCCCCTCGTTCGTGTCCTGATAGAAAGGGTCGAGATGCGTCAGCGGCGCGACCGACGCCCCGCATGCGTTAACGTGGACGCATGACGAAATCTTCGCATCACCTCTCGGTGCGCTCGCGCGTGGCCAAAGCGGCCGGCGGTGCCGCCCGCTTCGCCTCCCGGGCCCTCGGACGCGGATCCGGCGGCATGATCGGCGGTGAGGTTGCCATGCGCATCTCGCCGAAGTTCCTTTCGGAGCTGGCAGCCCCCTACTCCTCCGTTATCGTGACCGGCACGAACGGAAAGTCGACGACGACCCGCATGGTGCGGGCGGCCCTCGAAAGCGCCGGACCCGTGGCCTCCAATATCAATGGCGACAACATGACCTCGGGCGTCATTACGGCCCTCATGCAGGGTAAGGAGGCGACGCGTGCGGCCCTCGAGGTCGACGAGATGCACGTGCCCGCTGTCGCCGCCGACGTCAATCCATCGGTCTTCGTGTACCTGAATCTCTCGCGCGATCAGCTCGACCGCGTCGGCGAAATCGGCTCCGTTGAGCGTCGCCTGCGTGACGGGGCCTCGGCCCACCCGGGTGCCGTCGTCGTTGCGAACTGCGACGACCCGCTGATCGTTTCCGCTGCTGCCGACAATCCGAACGTCGTGTGGGTGGCCGCAGGCGCCGGTTGGGGAGGGGACTCCGCTGCATACCCGCGCGGTGGCCGCGTCGTCCGCTCCGGCGAGGATTGGCACCTGATCCCCGCCTTCGACGGCGAGGAACTCCCTGAGCTCAGCAGCCGTCCTCAGCCTCAGTGGTGGCTCGAGGACGTCGAGCTGGCCCCCGAGGGGCCGCGTGCGACGCTGCGTGGACCCGACGGCGTCAGCGTCCCCCTCGAACTGAAGCTTCCCGGGCGAGCCAACCTTGGCAATGCCGCGCAGGCCGTCGCCGCCGCCGTCGCGATGGGCATTGACCCCGCTGCTGCCGCCGCGGCCGTCAGCGCCGTCACCGAAGTCGCGGGACGCTACTCCGTCCACGATGTCAACGGACGCAGTGCGCGCCTCATGCTCGCCAAGAACCCCGCCGGATGGCAGGAAGCTATGACGATGATCGACCCGCGCGTCGACCAGGTTGTCATCGGTGTCAACGGCCAGGTGCCCGACGGCCAGGACCTCTCCTGGCTGTGGGACGTCGACTTTTCCGCCGTCAAGCAGCCCGGCCGCCGCGTCGTAGCCTGCGGTGAGCGCGGCGCCGACCTGGCCGTGCGCCTCGAATATGCGGGCGTCCACTGCGACCTCGTTCCGCTGCCCATGGACGCCCTCGCCGCGTGCGAGCCCGGCCGCGTCGAGATGCTCCTCAACTACACGGCCATGCGCGACTTCAAGGTCCTGCTCGATCGAAAGGAAGGCACGCGATGAGCACCTCCATGCTGCGAATCGGCGTCCTCATGCCCGAGGTCCTGGGCACCTACGGCGACAGCGGCAACGCGCTGATCCTCGCCGAGCGTGCCCGCAGGCGCGGCATTGATGCCGAGGTCGTCCACGTCGGCCTGACCGAGGAGATCCCGGACAGCCTGGACATTTACACTCTCGGAGGTGGTGAAGATACCGCTCAGGCACTCGCGGCCGACAAGTTCCGCGGCACCTCCGGTCTCGCCCGTGCCCTCGACGCGGGGCGCCCCCTCCTCGCGATCTGCGCGTCCCTGCAGGTTCTCGGCCACTGGTACGAGGATGCTCGCGGCGTGCGCGTTCCCGGCATGGGCGTCCTCGACATTACGACGCGCCCCCAGGGACACCGAGCGATCGGCGAGCTCGTCTGTGAGCCCGTCCTCGACGGCTTGACCCAGACCCTCACCGGCTTCGAAAACCACGGTGGTGGCACCGTTCTCGGCCCCGATGCCTCCCCGCTGGGACGCGTCATCTCGGGCGTCGGAAACGGCACACCCCAGGGAGAGGAAGCGCCCGAGGTGCGCTACGACGGCGCCGTTCAGGGGTCCGTCATCGCCACCTACATGCACGGTCCCGCTCTGGCTCGTAACCCCGAGCTGGCGGACCTGCTGCTTGAGCGCGCTACGGGCGCAACGCTGGAGCCGCTCGACGTGCCGGGTGTCGCTGAGCTGCGGGAGGAACGCCTGAGCGGAGTTTCGCTAAGCTGATACGCGACCAGAACTCGGAATTTTTCACCGCCGATTCCGCGCAGCGGTCGCCGGTGTGCTATGTTGGCACGTTCTCGTCAATCTGCGCGGCTTACTCACGAGTCAAGTAGATGTCTCATCAGAAAGGCATAGACATGTCGAATCCCTCCTACGGTCCCGCGGACCAGCAGAACGCGGTACCCACGAACGGCACCTCCTACCCGGGTGCCGCAGCCCCGCAGGGCTACGGCGCTCCCGCGCCCGTGGCCATGCCGAAGCTGCCCGGTCGAGGCGGCGCTATTACCACGCTCGTTCTCGGCGTGGTGCTCATGGTTATCATCGCGCCGGTCGTCTTTTTTGCCACGATGATCGCCGGTATCGCCGGTACTGAGGGTAATGCGGTCAAGGGCGGCACCACCGCCAATGGCAGCGTCGTCACCGTGACCGCGGACGGCGTCTTCATGGTGCGCGGCGACGCGCACAAGGATCCCTCCTGCTCGCTGGTCGGCGCAGACGACAAGAGCTACGAGCTGGAACCCTACGCTGGCAGCGAGGACGTGTACCTGGTGGAGCACGTGCCCGCGGGCTCGTACGTGCTGCAGTGTGACGGCATCGCCAGCGGTGCGAACATCACCGCATTCAACGCATCGCCTGAGGTTGTGGCAAAGGTCTTCGCCATGCCCTTC
Organism: Schaalia odontolytica; assembly: GCF_005696695.1. Lineage (NCBI taxonomy): Bacteria > Bacillati > Actinomycetota > Actinomycetes > Actinomycetales > Actinomycetaceae > Schaalia > Schaalia odontolytica. The sequence goes on along the minus strand of NZ_CP040006.1, from coordinate 2,070,308 downwards.
GTGTGGGGAACCGTCGTCGGTGTCACCGGTCTGATCGTCCTGATCGTCGGTATCGTTCTCCTGGTGAAGGTGAACGGCAAGCGCCGCCGCATCACGCAGGAAGCCATGCTGAGCGCCGTGCGCTGACTCAAGGTCCACAAAGGGGACGAGGCCTGGGGAGCTATCCCGGGCCTCGTCCCCTTTGCGCTTCCCTCTGACGCTTTCCCCCACGGCAGGAAACAGCGTACGATCGAGGGTTATCTGAGCGTTCCAATCGCGTCGGCGCACTGTTCAGTCCGCGTGCCGCATTGTTATGCTTAAGTAAAATTTCCTTTAGGAAGGCACGCGCATGTCGAATCCCACCTACGGTGTCCCGGGCAATCAGGGCACACCCTGGCCCCAGTACGGTGACAACGGAGCGGGAGCTCCGATGCAGGGTATGCCCATGCAGGGCATGCCGATGCAGGGAGGACCTCAGAACTTCCAGGGTGGAGGCTACGGTGGTCCGGCCCCGATGCCGATCGTGAAGGGCCCCAGCAAGGCCCCCGGCACCATTCTCATCGTCCTGGGCGTCCTCGCGTCTTTTGTCGCCGCCCCCATCCTTTTCTTCGTCCTCATGTTCCAGGGGCTTACGGGCATAGCTGAAAACATGGCCGCTGGCGCTGTCGTATCGAACGGTGGGAACGTCGAGGTTGGCGCTAACGGTAGCTACACGGTGTCTCTCTCTCCCGATAAGGCGTCCTCGTGCGCGCTGATCAATGCAAGCAACCAGAGCTTCGAGATGAAGCAGCTGCAGGGCAGTGGGGAGGTGTTTTACCTCGATGGTCTGGCGCAGGGTACTTACAGGATCCAGTGCCAGGGCCTGCCGTCCACCGCACGGATCACGGGACTTCCCGCGAGCGGTGAGGAGATGGTGGGTTCGACCACCGGCGCGTTCCTGTGGAGCACCGTGGTTGGCGTCACTGGCATCGTCCTGCTGATCGTCGGTATCGTCCTCGTGGTTCGAGCCGGCAGTAAGACCAAAGAGCTTCAGCAGCAGGCCATGATGTCAGCGATGTACTGACCCGTGCGACGTGATCAGGGGCGAGGCCCGGACAGACTCTCCGGCCTCGCCCCTTTGTCGCACTAACACCACCACGAGGAAGGACGCCATGGACACCCTGTCTTTCACGGGAGAACGCCAGCTTCGATACCCGGCCCCCGACGTCGCGCGCGGCTTCATGCTCGCGCTCATTGCGCTCGCAAACGTCCCCTTTTGGCTCAGGTACTTCCCGGAGGCGCCTCACGCCGGGCATGCGGCGCTTGCGGCGATGGGCAGCGCCGACCAGTGGTGGTACCTGGCGCGGACCCTGTTCGTTGATCGCAGGGCCTACCCGCTGTTCTCGATCCTGTTCGGTTTCGGCATGGCGATCATGGCCTCGCGCACGATGGAACGTGAGCGCCGGGCCGCCATGGAGACCTTCACTGCCGAGGAGGTTGCCGGCTGGCATCCCGTCCAACGACAGATTGTCGAGGAGAACGTCGAGCGTTATGCGCGCCGCACGGCCTCGCGCCTGATTCGCCGTCGCGGCTGGTGGATGCTGGCCTTCGGCCTGGTGCATGCTGTCTTCTTCTCGGGTGACATCATCGGGGCGTATGGCCTGGTTGCGGTGGTTTTTGCTGAGGTGATCGTCATGACGCGCGCATGGGTGCGTGTGCTGGTCGGCGCACTCATTGGCTCCTTAAGTCTGCTGGGAATCTGGTCGATGGCGGCGTTCATGGGCCGAGAACCGATGATGTTGGAGTTCCACGATCCTGTATCGCTGGACGTGGGGTATCCGCTGGTGTCTGTTGCCTCCTGGCTCATCGCGACGCCGATGACTGTCCTCACGGCTCTGGTGGTTCCCTGCGTCATGATCGGCGTGGGCGTGGCGCGCTGGGGCCTCCTCCAGGACCCGCGTGGGCGTGGGGCGTTGCTGTCCGGCATCGCGGCGTGCGGCCTGGGGATCGGAGCACTCGGAGGGTTGCCTTTCGCGCTCATGCAGCTGGATTGGGCATTCGCTGGCTCGGCCGCCTGGTCCTACCCGCTGTTCCATGCTTCGGGGGTCGCGGGTGCGTGCGGCTGGCTGGCGCTTCTGGCCCTCGTGGGCGGCGGCCCGCGCGAGAAGCTGGGCACCGCGTGCGCTTTCCTCAGCGCGATCGGTCGTCGTTCGATGACCGCCTACCTGTCCCAGACGCTGCTCTTCATCCTCATCTGTGGGTTGTCGATCTCGTTTGGTGTGCGCTCGTTGGGCGTCGCCGTGTCCGGCCTGATCGCGCTCGTCGTGTGGGCGCTGATCGGCGTGGGCTGCGCCATCGCCGAGGCTTTGGGATCGTCGCGCGGTCCCGCTGAGTGGGCGCTGCGCTGGCTGGTCGCGAAGAGCGCCAAGAAGAGGCCGATGCCGGCCTTCGTGCCCCTTCCCGTCGTCCGCTCGGGCGCGTCCACAGGAGTCGCGCCGGCCTCGTCGTTCCCGGTGGCTCCGGACCCTGCGCCAGGTGTCGAGCCCAAGGGGAGTGCGCAGGGCAGTACGTGCGAAGGCGAGTGAAATTTTCCTATTTAATAGAAATGAGCTCTGCGTGCAAGGGCTATATCAAAATGTGAGCAACGAAACATTTGTTATGAAGTGATGTGAGCACTGTGGGGTGAGCTGCGACGATGGCGACGCGCCGTCTTATTGCGAGTCCGCTCCGGGGCCCTGAAACTGTCAAGGGCGTTGGTTTTTCGCGGTTTCTGCGCTACTGTGAAGTTACCAAGACACGTGCTGGTAACACGATGAGGTGAGCTGAGGAGGCGCCAATGGGTATGCATGTGCAGATCGCAGTCAGGGGCGATCGGCGCGCTCTCGCCCCATCGGTAGCGACGCAGTGGCGCGTCATCAATCATCGGCACGACTAGGGGTACATCATGGGCTGGCTATGGCGGGCGGATGCCGACGGAGGAACCGACGGTGAGGAGACGCCTCGCCGCCGCGAACTGCCGGACGATACCGCCTCTGATATGGAACAATGGGGAGGTAGCAATGCAGCACCTCCGGAAGGAATTGTCACGGGTAATTCGGAGTTTGAAGCCAATCGTTTCGATATGGTTCGTCCCATCACGCAGGAGCGCCTAGGGCTCCTTTTTGACTCTGAGGGGTGGGCGTGGCGTATCGATAGCGATGGAGATCTCTGCGGTTTCTGGGAGGGGCATCTGTTCTGCTTCCGCTTCCTCGGAGACTCGCGCGAGGTGCTGTCGATCGTTGCCTTCATGAAGAGCCTCGTTCCCATTGAATTTGGTGAGGATCTGCGTGACTTCCTGCAGGCGTGGCACGGCGAGTTCCTGTGGCCCAAGGCCTACGTCGCCGATCAGGACGAGGGGGACCGTGTCGTCGCCGAGGTGAATGCCGATTACGAGTATGGTGCGACGGATGCGCAGCTCGTGCAGCAGGTGATGTGTGCGCTGGCGACAACCCTTCAGCTTTTCCGCGCGCTCGAGGAGCGCTATGGCCTTGATGATGATGAAGGGTCCGGTCCTGCCGGCGGTCATCAGCGCGGGTTTGATGGCCCTGCCTGGCTTCCCGAGAGCTGACTCACATCCTCCCCAAAATTGAAGTTGAGTGGAATAGACTCAACTTCGGCTTCGTTGTGTCTGTCAGAAGGCGTTGAGTAGCTCGACGCCACCAGACAAACCATTTGGAGGAGTGATTTCATGGCACGTGAAATGACGACAAAGGCGCAGGAGGCCGTCTCCTCTGCGCTCCAGGCTGCCGGTGCAGCCGGTAACCCGCAGGTGGAGCCCATCCACCTGCTCGAAGCACTGATTGAACAGCGCGAAGGTATCGCGCTCTCCCTGCTCGAGGCCGTTGGGGCCGACGTGCGCGCGATCGGCGCGCGCACTCGCAATGCCCTCGTGGCGCTCCCGAGTGCGCAGGGCGCATCCGCCGGAAGCGCCCAGCCCTCGAACGCTCTTCTCGCGGTCGTTCGCGACGCTGGCGAGCGCGCCGAGGCTGGCGGCGACCAGTACATCTCGACCGAGCATCTGCTGATCGCGCTGGCTGCGTCGCAGACCGAGGCGGGGCGTATCCTCACCCAGGGCGGCGTCGAAGCTGATGCGCTGACGCAGGCCCTCGCGCAGCTGCGCCCCGATCCGATCACCTCGGCGGACCCCGAGGGGTCCTTCGAGGCCCTGTCCAAGTACGGGCGGGACCTGACGGAGGTGGCGCGCGAAGGCAAGCTCGATCCGGTCATCGGCCGCGACAACGAGATTCGCCGCGTCGTGCAGGTCCTGTCCCGTCGTACCAAGAACAATCCTGTTCTGATCGGCGAGCCCGGCGTCGGCAAGACGGCCGTCGTTGAAGGCCTCGCCCAGCGCATCGTTGCGGGCGACGTCCCGGAGTCCCTGCGCGACAAGCGCCTCGTCTCCCTCGACGTTGCGTCGATGGTTGCCGGCGCGAAGTACCGCGGTGAGTTCGAGGAACGCCTGAAGGCGGTCCTCGCTGAGATTCAGCGCTCGGACGGGCAGATCATCACCTTCATCGACGAGCTGCACACCGTCGTTGGTGCGGGTGGCGGCTCCGAAGGTGCGATGGACGCGGGCAACATGCTCAAGCCCATGCTCGCCCGCGGCGAGCTACGCATGGTCGGCGCGACCACCCTCGACGAGTACCGCGAGAACATCGAAAAGGACCCGGCGCTTGAGCGCCGCTTCCAGCAGGTGTTCGTCGGCGAGCCCTCGGTTGAGGACACGGTTGCGATCCTGCGCGGTATCGCGCCGAAGTACGAGGCGCACCACAAGGTGACCATCTCCGACGGTGCGCTCGTTGCCGCGGCGACCCTGTCGAACCGCTACATCACGGGGCGTCAGCTGCCTGACAAGGCGATCGACCTGATCGACGAGGCGGCCTCGCGCCTGCGCATGGAGCTGGACTCCTCGCCCGTCGAGATCGACGAGCTGCGCCGCAGCGTGGATCGCCTCCGCATGGAGGAGTCCTACCTGACCGAGTCCGATCCGGAGGGCCTCGATGAGGCTACCCAGGAGCGGCTGAGCAAGCTGCGTGCCGACCTCGCTGACCGCGAGGAGAGCCTGCGTGCTCTGACGGCTCGCTGGGAGGCTGAGAAGGCTGGCCACAACCGCGTTGGTGAGCTGCGCGTCCAGCTCGACTCGCTGCGTACCCAGCTGGACCTGGCCGTGCGCGAGGGACGCTGGGAGGAAGCCGGGCGCCTGCAGAACGGTGAAATCCCGGCCGTCGAGCGTCAGATTGCTGAGGCAGAAGCGCAGGCCGAGGAGCAGGATGCTCGAAGCGACGACGAGCCGATGATCGCCGAGAAGGTCGGCCCCGCAGAGATCGCCGAGGTGATCGAGGCGTGGACCGGAATTCCGACGGGTAAGCTCCTGCAAACGGAGACGGACAAGCTCCTGCACATGGAGGATGAGCTCGGAAAGCGCCTGATCGGTCAGAAAGATGCCGTGCGTGCGGTGTCCGATGCGGTCCGTCGCTCCCGTGCAGGCCTGTCTGACCCGAACCGTCCGACCGGTTCGTTCCTTTTCCTCGGCCCGACGGGTGTGGGTAAGACGGAGCTGGCCAAGGCGCTCGCGGAGTTCCTCTTCGACGACGAGCGTGCGATGGTGCGTATCGACATGTCCGAGTACTCCGAAAAGCACTCGGTGGCGCGCCTCGTCGGTGCCCCTCCGGGGTACGTGGGCTACGAGCAGGGCGGTCAGCTGACCGAGGCGGTGCGTCGTCGTCCCTACTCCGTCGTTCTGCTGGACGAAGTTGAGAAGGCCGATCCTGAGATTTTCGACATTCTTTTGCAGGTTCTGGATGACGGACGTCTCACTGACGGACAGGGGCGGACGGTCGACTTCCGCAACACCATTCTGATCCTCACCTCGAACCTCGGATCGCAGTTCCTGGCGGACCCGGACTTGACACCCGAAGAAAAGCGGGAGTCTGTCATGTCCGTCGTGTCGGCGGCCTTCCGTCCGGAGTTCCTCAATAGGCTGGATGAGACGGTCATGTTTGACGCTCTTACCCGCGAAAATCTGGGCGAGATCGTCGATTTGCTCGTCGCGTCGCTGGAGTCTCGCCTGCGCGAGCGTCGCATCGGTTTGACAGTAACCGAACCGGCCCGTGGATGGCTCGCTCGAGTCGGCTACGATCCGGCCTTCGGAGCGCGCCCGCTGCGCCGCTTGATTCAGCGCGAGATTGGCGATCGACTGGCCAAGCTGCTGCTCAGTGGAGACGTTCAAGATGGTCAGAATGTGACAGTTGACATCAACGATTCCATTGACGGGCTTGTCATGAATGTTGATAAACCCTGAGATTGCGCGGTACACTGACTACCAGTGTGTATTTCGGGCGCTCGGTATGTGGTGCCCGCAACAGCAGGAGATGATATGACAACCCAGAGGAAGGCCCGTGGCGCCTACTCCGTAGGACAGGCGACGCGTGAATCCATCCTCTCGGCAGCGATGGTTCTGATTGCAGAGCGAGGCTATAACGGCTTTTCCCTGCGTGACCTTGGCCGCCGAGTCGGCATTTCGCACCCCGCGGTGGTCTATCACTTCCCTTCGAAGGAAGCCATCCTGCGCAGCGCAATCCAGCGTCACGAGGAAATGAACGCGCTCTTCGACGTCTCCATTAACGAAGAGGCCGAAGGTGGGTTCGACGAGGGTGGTATCACCGCAGGCTCGTTTGTTGACTGGGCGGTCGGGGAAATGCGCTTCGCCATGAAGCCCGGCGCCGATGCGGCCATCGCACTGGACTGTGTCCTGTGGGCTGAGTCCTCCTCTGAGACGCACCCTGCACACGCACACTACAAGTACCGCACCCAGCAGATGGAGGAAGCCCTCACTGCGATGATCCAGACCTTCGTGGACGAGGAAGGCGCCGAGATCGGCACCACTCCTCGCACGCTTGCGAGGATCCTCATCCGCTACTGGTACGGCTCCGTCGTCTCGGCTCGCTACAACGACGAACCGATCGACGCTCGTGAGTTCGTGGCGGACTTCCTTGCTGTGTGTGTGCAGCTCCTGCGCCTGCCTGCGCACTACGTGCTGCAGCTCGGGGCCTCGGTCCCCGAGGAGGTCGCGGAAGTTTACGCACGCACCCTGCGTAAGATCAGCGAAAAGACCACCGCAGCCGCCGAGGCAGGTGCGGCTCCGGCTCCGGAGGCCACCGCGTGATCGGCCCTCTGCCATCCTTTGATGTCGCCCTCGTCCTTCGTGTCGAGGGCGACGTCGTCTATACGTACGGAGACGTCGATCGCGTCTTCCCGCTCGCGTCGGTGACCAAGCCGATCGTCGCGTGGTCGGCGTTGGTCGCGGTCGAACGAGGCCTGATTTCCCTCGATGATCCCGCTGGTCCCGAGGCGGCGACGGTCCGTCACCTGCTCGCCCACGCCTCGGGCCTGCCGTTCGAGGGGCGCCGCCCCGTCGCTGCTCCCGAGAAGCGCCGGATCTACTCGAACGAGGGCTTCGACGTCCTCGGCGAGGTGATTGAGGCCGCGACTGGCGTCGGCATTGCGCAGTGGGTGCGTGAGACGGTCTTTGAGCCGCTCGGCATGGCGAGGGCTGATATTCCCGGTAGCCCCGCCCATGCGGGGATCGCCAGTGCGTCCGACGTCAGCCTCTTCGGCGCTGAGCTTGCGAGTCCAACGCTGGTGGGCGGCCCCTTGGCAGCCCTCGCCGCACTATCGCAGTTTCCCGCGCTCGCAGGCGTTGTGCCCGGCTACGGGCGTTTCAATCCCTGCCCGTGGGGCCTCGGCCTCGAGATTCGCGGTGAGAAGTCGCCGCACTGGACCGCGCCCGACGCCTCCCCGCGCACGATCGGGCACTTCGGCCAGTCCGGCTCCTTCGTGTGGGCGGACCGTGACCTTCGCGCCAGCGCCGCCTTCGTTGGCGCGGAGCCTTTCGGGCAGTGGCATCACGACAACTGGTCGGCCCTCAATTCCGAGCTGCTGCGCCTCGCGCGTGAGCACGCGTAATCGATACGGAACGAGGCCTGGGCACGCGCCCAGGCCTCGACCTGTGTCGGCCGGCCGAGTTCCGGCCTCGTTCGCCTCTCAGTCGACGTCGATGATGACGGGCACGTGGTCGGACGCGCCCTTGCCCTTGCGCTCGTCGCGGTCGATCTGTGCGCCGCTCACACGTGCAGCGAGCGCCGGCGAGCAGTAGGCGAAGTCGATGCGCATGCCCTCGTTCTTGGGGAAGCGCAGCTTCTGGTAGTCCCAGTAGGTGTAGTTCGTGACGCGCTCGCGCGTGACCTCAACCCACCCGTCCGCGGCGAAAGCGGCGAAGGCCTCGCGCTCGGGCGCCGACACGTGCGTGGCTCCCTCGAAGGCGCTCATGTCCCACACGTCCTCGTCCAGGGGAGCGACGTTCCAGTCGCCGACGAGGGCAATCAGGGCGCTCGGGTTGGCGAGCCAGGCGCGGCCCTGCTCGGCGAGGTTCGCGAGCCACTCCAGCTTGTAGGCGTAGTGCGCGTGCGTGAGCTCGCGGCCGTTGGGGACGTACAGGCTCCAGATCGTCATCGACGAGGCCTGCCCGTCCTCGGAGGGAAGGGTGTCGGTCGTGTCGATGGTGACGCCGAGCGCGCGAGCTTCGACCACGGGCGGTTCGCCAAAGGCGGGCTGGGTGGGGAAGTGGTCCTGCACGTCCAGGATTGGCAGACGGGAAGCGACGGCGACGCCGTTCCACTGGTTGAGACCGTGGATGGCGACGTGGTAGCCGGCCTCCTCAAAGGCTTGTGTCGGGAACTGGTCGGGGCGACACTTAATTTCCTGCATGGCGAGTACGTCCGTTCCCGAGCGCTCGAGGAAAGCAATAGCGCGGTCGACGCGCGTGCGGATGGAGTTGACGTTCCAGGTCGCAAATCTCATGGGGTCGAGCCTATCGGCGGGGGAGAGGTGAGGCTGCGTGAAACACGCGTGAAACATGCCTGATCGGTGTGAGTTGTGTGTGAGCTTATTTAGAGTGATAATGATTCTCACCAACAACATAGCTAGAAAAGGCACTCGAATGTCACACCTGCGACGCATCAGCACGGCTGCGCTCGCCCTCTTCCTGGCATTGACCCCCGCCGCCGCGTGGGCCGGTCCCGACCAGGACAAGGAATGGATCGTTACCGGACAGCACGTTGATGCACCCATCCCCGTCTGGCATGACGACACCAACAGCTTCTCTCTGAACACCATCAACATGCCGATGGAGAAGACCGCTCTGTGGATCCCCAAGGCGTGGACCGGCACAGGCGAGAAAGACGAGGCGAAGTCGCAGCTCGTCATCCCGGCCAAGCGTCCCGACCTGGCCTTCCTGGGGACCGAAGGCACCGTCCTGAACGCTGCCCCCCAGAATCCCGGCCCCGGTAATACGCCCATCTGGGCGGGCCTCGGCGCCGGCGAAATTGGAGACACCGACAAGTTCGAGGGCGAGACCTACACGCTCGACCTCATCAGCGTCGACGGCCCGGGTCGCATGGAGATGTTCATTGACAACGGCGACAGCGTGAACCGCTTCCTCTCCAGTCACGACACCGCATACCGCAGCGTCTACAACCCGCGCCACACGCACCTGTACACGACCTTCACGCAGCCGGGTCGCTATGTCGCGAACTACAAGATGACCGCCCGCAGCGCCGACGGCACCGCTATCTACTCCTCGCCGATTACGCCGCTGGTCTGGCAGGTCGGCGGCGCGAACCCCGCCGACGGCACGATCAAGGACATTGAATCCGCGTACAACGCGGCGCGCGCTGAGCGCGCCGACGGCAACGCGGCTACCCCGACGCTCACCGTGTCGCACCACGGCGAGCGCGAGCACCCCGGCGACAACCACCTGACCGACATCACGCTCGACACGGGCGTCGCCACCGACACGGGTCGCGCGTGGATCACCGTCAACGGCTACTTCCTCACCGAGGTTCCCGTTGAAGGTGGCCGAGCGACGGTCTCCGAGCTGCTGGGCGCCGATGCTGCTGCCGTCCAGGCGATCTACATTCCCAGCGACTCCGCCTCGGCTCGCTGGATCTCCCAGACCGTTCAGTACTCCCAGAAGGACACCGAACCCGTCACCGTCGGTGGCACCGACACGATCCTCGGCCCCTCCAACCCGGACCCGGCTCCCGTCTGGAACCCCGACCACCTGCCGATCTCCTCGCGCCGCGTCGAGGTCTCCTACGACCTCATCCCCGGATCGACCGATCAGTACACCGCCACGGTGCGCGCCAACGACCCGACCCTGCGCGCCACCTACAAGATCGAGTTCCTCGAATCCAAGTGGGATTTCAGCCCCTGGTGCTCCATGGAAGGCACCCTGGGCGCGGGCGGCATGGACACGAAGGCCCAGGACCTCGGCGTGTGCCAGACCGACCCCATGTACATGCGCGTCACCCTGCGCCCCCACCCGCTCTCTGACGCGGTCATGACCGTCGCAGAGGCCTCCGACGTCACCGTTGGCGCCCACGTGGGCCTCACCGCGATGCTCAAGATGCGCGATGGTGTCGCCGCCCCCGAGGAACCGGAGCCCGCGCCGAACCCGACGCCCGCGCCTGCTCCCGCCCCCGATAACGGCGGAAACGACCCAACCCCGGACCCGGCCTCGTCCCTGCTGAGCGACCCGGTGGAGATCGCGCGCGGACACCTGGACGTGCGCCTCACCCAGGCGAGCGGCGAGGGCGGACTCACCTACGGCCTGGCCGTCAAGGATGACTCCCTGACCAACGCGCGCACCTCGGTGCTGCGCACCGTCGGCTCCACGACCCTCACGGTCGCACCCAACGCGCGCTTCGTGCGCCCCGCCTCCCTGTCGGATGCGAGCTACGACGTGCTCGGACCGGTGGGCACCGCCACCTACGTGCTGCCCGAGACACAGAACAGCGACATCGTGTGGCCCGGCCTGTCCACCGAGGGCATCGACTACGCGGCCCTGCCCGAGGGCGCGGACCTGACCCTGCACCTCGCGCAGGCCCCCGAAGGCGCGCGCGTCGCATTCTTCCAGGGCGGCACCTTCGGGGCGGGTGCGAAGGTCCACTTCGACTCGTCCAAGGGCGACGGCCTCGTCCACACGACCGAAGCGACGCACATGCACGGCAACTGGGTCTTCAGTGCGCCCGGCACCTACCGCATCGAGGTGGGCGCACGCAGCGGCGAACGCAGCCTCGTCGAGCCTCAGTCCTTCACTGTGATCGTCCGATCCGGACACCGCAATGAGCAGCCCGCGCCGGTCGAGGAAGAGCCCGTTCCGACGCCGTCGCCCGGACCCTCCCCGGTGCCGGAGCCGGTCCCCACCCCGGCACCCGAGCCGACGCCCGCACCCGCGCCAACGACTGACCCGGCTCCCGCACCGAGCGTCGATCCGGCTCCCGCACCGATGCCGACGCCTTTCCCGGCGCCCACAACGGACCCGGCTCCGGCTCCGAGCGTGGACCCTGCTCCGGCTCCCGCGCCGACTGTGGACCCCGCCCCGGCCCCCGCGCCGACGACGGACCCCGCTCCGGCGCCGACTGCGGATCCCGCCCCGGCCCCGACTGCGGACCCCGCTCCGGCCCCGACTGCGGACCCCGCTCCGGCTCCGACTGCGGACCCCGCTCCGGCTCCCGCTCCGTCTGCGGATCCTGCACCGATGCCGCGCCCCTTCCCGGCTCCCGCACCCACTGGCGGCCCGGTTCGAGCGCCCGCAGCGCCCGCGACAAACGCAGGCACCCCGGCCTCGTCCGGCGCGACCCGTTCGCCGGCCTATGCGGCGACCGGCGGTAGCGCGACCGGCGCTCCGGCTGCTCGCAGCAACGGAGCGGCAACTGGAACGACCGGTGCGGCCAGCTCTGCACCCGTGACTGCCCCGAAGGCGGCCCCCGCGGCCACCCCGTCCGCGAGCCCCTCTGCTGCGCCCCAGAGCGGTGCGCAGAGCGGTGAGGTCGCGCAGAGCGGTGGCGTGGCCGCCCCCGAGAACGGGACGGCCGACGCATCGGGCGCCGTGCCGATCGCTGCGGCCGCCGAGAGCGGCCGATCGGGCGGATGGAGCCCCTACTGGCTCGTCCTCCTCGTCATCCCGGCGGCCCTCGCCGGCGGTGGAGCTGGATACCTGATCCGGACCCGATGACACGCCAAGCCGGGGCGGGAGCGCGAAGCGTTCCCGCCCCGGCTTCGTGCTGCGCGCACCATGCGGCGCTAGACTTCCCCCATGGGAACAGCGCTGGTCACCGGAGCAACCTCCGGCATTGGTGAAGAATTCTGTTGGCAACTGGCCGCTGCGGGCCACGACCTGGTGCTCGTCGCGCGCAGCGAAGACGCCCTGCGTGCGCTCGCGGACTCGCTCGCGAACGTCGCCGGCGTGCGCGCCGAGGTGATCGCCGCTGACCTGTCGACCGATGAGGGCTGCGCGCGCGTTGCCGCCCGCCTCGACGTGGGAGGACCCGCAGACCGCGACAAGCCTGACCTGGCTCCCGTGGACCTCCTCGTCAATAACGCAGGCTTCGGACTGGGAACCGAGTTCCTGGACAACAGCCTCGAGAACGAAATCAACGGCCTGAACGTTATGGTCCGCGCTGTCATGACCCTGGCCCACCACGCCGGCATCTCCATGCGCTCGCGCGGACGCGGCGCCATCCTCAACGTTGGCTCTGTCGCCTCGCGCACGGGCGCGGGCACCTACTCCGCCCACAAGGCCTGGGTCGTTGCCTTCACCGAGGGCCTCGCCGCCGAGCTTAAGGGATCGGGAATCACCGCCACAGTCGTGTGCCCCGGCCCCGTCGACACGCCGTTCTTCGAGCGCGCGGGCGTCGACATGCGTGCGACCCCCTCCTGGCTCATGGCCAGCCCGGAACAGGTCGTCACGGAGGCCCTCGACGCCGTGCGTGCGGGTCGCGTTCAGGTCACCCCGACCATCCCCTACAAGGTCGCCATGGGAGCCATGAAGCTGGCCCCGCGCTGGGTGACAGCGCGCGCCATGCGCTCCGTCCCCCACATGTAAGGGCGCGTGCACTGAAACGAGGCCGGGGCCAGGTTCACGCAGAACCCGGCCCCGGCCTCGTCAATGCAAGCTGAATCAGGCCAGGCCGATGTCCTCCAGGCCCAGCGCGTAGAAGTACGGGAAGCCCTCGGCCTCAATGCGCTCCTTCGCGCCCGTTGCGCGGTCCACGATCACTGCGACGGCGACGACGTTCGCGCCGGCCTCGCGCAGCGTGAGTGCGGCCTCCAGCGGGGAGCCGCCGGTCGTCGACGTGTCCTCGAGGACGACGACGTTCTTACCCACGACGTCCGGGCCCTCGATGCGGCGCTTCATGCCGTGATCCTTCGCGGCCTTACGCACGACGAATGCGTCCAGGTCCAGGCCGCGCGACGCGGCGGCGTGCATCATCGCGGTCGCGACGGGGTCAGCGCCCATCGTCAGACCGCCGACGGCCACGTACTCCTCGCCGACCGCGAAGCCGGACTCCTCCAGGAGGTCCAGCATGACGTGGCCGATGAGGGGGGCCGCCTCGTGGTGCAGGGTCGAACGGCGCATATCGACGTAGAAGTCGGACTCGCGGCCCGAGGCCAGGATGACCTTCTCGTGGATGACGGACAGCTCCTGGACGAGGGCAGCCAGGCGCGCCTTGTGGGAATCGTTGGTCATGGGTGTTCCTTCCGGATCGGTGTGGGTCAGTGCGCCGCCTCGACGAGCTCAATGAGATCGCCGATGCCCTCGTGGATACCGAAGGGGCGGAACGGGAAATTGTTGACGTCTTCGCGGGCGGTAGAGCCCGACAGGACGAGGTGGGTGCGCAGGCCGGCCTCGACGCCCGCGCGCACGTCCGTGTCCATGCGGTCGCCGACCATGGCGGCGCTCTCGGAGTGCGCGCCGATCTTGTTCAGGCCAGCGCGGATCATGACGGGGTTCGGCTTGCCCACGAAGTAGGGCTTCTTCCCGGTCGCCGCCGTGATCATCGCCGCGATGGCGCCGCAGGCGGGGAGGGTTCCTTCGTCGGAGGGGCCCGACACGTCAGGGTTGGTCGCGATGAACTTCGCGCCGCCCTCGATGAGGCGGATCGCGTGGGTCAGCGCGTGGAAGTCGTAGGAACGCACCTCGCCGAGCACCACGAACTCGGGATCGATCTCCGTCATGACGTATCCCGCGGTGTGGATCGCGGTGGTCAGGCCGGCCTCGCCGATCACGTACGCGGTTGAGCCGGGCGACTGCTGGTGCAGGAACGCGGCCGTCGCATTCGCGGAGGTCCAGATGTTGTCCTCGGGGATGTCCAGGCCGGAGTTCGCCAGGCGCGCGGACAGGTCGCGGTTCGTGAACACCGAATTGTTCGTGAGGACCAGGAAGGGGATGTTCTTCTCGCGCAGCGCCGAGAGGAACTCGTTCGCGCCAGGAAGCGCCCGATTCTCCTTGACCAGGACGCCGTCCATGTCGGAGAGCCACGCGGTGACGGGAGGCAGATCGGTCAGGGGTGTTGGTTCGTGCGTCAGGGCAGTCATGCCTCCATTCTACGGTGCCGCTAGGGTGGGATCCGTGAACGAGTTCGAAAACGGGTGTGACATCGCGCGTGATGGCGCGTGCGGGAACGACGAGGCCGGGGCCGCGCAGTCCGGGCAGGTCGGGGTCGGTCCGTGGCCGGGTGGGGAGGCCGCCTGGCCGGTCGGCGAGCACTACGACCGGGAGCTCCTGAAGGCGGGGGATCGGCGCAACGTCGAAGACCGCTACCGCTACTGGACGATGGACGCGATCCGCGCGGACATCGCAGCCCGCTCGCTGCCCTTCGAGGTGGCAGTGGAGAATCTCGATCACGACTTCAACATCGGGTCGATTGTGCGAACGGCGAATGCTCTGGGTGCGCGCCGCGTGCATGTCGTGGGGCGCAAGCGGTGGAACCGACGCGGCGCGATGGTCACCGACCGCTACCTGCCGGTGGATCACCGTCCCGAAGTGCGTGAACTCGTTGAGCATTGCTTGAAGGAAGGCTTGGCACTCGTCGGCGTTGACAACGTTGAGGGGTCCGTCGCGCTCGAAGGTGCGGTGCTGCCTGAGCGCGCGTGCCTCGTTTTTGGATCCGAGGCCTCCGGATTGAGCGAGGAGATGATCCGGGCGTGCGACATTGTCGTCGCCATTACTCAGCGCGGTTCGACTCGGTCGATGAACGTTGGTCATGCCGCCGCGATCGTTATGTGGGCGCACGCGTCGCGTCTGGAGGGCGCGCAAAACTAGTGACTTGTGGGCGAAGTGTCAAACTGAAATACACTAATTAACCCGGTTGACCGATATTCTCGCTGGCTAACTCATCTTTTACCGTTTCTATTGTTTTTATCCTCCGATCTTTGATAGCATTTGCAGGCCAAAAAGTAGTCGGAATGGATACGGAGCATCCGTTTTAATTCGGGCTTTGGACAGTTTGCGTGGAAGCAAACCGTTGAACAGGAGAATTAATGCCTCAGTCATCGCCAAGCCATGCGCGGGCGCCGCGGCTCGCGCGCACCCGAGCGAAAGTCGCGCTCATCCTCGCGTCCGTGTGTGCCCTCGTCGCCGCGGTCCTCGTCCCCCTGACCTCCCACCTGAACGCGCAGGCGGCCAGCCAAGTCCCCGGAACGATCCCCTCCCTCGAAGGATGGGCCCCGGCCTCGGGCTCCTGGACTCCTGCCAGCGGACTGCAGATCGTCCGCACTGACTCCGCCGACGCTGCCGGCGTCAGTGCCCTGCTGAGCCGCGCTCTCACCGACGCCGGCATCACCGGCATCACCGAGGGTACCGGCGCAGCCCCCGCCTCCAACGCCGTCTCCCTCACGATCAACGCGTCCCGCACCGACCTCGGTGATGAGGGCTACCAGCTGACCGTCAGCGCAAACGGTGCCCAGGTCGTGGCCGCCACCCGCTCCGGCCTCCTGTGGGGTGCCCGCACCATCGAACAGGCTGTGCGCGCCGGCCAGGGCACCGTGCCCGCCGGTAGCATCACCGACATTCCGCGCTTCGCCGACCGTGGCGCCACCCTGTGCGCCTGCGGCACCCACATCACCCCGGACTGGATCACCCGACAGATCGACCGCATGTCCGACCTGAAGATGAACTACCTGTCCCTCGAGTTGCGCATCAAGTCCGACAAGTACCCCGCCACCACCTCCTTCTCCTACTACACGAAGGATGAAGTCAAGGCGATCGTCGAGCACGGCCGCGAGGTCGGCGTTCGCGTCGTCCCGCTCCTCAACGCCCCCGGCCACACCGGCACCATCCTCGGCAACTTCCCGCAGTACCAGGTTTCCGACGACTCCGGCAAGAAGAGCCCCAACCACCTCAACTTCATCGACCCCGCCGCCCAGCAGTTCTACTTCGACCTCATCGACGAGTACATGGACACCTTCGGCTCCACCGAATGGCACATGGGCGCCGACGAGTTCTTCTTCAAGCAGGGCCCCGGCGAGTTCAAGAAGTACCTCGCACAGATTCGCAGCCACTACGGCGACCAGTCCATGACCTTCGACGCCGCGTTCAATGACTTCATCAACAAGGTCAACGCGCACGTCAAGTCTCGCGGCGGCACGCTGCGCGTGTGGAACGACGGCATCGCCGACATCTCGCGCATCCCGGTCGACAAGGACGTCATCATCGAATACTGGGGCAAGGGCGAATCCAGCAAGAAGGACGCCAACCGCGGCCTGCCCGTCAAGACCCTCGTCGACGCGGGTTACACCGTCGTCAACGCCTCCTCCGCGCTGTACTACTACCGCGACCAGCCTTCCTCCTACGTCATGCAGGTGAAGGGCCTCGAGGGCGTGTACAAGGACAAAGACTGGAACATGAACAAGTTCTACCAGAACGAGGACTACAAGGTTCCCGACGCCTCCATCCGCGGCGGCAAGGTCTCCATCTGGCAGGGTGGCCACGGCAAGGTCACCGACCACGAGGCCGAAGCCTGGGTCACCGAAGGCCTGCGCTACGGCGCCCAGATGTTCTGGAACGCCAAGACCCCCAAGGCCGACGGCAACGTTGAGGCTTTCAAGGCGCGCATCAAGGCCCTGGGTGAGCCCTCCACCTACGTCGACCCCACGCGCGACACCCTCGCCCCCGGCCAGTACACGATTGCGCTGTCCGACGGGCGAGCCCTGAGCGTGTCCGGTACTACCCCGACCGCGGGCACTGCCTCCGATAACTGGGAGCTGGCCGCCACCCCCGACGGCTACTACCAGATCCGCTCGGTCAACGCGAACCGCTGCCTCGCCGTCTACTCCGAGGAAACGCCTAACTCCGAGTCCCACGTGTCGACGACCCCCGGACACCCGGTAACCGCCTACGGGTGCGCCGACACGAGCCAGGAGTTCACCCCCACGTTCCAGGGCGACTACGCGACGCGTAACCCCCAGAAGTGGGTCGCGGAACCCGCCGGCGACGGCTTCCGCCTGCGCAACGCCATGACCAACCAGTACCTGAGCGTCATCGACTCCGGCTACCTGTCGCGTCGCCCCAACGGTGGCGAGAAGACCGCCGAAGGCACCGTCGCGCAGCTGCCGTTCGACGTCACCGTCAACAGCCACTCGGTCTTCACCCTCACCTCCCAGGCCTCCTCGGCCCTCGATGTGAGCATCAAACGCGTCGGTGACGAGGCCTACCCGAAGACCGCCCTGTCCGGCATGGATCGCAACTCCCTGCCCATCATCGGCGACGAGAACTGGGGCGAAACCGTCCTCGAGGTCTCCGTCACCAACAAGGGCACCACGGACGCCACCAAGATCCACCTGACCCCCGCCGTCTCCAACTCCTGGAAGCTCGCCAACGGACCCCAGCCGATCGACCGCCTCGCCCCCGGCGAGACACGCGTCGTGAAGTTCTGGGCACGCCCCACCACCGAGTTCGGTGAAGCGACCTTCACAGTCACCGTCTCGCACTCCGGTGAGAAGACCGTGGCCAGCGAAGGCCTGATCGGCGTGTGCGGCCCGCGCATCGAGGTCGCGGCCGTGGCAGCGGACTCCGTCGAAACACGCTGGGAGCGCGGCAAGGAATCCATGGCCACCGACGGTGACCCCGCGACCTACTGGCACTCCCAGTACATCGACGCCAACAAGGCCAAGCTGCCCGGCACCGACAACGCCCGCAAGTGGCCCCACTGGATCGACCTGAAGATCGGCAACGGCTCCACCGGATACGACGTCTGCGCCGTCACGTACACGCCGCGCGCCGGTAACGGCCCCAAGGCCTCGGGCCGCGCCAAGGACGTCCAGATCTACCTCGCTGGATCGCGCGACGCCCTCAAGGGGCAGGGCGACAACAAGGCCGACGTGAAGGCTCAGGGCAACCCCGTCCTCGCGACGACCCTGGCCAACACCCCCGACACCGTCGACATCCCGGTTGCGGGCAACGGCTCCTACCTCCGGTTCCGCGGCACCTCGGCCCAGGCCGACGTTGCTAAGGACCTGACGGACGTCATGTCCGTCGCCGAACTCGGAGTCCGCATCGGCCGCTCCAACTGACGCATAGCAGTGGGGGAGGGGTTGGAAGAAAACCGTCCAAACGGGACTTCCTTCCCCTCCCCGCTCGTGCAAAATGTGAGAGAATCTATCACGACAAAACTGTCACTCGATTAGGAGGCTCCAAGTGCCTATCGCAACCCCTGAGGTCTACGCAGAGATGCTGAATCGCGCACGGGATGGCAAGTTCGCCTACCCCGCGATCAACGTGACCTCGTCCCAGACCATCACCGCCGCCCTCCAGGGCTTCGCCGAGGCCGAGTCCGACGGTATCCTCCAGGTGTCCGTTGGCGGCGCCGAGTACGGCTCCGGCTCCACCATCAAGAACCGCGTCACCGGCTCGCTGGCCCTCGCTGCCTACGCGACCGAGGTTGCCAAGAACTACGGCATCACCGTGGCTCTGCACACCGACCACTGCGCCAAGCAGAACATCGACTCCTGGGTCCGCCCCCTCCTCGAGATCGAGGCCGGCCAGGTTGCCGAAGGCAAGCTGCCCACCTTCCAGTCCCACATGTGGGACGGTTCCGCCATCGACCTCGATGAGAACCTCGAGATCGCCAAGGAACTGCTCGCCCTGTCCGTCAAGGCCAACACGATCCTCGAGATCGAGGTCGGCGCTGTCGGTGGCGAGGAAGACGGCGTCGTTGGCGAGATCAACGAGAAGCTGTACACCACCACCGCCGACGCCATCAAGACCGTCGAGGCCCTGGGCCTGGGCGAGAACGGCCGCTACCTGACCGCTCTGACCTTCGGCAACGTGCACGGCGCCTACAAGCCCGGCCACGTGAAGCTGCGTCCCGAGCTGCTCGGCACCATCCAGAAGGAGGTCGCTGAGCACTACGGCCTCGACCACCGTCCCTTCGACCTGGTCATGCACGGCGGCTCTGGCTCCACCGCCGAGGAGATCGCCACCGCTGTCGCCAACGGCGTCATCAAGATGAACGTCGACACCGACACGCAGTACGCGTTCACCCGCCCGGTCGTTGACCACATGCTGCGCAACTACGACGGCGTCCTCAAGATCGACGGCGAGGTCGGCATCAAGAAGCAGTACGACCCGCGTACGTGGGGCAAGTCGGCTGAGGCCGGCATGGCCGCCCGCGTTGTCGAGGCCTGCCAGCGCCTGGGCGCTGACGGCACGCAGATGCGCTGAAACAATCGCTGAGAGCTGCCTAGCGGCCTGATGCGTGAGCCGCCCGGCCCCACAGGGGCTGGGCGGCTTCGTGTTGCTTGTGGCCCCACGGGTGTTCCGGGCGCCGGAGGGCCCGGCCGCCCGCGAGGCTAGGCGTCCTCACTTCGTTCGGCGCCGCGCCTCGAAGCCCGCCCGTGCCCTCCGGTCCCTCCGGCGCCCTCCACACCAGTGGGGCTGGGTGTGCTGACGTGTGGCTCGGCGCGTCGTCTCGAAGCCCGGCCAGGCCCCGCAGGCCCCGCGGCGGCCTCCTATCGGTCGGGGCTTATCGCTGTGAGCGGTCAGGCCCTGCCGCCGCCCACGGGTGCCGCAGCCAGGCCCAAGTCTTGTGGCTTGCCTATGGGTCTGCACGACAGGCAGCACGCTCGTCTGAAACCGCCATCGCCTTTGCTTGTGCGTGCATGCGTGGGATTGAAACCGCCACCACCTTTGCGGGCGAGAAACGAGCGTTTTTGGTGCAGTTTCCGGGTGCAAAGGTGTCGTTGGTTTCAATGGTTGCTGTTCGGGGGCGAGCATTGGTGTTGTGGGTTTCAAAGCCCCGCGTCGGAGTGCACTGTACGCGATTTTTTTCGCCCTGCTCGGCCAAGAGTGCGCGCGAACGCGAAAAAGTTCGCCCAGCATGCTCCAAAGAGCCAAAAATCGGCGTCTTATGGCGTGCTGGGCGAGTTTTTTCGCGGAAATGCCGATGGTGGGGGTGTGTCGGGGTGCGGCAGCGGGGCGGGACCCCGTAGGATCCCGCCCCGTATCACGAGCGGTCCGCTTCACAAGCGGTCGCGCCGCGCCCGCGGTGCAGGTGGCTACCGCCCGCGTTGAGCGTGGGCCTCGCTCACTCCTGCGGAGGATTCGGGACGGAGGCGTCGCGCACGCCCTCCGCAACCGCGTCGGAGATCGTCGGGGAGACGACCTTGGCGCCCACGAGCGCCGTGAACATCTGCTGCAGGTCCAGGCCCAACGAATCGCCCAGGCCCGCGTTGATCTGGCTGATCGACTTCGTAATGTCGCCGACCATCTGGGCGTTGTTGCCCTCGCCGTACATCGTGATGGTGTCGACCTTGGAGAGGGGCTCGGCCACGGCGCGTGCCACCTCGGGCAGCGCACGGAAGTACATTTCCAACACGGCCGCCTGGTTCATCTTGGTCATGGCCTCGGCCTTCTTCTCGAGACCCTCGGCCTCGGCCGTCAGCTTCGCAGCGATCGCGGAGGCCTCGGCGCGGCCTCGAGCCTCAATACCCTGCGCCTCGGCGAGCATGGCCTGCTTGTCGGCGTCGGCCTTCTTGGTGCGTTCGAACGCCTCGGCCTCGGCCTGGCGCTGACGCGCGTACAGGGCCGCGTCGGCCTTCTTTTCGGCGGCGTAGCGGTCGGCATCGGCCTTTGCGTTCACCTCGGCCTGCAGGGCCTGCTTGGTGACGACGACTTCCTTCTCCTTGATGACGGCCTGCTGCTCCTGCTTGACGATGTCGGCCTGCGCGGTCTCGCGCTCAATGTCGCGGCGCTGAATCTGGGACTGGATCTCGTAGGCGGCGTCGGCCTTTGCCTTCTCGGTGTCGGCCTCGACCTTCAGAGCGGCCTGGCGCTTGGCGAGGTCCGTCTGCTTCTGGGCGATCTCCAGCTGGGAGGCGACCTGGGCGTCGTTGGCTTCCTTCTGGGCGACGGCGGTCGCCTGCGCGACCTCCTTCTGCGCGTTCGCCTTCGCGATGGCCGCGGTCTTGCGGATCTGCTCCGTGTTGTCGATACCGAGGTTGTCGATGACGCCGTTCTGGTCGGTCACGTTCTGGATGTTGAAGGCGACGATCTCGAGGCCCATCTCCTCCAGGTCCTGCTTCGCGTTCTCCTGGACGCGCTCGGAGAAGGCCGCGCGGTCGGTGATGATGTCGGTCAGTCGCATCTGACCGATAATGGCGCGCAGGTGGCCCTCGAGGGTGTCACGCACCTCCTCGGAGATCTCGGCGGTCGTCTTGTACAGGAAGTTACGCGTCGCCGCGCGGAACAGCGTCGGGTCGTCGGTCGCGATACGGACCTTGACGGCCGCGTCGACGCGCACGTTGATGTAGTCGTTCGTGGGGACGAAGTCCGTGGTCTGCGCGTCGACGGAAATCATCGAGGCGGTCATGGTGTCCACGCGCTCTAGCAGGGGAACTTTCCAGCCCGTCTTGCCGTGCAGGACGCGCTGGCCTCGGGGGCCGGAGATCACCTTAATTTCGCCTGGCGACGCGGAGACGAAGCTTGCCCACAGGAACAGGAGGAAAAAGACAGTGGCAGCGACGGCGATCGCTGCGGTGCTGAGGAGAGGCATGATAGTTGCTTTCACGTGAGGGATGCGGCCCCCTTTTCCGTAGAGCCGCGTAACCGGTCAGGATAGCAACGTATGACGCGGTTCTCAAACGTGTCCGCGTGCGGACCTGAGAGGCTCTCTGCTGGGCTCAGCGATCCTCTCCACGCCTCTTGAAACCGGCTGTTTGTGCGCCGTATGATGGGGCAACTGCGGAATGAGCCGCAGCGAGGACCACCCAATGATGGGCGTTGGATGCTGAAAGAATGGTGTGCGATGGACCCAGGCCTCGTGGACTGTGACGGCCGCGCCCGTTGGAACGCTCACGGACGAGGCCGGGGCGACGGTCACGCCGGATACGTTCATTCGGGTGTTCATGACGATCTGCGAGGCCGATGCGAATACCGTCGTCCAAGCGCAGACTTTCGCGCCTCTGCCGGCGCGCACCGGCTTCACAGCCGTCGAGTGGGGCGGGGCACAGCGACACAAAATCTCGTAACTGACCGCGCGGGCGAGCGAAATAGCGACCCACGCGACACAATGGAACTATAGAGTGGTGGGACGACCTCACCACGGACAGGAAGGTAGCGACATGGCCCAGGAATGGACTCGCATTGAAGGCATGATCATCGGCCACGATCTGGATCCCAGCGTGGTCGCCGGCGAGCTGAAGGAGCGTTCGATCCTCGCCCAGCTCGAGTGGTTCCCCTCCTCGCCCCAGCTGCTTGGCCTGAACGTTGCCGTCGACAAGGAACGCGTTGCGACCGTCCCCGCCGGCTCGACCGAGGTTGTTCCCGGCCCCACCCCCGCAGAACTGGCCGACGAGCTCGCCATTCTGTTCGACGCCGAGGTGCGCATCGGTAACGCGACGGCCGATCACCTGCCCGAGGGTGACTCGCCGCTCGGCAAGGTCTGGCCCTCCGATGAGGAGGAGGCCGCCGCCGTTGAACCTACCCCGACCCGCATTGTCGAGATCGGCCGCACCCCTGCCTCGTCCGTGCCGCTCCTCGCGGCCCTTGAGGGCGTGGATCTCGGTGACCTTGAGCTCGCCGATGATCACCGCGCACTTCTCGCTGAGCTGCCCGCCGAGAAGGAGGGCTGGAACTTCGGCGATCTGCCGCTCGTGACTCTCTCTGTGACGGACGGTGAATTCCAGGTCTTCCTGGTCACCGACGATCACCTCGAGCACATCATCTCCCACAACTGGGGCATGGACGCCGCGATCGTCCCCGGCGGACACGACCGCACCTCGGAACTGCCCGGCGAGGTCATTGATCTCGTGGGTGACCGTCTCGACCTCCTGGAGATCGCCGAGGCTGTCCCGGGCTCCGACGCCGACGCTCTGTGGGCCTCCGTGGCCACGACCGGCGAGGAATCCGTGTGGAAGGTCGTGCGCGCCCTCGGCCTGCCCGGCTCCGTCGCCGGCTTCCTCCTGGGCACCACTGACCTCGAGGACGTCGAGGGTGTCTCCGTGCACCTGGCTCGCGGTATCTCCAACGCGATTGGTCGCAGCGTCGACATCATGATGGGCCAGCCGCAGTCGGTCGTGAAGCCCCTGTGGAACTCCTACGAGTCCGTGGCCGTCGAGCGCCCGTGGATCATCCATGCCGCCGTCGCCGCCGAGGCCATCGTCGGCACCGGCATGCTTGTGGCCGCGGTGCGCGCCTCCTCGCCGCGTTCAGGTTGGATGCGCTTCGCGGGCATCGTGGGCGGCCTGATGGTCGTCGACTCGATCGCCGAGCTGTCCCTGGCCAAGCACGTCTCCAAGCGCTTCGCGCGCCGCGCGGGCGAGGCGTAAGGAGCCTTCCGCCGCATACCTAAGAGGTAGCCGGGGCCGCGTGAGCGACCCCGGCTGCTTTTTCTGTCGATGCTGGCGCGGGCACGGCCCGCGCTCGTGTTCGTAGGGAATTCAGTGTGGCGGCGCGGAAGCACCCGAACCCGTCAGGCCTTCAGGGCCTCGGCGGGGAAGTCCTGCGGGCGATCCGTGAAGATGCCGGTGACGCCCCACGAGGCCAGCTCGCGGGCCTGCTCGACGTCGTTGACGGTCCACACGTTGACCTCGAAGCCCGCGTCGCGCATCGCGCGCACGTCGGACTCGGTGAGGCCCTCAACGCCCGGATGAATTGCTGTCGCACCCAGGGCGGCCGCGCCCTCGCGCCACTCCTCGGAGGCGCGCTCGATCAGCCAGCCGAGCGCAACCGTCGGGCAGGCCTCGTGGAAGGAGCCGAGGAGGTCGTGGTCGAAGGAGGAGACGATGAGTCGGGAGGGAACCTTGTCTCCGGCCAGCGTGACGGCCAGGGCCTCGATCAGGCGCTCGCGCAGCCGATCCCCGCCCGCGCAGGGCTTGATCTCCAGGTTCGCGCCCATCTGCTGGGCATGCGCGAACGCGAGGGCATCCGCGGCCTCGGGGATGCGCTCGAAGCGGTAGGTGTCCGAGAACCAGCGGCCGGCGTCGAGCCGACGAATATCCGAGAACCCGAGCTGGTAGTAGGAGCCGGACCCCGTCGTCGTGCGGTCCAAGGTGTCGTCGTGAATGACGATCAGCGAGCCGTCGCCCGTGATGTCCACGTCGAACTCGAACCAGCGCGCGCCGACCTCCATGGCCTTGGCGAACGCGGCGATCGTGTTCTCGGGAGCCAGGGACGACGCGCCCCTGTGGGCAAAGATGCGGGGGAATTCAGACATAGGTGCTCCTAGCGTGAACGGGATGGGGCGTTGTGCCCCCTCACCATAGGTCGAGGTTCGCCTCGGCGCTGAGCATGGACGCGCGACCTGGGGCGGGCTCGATGAGGACGGCCTCGTCGCGCTTGGAGGGCAGGATCGTCTCCACGTACGAGGCCACGGCTTCTTCGCGCGGCACGTCGTGGCCGGCCTGCTGGGCCATGTACCAGCGGTGCTCGAGATACTCGTGGTAGAGCTGCGCGGACTCCAGCTTGCCCGCCAGCTCGCGCGGAATCGCACGCACGACGGGGGCGAACACGTCGGTGAGCCACTCGTGGGCGGCCTGCTCGAGGGGAAGGTCCTGGAAGCCGTTCGTCGCGCGCCACACGTCGATGTCGGCGAGGAGACGCGCAGCCTGATGCTCGCCGACGTCCATGCCGGTCAGGCGCATGAACTTGCGGTTGTGGTGACCGGCGTCGACCACCTTGGGTTGAATGACGAGGCGCTCGCCGGAGGAATCGGTGGACATGTGCAGCTCGGCGACGTCGAAACCGAGGTCGTTGAGGCGGCGGATGCGCTCACTGACGAGGTACTGGCGCTGATCGTTCGGGATGGATTCCTCGGCGGTGACTTCGGTCCACAGCAGGTCGTACTGGGTGCGGATGCGGTCGCCGACGTCGATGGGGTCGGCGTCTTCGGGGAAGAAGCCGCCGGCCTGGAGGTCCATGAGTTCGCCGATGATGTTCGTGCGGGCCAGGTCGACGTCGTACTCGCGCTGGCCGGGGGTGAGCTTCGGGTGCAGTTCGCCGGTTTCGGCGTCGACCAGGTAGGCGGCGAACTCGCCCGCGTCGCGGCGGAACAGCGTGTTCGACAGGGAGACGTCGCCCCAGTAGAAGCCCAGGAGGTGGAGGCGAACGAGGAGGAGAGCGAGCGCGTCGATGAGGCGCGTCGCGGTGTCTTCACGCATCGACAGGGAGAAGAGTGCGCGGTAGGGGAGGGAGAACTGCAGGTGCTCGGTGATGAGGACGGCGTTGAGTTCCTCGCCCTCGGGGCTTTTGCGGCCCGTGATGACGGCGACAGGTTGGACGGACGGGGCGTCCAGCCGCTTCAGGTCACGCAGGCGGTCGTACTCATGATGGGCGACCGTCGGGCCGATCTCCTTGACCGCGAGCACGCGGCCAGACAGGTTCACGAAGCGCACGATGTGGCGGGAAATGCCGCGGGGAAGTGCCGCGAGTAGGTTGGACGGCCACTCCTCGAGGGGAACATCCCACGGGAGGTCCAAAAGGGCGGGGTCAACTGCCGCCGCCGTAATGTCCAGAGCCATGAGAACCATTCTCTCATCTCCAGCGCCGCGCGTATAGCCCCGACGCGGCATGTGCGCTAGTCGCGGCCAAGAACACATGTGTGCATAGCGAAACCCCGGCCTCGTCCTGGAGGTACGAGTGGACGAGGCCGGGGCCGATTATCGCTGTGCGTGAGCGCTATGCGTCACTCGGGCAGGCGAACGCCCGTTGCAGCGGAGAAGTTGTGCTGCTGGCCCTCGCGGATGCGCACGTGCAGGACGCCGCCGCGCGCGGGAGCGGTACGCGGGGGAACGCGCACGATCAGCTGCTTGCCGGTGCCCTCGGAGCCGGAGCCCAGGGTCTCGCCCTCGGCGGCGCCGGCCAGGTGGCCGTACACGTAGGCGTCCGAGCCGAGCTCCTCGACGAAGTCGACCTCGACGGGGATGGAGCCCTCGGAGCCGTCGGCAACGACATCCAGGCCCTCGGGACGGAAGCCGATCTTGATCTTTCCGCCGTCCTCAGGGGTCATCGCGGCGCGTGCAGCCTCGGAGACGCGCACGCGTGCGGGGCCGAGCTTGGCCCACTCGCCCTCGACCGTGAAGGTGCCCAGGTTCATGGCGGGGGAGCCGATGAAGCCGGCGACGAACTCGTTGGCGGGACGCTCGTACATCTCCTGCGGGGTGCCGCACTGCTGGAGGAGGCCGCCGGCGAGAACCGCGATACGGTCGCCCATCGTCAGAGCCTCGGTCTGGTCGTGGGTGACGTACACGGTGGTGACGCCGAGCTCACGCTGCAGGGAGGCGATCTGCGTACGGGTCTGGACACGCAGCTTCGCGTCCAGGTTCGACAGGGGCTCGTCCATGAGGAACACCTGGGGCTTACGGACGATCGCGCGGCCCATGGCGACACGCTGACGCTGGCCGCCGGACAGGGCCTTGGGCTTGCGGTCCAGGTAGGGCTCCAGGTCGAGGATCTTAGCGGCCTCTTCGACGCGCTTGTTGATCTCTTCCTTGGGGGTGCCGGCGATCTTCAGGGCGAAGCCCATGTTCTCGCGCACCGACATGTGGGGGTAGAGAGCGTAGTTCTGGAAGACCATCGCGATGTCGCGGTTCTTCGGCGGAACGTCCGTGACGTCCTTGTCGCCGATGAGGATGCGGCCGGAGTTCACGTCCTCCAGGCCGGCGAGCATACGCAGCGAGGTCGACTTGCCACAGCCGGAGGGGCCGACGAGAACGAGGAATTCGCCGTCCTTGATCTCGAGGTCGAGCTGGTCGACGGCGGGCTTGTCGGAACCCGGGTAGACGCGGGTGGCCTTGTCAAAGGTAACGGTTGCCATGGAGTTTTCCTTCCCACCGGCAGGTACGTGCCGGACGATCCGTAGTGGGGTGACCGTGGAGCGTCTTCGCCCACGGAGTGCGAACGCGGATCGTTCCGCGCGCGCGACTAATAGCGAAGTTAGCACGCTCGCTCGCGGGTGTACAGTTCGGGCCACATGATGGATTGACAGCGTGTGTTCGCCCGTCTCATTCAGGGACGAGGCCGGGGCCGCCCCGCGCGGGTGGCCGCAGATGGGGGAGGGGCCAGGTAGGCTGAGGGCGTGGAAGAAGGCGAGGAACTGGGCGGCTACAGGCTGATCCGTCGGCTCGGTACGGGCGGGGCGGGGACGGTCTGGCTAGCCGAAGACGGGGGTGGCACGCGTGTCGCCCTCAAAGCCATGCACCCGGCGATGGCCGCCTCGGAGGAGTCGCGTCAGCGCCTGGAGCGCGAGACGCGCACCGTAAACTCCGTGCGCTCACCCTTCGTCGCGCACATCGTCGATGCAGAAACCGAGGCCTCCCAGCCTTTCGTCGTCTCGGAGTACGTGGAGGGCCCAACCCTCGCGGAAATCCTCGTCTCCGGGCCGGTTCCTCTGCGCGGCGTCGCCGCCCTGTCCTACCACTTGGCGTCCACGATCGCGGCCGTTCATCATGCGAACATCATCCACCGCGACATTAAGCCTTCCAACATCATCTGTTCGCCGCGCGGCCCGGTCCTCATCGACTTCGGTATCGCGATGGCGACCTCCGATCAGCACCTGACCAGCACCGGCCTCGTGTCGGGGACGGCCGGGTACACCGCGCCCGAACTCCTGCAGGGCCACGGTGCCACGAAGGAATCGGACTGGTGGGCGTGGTGTGCCACCCTGCTGTCCTGCGCCACCGGGCGCCCGCCGTTCGGCAAGGGCGACGTGTCCGCCACGATGCTGCGCGTCCTCGAAGGGGACCCCGACCTCGCCGGACTGCACCCCATGGTCGCCGACGCGCTCGCGGGCGGACTCGCCCCCGATCCCAACGATCGACCGTCACCTTCCCTGATTGTTGCCGATCTCATGAGCGCCGTCGGGTGGGCTCCCGGCGAGCTTGACTACGTGACCGTGAACTGGGCGCAGCTGCTCGACACGGGCATGCGCACGCAGATGGTGAACTCTGACCCCCAGGAGATCGCCGCGCCTCCCGAGTGGGAGGATGCGGGGCAGCGCCCGGATGCCTCCGGCGCGCGCGCCGTCTCCTATCCGCAGCACCCGCGCCGCGACGCCTCGGAGTTCACCGCGGCCAACGACCATACCGACGTGGTGGACACTGCGTCGGTGGCGCAGGGGTATGGCGACTGGTCCGATGACACCGGGGAAGTCGCCTGGCACGACGACGCCACCGACACCTGGCAGAGCGTCGACGACTCGGATCCCACCGAGGTCATAGCCCCCTACGCTCAGCCTCAGTACCCGGGGCCGCAGGGTGCGTATGATCCAGGTTTTGCCCCCGGCTACGGGCAGCAGCCCTATCCGCAGGCCGGCGTCCCCGCACAGCAGATGGCGACGGGCCCGCAGTGGAACCCCAACCCGGCGATGGGGATGGGCGCCGCTTCGGCGGAGGGGTCCTCGTCCACCGCGAAGGGGACGTGGATCTCGGGCGGTGCGCTGATGGCCCTCCTGGCCTCCCTGCCCTTCCTTTTTGGACTCACCGGATCCATGATCGTGGGGATCGCTCTCACCGCTTTCGGCCTGATCGGTGCTATGTCGCGGTGGCTGGAGCGTCGTCGGATCCTGCGAGGAGCAAAGGCCAGCGACACGGCGGCCGTCATCGCCATGTCGCCGATCCTGCTGGTGCGCTCGATCCTGTCGACGGCGCTCGGCCTCGTCGTCGGGGGCCTCGTTCCATACGGGATCTGGGCCTTTGTGTCCTATTCGCGCGAGGGGCGCGTCCTGTGGTCATGGCCCGCCGATGTCGTCGCGTCCACCGGAGTTGATCGCACGGACTACTGGCTGAGCGACCCGCGCGGGACGATCGTCGTGTGGGCACTCGCCGCGCTCATGATGCTGACTGCCTGGCTCATGCCGTTTGCCGCCGATCTGAGGGTTGGCGTATCCACAACGCTGCGCACGATCGTGCGTCCTGCCTGGGGTCGAGGCCTCCTCGCGGTAGGCTGTGTGGGGTTCCTTGCGGGTGCGTGGTTCATCGTCACAGGTGGGCTGTCGCACTAAGCGTGATCACGCTGCGCTCGATATTCTTACAACATTCAACTACTTTCGGAAGGTGAGTCCATGGCTCAGAAGAAGAAGCCGGCCGTCGACCCCGTGCGCGCCAAAGCCGCGCAGATGCGCCAGGCGCAGGAGCGCGCTGACCGCCGCACCCGCATCATCGTCATTTCCGCCGTCGTCGCGATCGTCCTCGCGGTCGTCGCAGCCGTCGGCGGTGTGATCTGGAAGCAGCAGGCGCAGGTCAACGCCGCGCGCAACGTCGACGCCTCCGACGTCCTCGGCATCTACGCCGACGGTCGACCGGTCATCGTCAATGGGAACGGCGTCGTCACCGAGGCGGATCCGAACCTGCCTACCCTCACCGAATACTTTGACTACACCTGCCACGTGTGCTCCGACCTCGATGTCGCCGTCGGCAAGGACCTCACCACCTGGGCTGCCCAGGGGTACTACAACCTCGAGCTCCAGCCGGTCATTACCGTCAACATGGACTACCTGAAGCCCGCGACCAGCGCGTCGCTGATCGTTGCCCAGAAGGCGCCCGACAAGTGGGTGGACTTCCACCACGCGCTGCTCGCCTACTTCGCCTCCCAGTACCAGGCGTCCAACGGCACCGTCGTCCAGAACCTCGAGGCCTCCTGGAAGCAGGTCAAGACGATCGCCGCCGAGGTGGGCGTTCCCTCCGACGTCATCGATACCTTCCCGCTCAACGCCGCCGAGGACTACCTCAAGGCCTCAACCACCGCCTGGCAGAATGCCAACTACAGCGGCCGTAACAACGGGCTCGGCACACCCGAGCTGATCAAGGATCACTCGACCGTCATCGCGCTGCACACCCCGCTGACCTCAGCCAAGCAGACGATCGCGGAGGTATTCGGCATCACCGATTCCGCGAGCCCGGTCCCCGCCGAGACCCCGGCACCCGAGGCCACCGAGCCCTCCCAGAGCGGCGCCGGCGAAGCCCAGAGCTCCGAGACGACCGACAGCTCCAACTGAGCCTTCAATCAGTGAGGGGTGGGGCCATGTGGTCCCACCCCTCACTTCTTTGGTGCGAACGTCAAATCCCTGTGGCTCATTGGAGGGCCTTGAGGCGCGCGCCAGTTATCTGCACTACGCAATGGGGAATCGCGTTGCTGCGCGCTCATTGACCTCGATCTGGCTCGCCCGCGCGCGCGAGCCCCTACCTGTGGCACACTAGTGTCCGCCGCCGGCTTAGCTCAGTTGGTAGAGCAGCTGTCTTGTAAACAGCAGGTCATCGGTTCGAGTCCGATAGCCGGCTCCACGGAGTCCCTCACCGCGGCACCGCAGCCGCCGCCCACCTCGCCCGTTCGGGTGGGGTGCCCCGGCCTCGTCAATGAGAAGCGCCCAGCGACCAATCCACGCCCGACGCGCCCTGCGCCTCCAACAGTTCATTTGCACGCGAGAACGGCTTCGACCCGAAAAACCCTCGATACGCAGAGAGCGGCGACGGATGGGCGGACGCAATAATCGGCGTGTCACCCAGGCGCGGCGCGAGCGACTGCGCGTCCTTGCCCCACAAAATCGCCACGAGGGGAGCGCGCGAGCCATCGGCACGCTTCCGGGACACCAGTGCGTCAATCGCGCACTGCGTCACCTCCTCCCAGCCGCGACCTCGATGCGACGCGGGAGCGCCCGGGCGCACCGTCAACACACGGTTGAGCAGGCACACGCCCTGCTCGCACCACGGCGTCAGATCACCCGACGTCGGAGCGGGAACACCCATGTCCTCGCTCAGCTCGCGGAAAATGTTGATGAGCGACTTGGGTAACGCCACCCCCGGGTGCACCGAAAACGACAGCCCCATCGCGTGCCCCGGCGTCGGATACGGATCCTGCCCGACAATCAGGACCTTCACCTTGTCGAACGGGTACGTGAAGGCGCGGAGAACATCCGTGCCCGCAGGCAGGTAGCCGCGTCCCGCCTCGACCTCAGCGGCCAACATCGCGCCCAACTCGTGGACACGCCCCTCCACCGGAGCCAGCGCCCGAGCCCAGCCCGGATCAATCAACTCGGCCAATGGACGCGGATTGTGTTCACTCATAGCACCAGCCTAATGCCGCACAGGCCACGCCACATTCCCCGCGCGCCACCCGCGCCCCACTCCCTCTTTTCCGATAGTCTGAACGCGTGAGTTCTCAGTACCCCAGGGATGAATTTGACCGCGCCGGCGAAGATATGCCCGTCGGCATGCACCGCCCCAAGCCGTCCAAGTGGAAGAACGTCTGGCCTTTCCTGGCCATCCTCGTGATCGTTCCCGCCCTCGGATGGGCAGCGGCGACCGCCCTGTCGCGCCAGCAGGCCACTGTCAGCAACGCGCCCAGCCCCGCCGCGACCACCCCGAGCGCCTCCGCTCCCTCCGCGTCGCCCACGGCCGAGGCCCCCGCGTCCGCTGAGCCCACGCCTTCCGCCAGCTCCTCCTCCCCGTCGGCTTCCTCTGAGCCCGACCACGGAGCCGTCATCCAGGTCCTCAACGGCACTGGAACGCAAGGGTTTGCTGGCCAGCAGGCTCAGATCCTGAACCAGGCCGGCTACGCAGGCACCTCCGCCGCGAACGCTGACGGCTGGGCCACGCAGACCTCCACCGTCTTCTACGAGGATCCCCGCATGGAGGGAACCGCGAAGGACGTTGCCGCCAAGCTCGGTATTTCCAACGTTCGCCAGGAGAGCGGCCTCGGAGACCCCGACATCATCGTGATCCTGCGATGAACCACTGATACTGACTGAACCGCCCGGCCCCTGTGGGGCCGGGCGGCTTTGTTATGCCTAGGTTGCGTCTTGCTCCGCTGGTGTTCCGGGCGCCGTCGGATCCGGCTGTGGGGCCGGGCTACTTGGTGTGCCCGTGGGCGGCGGCCCGCCCGCGAGCCGTCCGCGCCGCGAGCTTCGCTCGGCGCGTCGGCTCGAAGCCCGGCCAGGCCCCGCCGCCGCCCACGGGCACCGCAGCCAGGCCCTCCGGACCCTCCGGCGCCCTCCACACCAGTGGGGCCTGGTGTGCTGCTGACGTTGTTTGGCTCGTCGTCTCGAAGCCCGGCCAGGCCCCGCCACCGCCCACGGACTCCGCAGCCAGGCCCTCCGGGCCCTCCGGCGCCCTCCACACCGGCGGCGCTTAGCGTGCTGGCGTGTGGACTGGTGCGTCGTCTCGAAGCCCGGCCAGCCCCGCCGCCTGGCCCTGTCGACCAGGTGGGCCGGTTGTCTGAAACTGTCATCACCTTTGCTTGCTGGTATCCGTGTGGGAGTGAAACCGCCATCGCCTTTGCGGGTGAGAAATGGGTGTTTTTGGTGCAGTTTTCGGGTGCAAAGGTGATGTCGGTTTCAAGGGGCCCTTGTTGGGGGCGAGCAGTGGTGTTGTTGGTTTCAACGTCGCCACGTTGTCGCGCCTCGTGTGCGAAAAAGTTCGCCCAGCGCGCGCAAAATGCCCCAAAAACAGCGTTTTTATATGAGCAGGGCGAATATTTTCGCGGAAATGCCGCTGGAGGGGCAGTGCTGGGCGAATTTTGTCGCGGACCGGCAGTCGTGGGATCCCACAGGGCAAGTTGTGTTCTGCCGCTGGTGTTCTGGGCGCCGGATGGCCCGGCCGCCCGCTCGGCGGGCTGCTGTGTCTACCCACGGGTGTTCCGGGCGCCGGAGGCCCCGGCCGCTGTGTGTGCCGGTGGGCGGCGGCCCGCCCGCGAGCCGTCCGCGCCGCGAGCTTCGCTCGGCGCGTCGTCTCGAAGCCCGGCCAGGCCTCGCCGCCGCCCACGGGCACCGCAGCCAGGCCCTCCGGATCCTCCGGCGCCTTCCACGCCGGCCGCGCTTGGTGTGCAGGTGCGCTCAGTGGGCCGGCCCCGGCCTCGTCGTTGATTGTTACGCCCTGAGCGCAGCGGACTCAAGCCCCGTGACCTCGCCTTGCACTCTGGGATGGTGAGTGCCAAAATCGTAGTTAGCACTCCGACATGGAGAGTGATAAGACCACCGGTTCGATGAGGCCACCTCAAAAGCGTGGCCGTCCGTCGCGGGCATCGAACCCGATCCGCATCGCGGAAGGACACATTTCCAATGAGCAAGATCATCAAGTTTGATGAGGATGCCCGTCGTGGCATGGAGAACGGCCTCAACCTGCTGGCCGACACCGTTAAGGTGACGCTTGGCCCCAAGGGCCGCAACGTCGTGCTCGACAAGAAGTGGGGCGCCCCCACGATCACCAAGGATGGCGTCTCCGTCGCTAAGGAAATCGACCTTGACGATCCGTTCGAGCGCATCGGCGCCGAGCTGGTGAAGGAAGTTGCCAAGAAGACCGACGACGTCGCGGGTGACGGCACCACCACCGCGACCGTTCTGGCCCAGGCGCTGGTTCACGAGGGCCTGCGTAACGTCGCCGCCGGCTCCAACCCGATCGCCCTCAAGCGCGGCATCGACCAGGCCGTCGAGGCCATCGTTGAGCAGCTGCACGCCGACGCCAAGCCCGTCGAGACCACCGAGCAGATCGCTGCCACGGCCTCCATCTCCGCCAACGACCCCGCCATCGGCAAGCTCATCGCCGAGGCCTTCGAGAAGGTCGGCGCCGAGGGCGTCGTCACCGTCGAGGAGACCAACTCCTTCGACACCACCCTGGAGACCACCGAGGGTATGCGCTTCGACAAGGGCTACCTGTCGGCCTACTTCGTGACCGACCAGGAGCGCCAGGAAGCCGTCCTCGAGGATGCCTACGTCCTCCTCATGGACTCCAAGATCTCCAACGTGAAGGACATCGTCCCCGTCCTGGAGAAGGTCATGCAGACCGGCAAGCCCCTCGCGATCATCGCCGAGGACGTCGAGGGCGAAGCCCTCGCCACGCTGGTCGTCAACAAGATCCGCGGCACCTTCAAGTCCGTGGCCGTCAAGGCCCCCGGCTTCGGCGAGCGCCGCAAGGCGATGCTGCAGGACATGGCCATCCTGACGGGCGGCCAGGTCATCTCCGAGACCGTCGGCCTCTCCCTCGAGAACGCTGACCTCGAGCTGCTGGGCCGCGCCCGCAAGATCGTCGTCTCCAAGGACGAGACCACCATCGTCGAGGGCGCTGGCGACAAGGACATGCTGGATGCCCGCGTGCGCCAGATCCGCCAGGAGATCGAGAACACCGACTCCGACTACGACCGCGAGAAGCTGCAGGAGCGCCTCGCCAAGCTGGCTGGCGGCGTCGCCGTCATCAAGTCCGGCGCGGCCACCGAGGTTGAGCTCAAGGAGCGCAAGCACCGCATCGAGGACGCCGTTCGTAACGCTCGCGCGGCTTCCGAAGAGGGCCTGGTCGCCGGCGGCGGCGTCGCCCTGATCCAGGCTGCCACCGTGGCGCTGCCCAAGCTCGATGCCCTCACCGGCGACGAGGCGACCGGCGTCAACATCGTGCGCCTGGCCGTCTCTGCCCCGCTCAAGCAGATCGCTGAGAACGCGGGCGTCGAGGGTGGCGTGGTTGCCGACCGCGTTGCGCACATGGAGCCCGGCCACGGCCTGAACGCCGCGACCGGCGAGTACACCGACCTCATGGCCGCCGGCATCTCCGACCCGGTCAAGGTCACCCGTTCCGCGCTGCAGAACGCTGCGTCGATCGCAGGCATGTTCCTGACGACCGAGGCCGTTGTCGCCGACAAGCCCGAGGCTCCGGCCGCCGGTGGCGACGACGCTGGCGCTGGCATGGGCGGCATGTACTGATCCGCTCGGCGTTAAGCTGAAACGCCTGGGGGCGGGACTCGTGAGGGTCCCGCCCCCAGGCGTTTCTGTCTGTCTGCGCCGGTGTGCCACGAGGTCGTGGCGCCTCGCGGGGGAACGGGGCGTAGCGCGCGGTGTCAGACCCCCGCGAAGAGGGAAGCGGAATGGGTTTCTGCGTCGGCGTAGGTGGAGGCCGCAACCTGCATCTGCGAGGAGATAGCGTCCAAGGCGTCGTGTGTCTGCGCCTGGATGCCCTGCCACTGCGTGATAGTAGCCTGGAAGTTCACCTGCGCCCCGCCCGTCCAGGTGTCTTGAAGGGCGAGCAGCTGGGCCATCATCGTGTCCACTTCGGTGCGGATGGTGGATGCGGTTGTGCAGGCCTGCGCGGAGGCGGCAGCAATTTGTTCGGCGTCGACGGCGTATGCGGTCATGATGTCACTCCTTTGTGGGACCCCGGGTGGGTCCGTCGACATCGACGCTACGCGCGTGACGACGCGTGATCCAGGCAGAAACGAAGCCCTGTGGATAACCGCCCGCGCCGAAAAATGCCTGTGGATAGGCCAGGGTATACCCGTGCTGCTGACGGGTGAGGAGCCGCCGCCCACCAGCGCACACAGTGGCCAGGCTCCACAGGTTTGGAGGGCGCCGGAGGGACCGGAGGGCACGGGCGGGCTTCGAGACGCGGCACCGAGCGAAGCGAGGTCGCCTAGTTTCGCGGGCGGCCGAGGCCTCGTCAGTCGGACGTGGGAAGGTCCAGGGATTCGACGGCGGACTCGAGGGAGGAGGTTGCCTCCTCGTCCTCGTCCGACTCGGTATCTTCCTCGATCTTGCGGGGCAGGATGCCGGTGGACGTTGCCTCGTCGTCCGGGGACGCGACGGGGATGCGCTTCTTGATTGAGCGGCGCTTGATGATCAGCGTGCCGGTCGTCGTCGTGGAGTCTTCCACGACCTCGTCGGTGTCGTCCGTGTCCTCGGTGTCGTCCGTGTCCTCGGCCTGGGCGGCCTGGCACAGCTGGGCCTTCTCGCGCTCAAGGCGGGTCAGCTCGACCTCGAGGTTTGCGCGGGCGGTATCCTCCCACGCGGAACCGAGGGGGGACTGGTAGATCGTCTCGTAGCTCAGGAGCTTCTTGACGAGTGCCATACGAGCCTTGGTGAACTGTAGGTCGTCGAGCTCGCTGAGTTCGGCGCGCAGCGACGTGCGGAGCTTCTTGTAGTCCTGCGGGCTGCAGGCCAGGCCCGCCAGGTCCGCGTCGACGAGCACCTGCGCGTCGAAGTCGGTGCGGGGCGCGCGGTGGCGCGTGAGGAACGCGATCAGCTCGTCGATGCGGGCGACGACCTCCTCGGGCACACCGAGGTTGGTGAGGCGGTTGTGCGCGTGATCGATGCATCGGGTGGAGGCGAAGTTTGCTTGGAACCCGCCGAGCTTGATCTCGAGCGCCTTGTTGAGGAAGGCGCCGTGGTACCACGCAGCGACGCGCAGGATGTCGGGGTCGTGCGCGGACGACGAGATTTCATCGATATGGGTGAGCGTGTTCATGAGCCGACGCAGGTTGTGCAACTGCCGGTTGGGCGCGCTCCACCGCTGCATGAGGTCCGTGCCCTCATGTTCGAGGTCTGTGTCGGTCGCGGTCGCGCCGATTTGCTGCATGGCGTCAACGAAAGACGTCAGCAGCCACTGAGGTGCTTGAGCACCCATGGGCCACTCTCCTTGCTGAGGAATACCCGAGCCATGCTAGTGCGCTTTTGAGCGAAGGTCACGTTCGTTGGTAAAAAATCGGGGAAAATCCCGATAGATTTCGTGAAACTGTCAGGTGAAAAATGGCGAAAACTGAGCGAAAAAGCCGTGTGTGCTGACCGGTGCGTTATGTCGTTCACGCTGTGGGGAGTTCGATGCGAACGGTGAGGCCGCCGCCTTTCGTTTTCGTGAGTGATGCGTTGCCCTTGTGAGCTGCGAGGATGCCGGAAACGATTGCGAGGCCGAGGCCGGAGCCCCCGGACTTGCGGTTGCGCGATGTGTCCGCGCGGTAGAAGCGTTCGAAGACGCGTCCGCGGTCAGTTTCGTCGATGCCGGGCCCGTGGTCGCGCAGTTCGACGATGGCGGTGTCGCCGCTGCGTCCGAGCGCGATTTCGACGGGGGAGCCTTCGGGGGTGTAGCGCACGATGTTGCCGATGAGGTTGGTGAACACCTGCGAGATGCGGTCGCGGTCCGCGGGGACGATGAGGGTCATCGGGGGAGTGCGGCTGTTGATGCCGGTGAGTCCGACCGTGCGCGTGGGGTCGAGGGCTTGGAGGTCGAAGACGGCGTTATCGGCGAGCTTGACGAGGTCGATGTCGGTGATCTCGAGGGGTCGGCCTTCGTCGAGGCGCGCGAGGGTGAGGAGGTCTTCGACGAGGGTGGCCATGCGCGAGGATTCGGAAGCAATGCGCCCCATGACTTCCTCGATGCGCTCGGCGGGTACGCCGCCCATGGCGTAGAGCTCGCAGTAGCCGGAGATGGCCGCGAGGGGGGTGCGCAGCTCGTGGGAGGCGTCGGAGACGAATCGTTTGATCTTTTGTTCCGAGGCCTGGCGGGCTTCGAAGGATTGCTCGACCTGGGTGAGCATGGCGTTGAGTGAGAGTGAGAGGGAGCCAACCTCGGTCGTGGGAGGGTGTGGGGTGACGCGCTTGGTGAGGTCGCCGGCGGCGATCTTTCCGGCGGTCGATTCGATGGAGCGCAGGGGGAGGAGGGCGCGGCGCACAAGGACGCGCCCGGTCCAGCCTCCGATGAGGACGATGATGATGCCGGCGACCGCGAAGTATGAGGCCGTGGTGCGCAGAGTGTGCTGCATGTCCGACAGGGGCAGGGCGATCGTCATGTATCCGGAGAAGTGGCCGGAGTCCGTTTCGTACACGGGGACGACGAGGGCGCGCCAGCCGAGGCCGGCCTTGGAAGAGGAGACGGTGACCGGGAGGGTGCGGAAGGAGGAGATGGGCGCGGAGCTCGTGTCGACGAGTTCGGGCAGGTGGGGCTTGCCCGAGGCCTTGAGGGTGTCCTCGGAGTAGAAGTAGCGGTCGCCCCCGCCGGTGTCGTGGATGTGGATGTAGTAGAGGGTGGGGATGCCGCCCTGACCGTCGGCGGAGAATGTCGCCGCCGATCCGGAGATCTGCATGGTATGCGCGGTGGCGACGAGCTGGTCGTCGATCTGAGAGGTGAGGTGGCGCTGGAGGAGGCCGATCATGACCGTGCCGGACAGGGAGAGTCCGATGGCCAGGAGCAGCGTGATGAGCGTGACGAGCTGCGCGGATAGCGGCTTGGAGTCCCACCATGCCTCGATGCGTTGGGCCAGGCTGCGGTGCACGTCAGTCCTCAGCGCGCAGGATGTAGCCGACCCCGCGCTTGGTGTGGATCAGCTCCCCGGAGGCCCCCTCGACGGCGAGCTTGCGCCGCAGGTAGGAGATGTAGGACTCGACGATGGCGACTTCGCCGTCCCAGTCGTATTCCCACACGTGGTCGAGGATCTGCATCTTGGAGACGACGCGTCCAGCGTTGATGACGAGGTAGCGCAGGAGCTTGAACTCGGTGGGGGACAGGTCGATGGGCACGCCGGCGCGCGTGACTTCGTGGGCGTCCTCGTCGATGACGAGGTCTCCGACGCGCAGGAATGCGTCGTCTTCTTCGGAACCCATGGTGCGGCGCAGGATGGCGCGGATGCGGGCGACGACCTCTTCGAGGCCGAAGGGCTTGGTGACGTAGTCGTCGCCGCCGACGGTCAGGCCCTGGATCTTGTCGCGCATGTCGTCGCGCGCGGTGAGGAAGAGGACCGGGGTGGTGATGCCGGCGTCGCGCAGGCGCCTGGTGACGGTAAAGCCGTCCATGTCGGGGAGCATGACGTCGAGGACGATGAGGTCGGGGCGCGAGGCCTGGGCTTCGTGAAATGCGCCGCTGCCGTCCTCGGCGGTGACGACGTCGAAGCCGGCGAAACGCAGGGAGGAGGCGAGGAGGTCGCGGATGTTGGGCTCGTCGTCGACGACGAGCAGTTTTGCTTCGGTTCCCGGGGTACTCATGCAACTAGTGTCGCCCATGTGTCTGAATGTTTCCTGTGAGGTAGGTGGGAGTAATGACGCGACTTCTGTTTGCTTCGTCACCTCGGTTGGTCGCGCGGAAACAAAGGACAGGAAAAGGCGCGGAAAAGATGTGCAAGAATTGAAGCATGTCATCCCAGAACGCAGCAGACGTCATGTCTCCCGACGGCGTCGACTTCCAGCACGTGTCCCCCAAACTCGCGACCCTGCGCCTCGGTAACGCCCTCGCGCTGTGCGGCGCCCTGTGTGGCGCGATTTCCGCGCTCGTCCTCGTCGTCGATATTCCGGCGCTGTGGTGGCTCATGCTCGTGCCCGCCGCCATCGCACTCTTCTGCCTGTGGCTCGTGCCCGCCCAGGTGCGCGCCCTGCGCTACGCACTGGCCGACACGGACTTCGTCATCCGCCGCGGCGTCTTCAATCGATCGTTGACCCTCGTGCCCTATGGCCGCATCCAGTACGTCGATATCTACCAGGGCCCCGTGCTGCGCCTGCTTGGCATCTCCACGATCAAGCTGTCGACCGCGA
The DNA here is from genome assembly GCF_005696695.1 of Schaalia odontolytica. Classification (NCBI taxonomy): domain Bacteria; kingdom Bacillati; phylum Actinomycetota; class Actinomycetes; order Actinomycetales; family Actinomycetaceae; genus Schaalia; species Schaalia odontolytica. The sequence goes on along the minus strand of NZ_CP040006.1, from coordinate 2,030,712 downwards.
GCGCGAAGACCGACGCGACGCTGAGTGGTGTGCCCGTCGCGGACGCGGCCCGTCTGCGTGACGTCCTGGCGGAGCGTGGCTCGGCGGAGCTGATGGGCCTATGAGCGCGGACCTTTCCTCCGACGGCATCGCCCCCGAGGACTGGAAGCCGCTTCACCCGCTCACCTACGTTCCCCGCGTCGTAGGGAGCGTGACGGGTGTTGGTGGCCTCGTGTCCCTGAGTAATGCGTCCGCGATTGAGCGCCTGCTCAACGGTGAGGCGCCCGCGTGGCTCGCGACGACCGGGATCTTCCTGGGCCTTCTGATTATCGCGGGCATCGTCCTAGCCATCGCGGGTGCGTACTGCTACCTGTCGTGGACGAAGACTCGCTACGCGGTGAGCAACACCGCGATCTGGTACCGCGCCGGCATCCTGAAGCGCACGCAGCGCCATGCGAGGCTGACGCGCATCCAGACGATCAACGTGTCCTACTCGCTCATCGGGCGCCTCCTGCGCCTGGGCTATCTGGACATCGAGGTCGCCGGCGGCGCTGACTCGAGTATCAAGCTGGGCCTGCTGCCCGCGCAGCGCCTCGAGGAACTGCGTGCCCTGCTCCTCGCGCTCGCTTCGGGTGCGATTGACGAGGCTGTGGATCCCGCCGACCTTACCCCGGCCTCGGCCCGAGTGACGACGGCACAGACCCCGCTGGAGGCCCCGGAGCGCCCCGTATTCAAGGTCGGGTTCGTCAAGCTCCTGGTGTCCATGCTGGCGACCATCGACAATGCGATCGCCCTGTTCTTCGGCATCTTCCTCCTGGGTCTCAACGGCTTCCTCGTGGGTGTTGTCGGGGTGTCGTCGATCATGAGCTTCCTGGGCATCCTGGCGGGTGCGTTCAGCCTCCTGGCGGGTGTCTGGGCGCGTTTCGATCGAGAGTTCGGCTTCACCGCGGCGATCGCTGCCGATGGCGTGCGCATCGACCGCGGCCTGACGGCTCGCCGTCACGTGACGATCCCTCCGGGGCGCATTCACGCCATCGAGGTGACGCAGCCGCTGATCTGGCGACTGTTTGGCTGGTATCGCGTGGAGATCACGCAGGCCGGCAACTCGGCGCATACGACGGACGAGAAGAACAAGGGCATGCAGGTGGATGTGGCCTCCGACGTGCTGCTTCCCGTCGGCAGCCGCGTGGAAGTCATCCAGGCGATTGCGATGGCGATCCCGGACCTGGGGGTCGAGGATCCCGACGGCTTCCTCGAGTCCCTTCGCGTGGGCACGGGCGAGGACCGCTGGATGACACCGATCCCCCAGCGCGCGAGGATCCTGGATCCTCTCGTGTATAAGCGCCGAGCCTTCGGCCTGACCGATGCCGTGTTTGCGATCCGCGACGGCTTCTTCAACCTGCGCTTCTCGATCATCCCGCTCACGCGTATCCAGTCGGTGTCGCTGCATCAGGGACCCATTCAGCGCTGGCGCCGCGTCGCATCGGTGCGCGCCGCGCTGGTTCCCGGACCGGTGGCGTCCATGGCCGAGCACGTCGAGGCGGGCCGCTCTCTGGAGTTGTGGGCGCAGCTGTCGCAGGCCTCGAAGGTCCGCCGTGAGGCCGAGGTTCCCGAGCGCTGGCTCTCTCGCGTCACCGAGATCGTTGAGGCGACCTCGCAGCGTGCGGAGGACGACAAGTAGCCCGATGATCGGCGACAATGGAGGCATGAGTACCCCCGGACGCCTCGGAATCGGCATCATCGGCATGGGCCACGTCGGGCCCGTCATCGGCTCTGCGCTGCGCGCGGTCGGGCACCAGATCGTCGCCGTCTCCGCGTCGTCGGATGCCTCGCGCGAGCGTGCCGACGCGATGCTCCCCGGCGTGCCGATCGCCACGCCCGAGGAGGTCGTGCGACGCTCCGAGGTGGTCATCGTGGCCGTCCCTGACGACCAGATCGGCCCCCTCGTGAGCGGGTTGGCCGACTTGGGGGCCTGGCAGAGCGGGCACATCGTCATTCACCTGTCGGGTGCCTCCGGCGTGGGGCTGCTCGGCGCCGCTGCGGGCGCGGGAGCGATCCCGCTCGCCATCCACCCGGCGATGACCTTCACCGGCACCAGCGTTGATGTGGCGCGCCTCGTGGGCACGCCCTTTGCGGTGACGGCTGCGGCACCCTTCCTGCCGATCGCCCAGGCCCTCGTCGTCGAAATGGGCGGCGAACCCGTCGTCGTCGCCGAGGAGGATCGCCCCCTCTACCACGCGGGCCTCGCCCACGGCGCCAACTTCATCGCGGGCATCACCGTGCAGACGACGCGGATTCTCGCCGAGGCCGGCATTGAGAACCCCGCTCTGTACGTGCGCCCCCTCCTCGAGGCCGCCCTCGACCGGGCCCTCACTGAGGGGGTTGTGGGCATCTCCGGGCCCGCCGCCCGCGGGGACGTGGGAACGATCGCCGCGCACGCACGCAGCCTCGGGGCTAGGGAAGGTCTCTCGGGGGAACGCGACACCTACGCGGACATGACCCGCGCCCTGACCCGCCTGCTGCGCGACGCGCGTCTCCTCGACGAACGGGCCGCCACCAGCGTCGAGGCCGCCCTCCTCGACCCGGGCGCCTGATCGCCACACACCCAACGAGCCCGAAACGCGGGAGAGAGAATGCGCGCAACCCCGGCCTCGTCGCGAAAACGCGAGGCGTGAGGAAAGCGACTCGATTGCGCACCGGCGGGCCGAAGTTGCAAGAATAGAACTATGACTCACCGTCCCGTCCTGACCCACACGCGTGCCGAGTTGGCCGACGCCCTGTCGCGCCTGCCCGGCACGAAGGCCCTCGTGATGACCATGGGTGCCCTCCACTCCGGGCACCTGCAGCTCGTGCGCGAAGCCCGCGAACTGGCCGATCACGTGATCGTCACGATCTTCGTCAACCCGACGCAATTCGCGCCCGGCGAGGACTTCGACGCCTACCCGCGTACCCTGGACGCGGACATGGACGCGCTCGAGACGGTGGGTGCGGACCTTGTGTGGGCGCCCGCGCCCCAGGACGTGTACCCCACGCCCGCGACCGTGACGATCGACCCGGGCCCCATCGCGCGCGTCCTTGAGGGCAAGACGCGCCCCACGCACTTCGCGGGCGTCGCGCTCGTGTGCACCAAGGTCGTCAACCTTGTGCGCCCCGACGTGGCCCTTTACGGTCAGAAGGACGCCCAGCAGCTGGCCGTCCTGCGCACCGTTTTCTCCCAGCTGGACATCCCCGTGCGCGTTCACCCCGTGCCGATCGTGCGCGCCGAGGACGGGGTCGCCCTGTCCAGCCGCAACCAGTACCTGAGCGACGATGAGCGTATCCGCGCCCGTGCCCTCTCGCGTGCGCTGCGTCGAGGCGCCGAGGCCGCCGAGGCCGGGGCACAGCCCGCGGAGATCATCGCGCAGTGCCGCTCGGTTATCGACGCCGAGGGCAGTATCGACCTGGACTACATCGCGCTCGTGGACGCGGGAACTTTCGAAATCCTCGCTGGCACCGAGTCCGTGCCCGTCGGCGAGGGCACTGCCGCGCCCACGATCCTGTCCGACGGCTCGCGTGAGGGACGCATCCTCATCGCCGCCAAGGTGGGCACGACGCGCCTCATCGACAACATGGAGGTGCCGCTGCGCGACGCTTCCGATCCTGCCGGCCGTCTCGCCGAACGCGCGGGGGACCTCGCATGATGGAAATGACCCGCGAGATGGCCATCGGCAAGATCCATCGCGCCGTCGTCACCGGCGCCGACCTGCACTACGTCGGCTCGATCACGGTGGACGAGGACCTGCTGGACGCCGCGAACATCGTGCCCGGGCAGAAGGTCGACATCGTCGACGTCAACAACGGCGAGCGCCTCTCGACCTATACGATCGCGGGCGAGCGAGGCAGCGGCACGATTCAGCTCAACGGGGCGGCTGCCCACAAGGTGACCGTCGGCGACCTCGTCATCATCATGGCCTACGCTCAGGTGCCCGAATCTCTCGTGCGTACGATTAAGCCCTCCGTCGTCTTCGTCGACGAGGCCAACAGGATCGTCAGCGCCGGCGACCACGCGGGAACCGTCCCCGAGGACTCGCCCCGTGCCCGCGAGCTGGGGCTGAAAAGCTCCGGCGTCTGATTGACGCACCGGCAGGAGCGTCCACTCAACTGAGTGGGCGCTCCCTTTTTGCCTCGTTTCGTGCACCTTTGCTCGTTTGACGGCATGCGCTGTTCACAATTGTCCATACCTTGTCTCCGTCCGGCGCTGATACACCCGTCACACCTATCCTCGAAGAACCGAACGAAAGGAAGGTGGGGCATGACCAAGCGAGCGTCTCGGACGCGCCACGCGCTCGTCGGATACGCGTTCCTGTCGCCTGCCCTCATCGGCGTCCTCATCTTCATGGTTGTCCCCATCGGCGTCATCATGTGGGTGAGCCTGTACCGGTGGGATCTGATCGGGGACACGCGATACGTGGGCCTGGCCAACGTCACGAACGTGCTGAGCGACCCGGCCTTCCTGTCGTCCCTGCGTACGACGATTCTCTTCGTCCTCCTCGTGGTCCCCATCCAGATCATCCTGGGCCTACTCCTCGCGAACCTGCTGACGAAAGGCGTGCGAGGAACCGTCGTCTATCGCACGCTCATCGTCATCCCGTGGATCGCGCCTCCGCTGGCCCTCGGCGTCGTATGGTCGTGGATCTTTGCCCCCACCGGTGGCCTCCTCTCGGCGCTTGCGGGCACTCGACTAGAAATTCTCGTGTCGCCCACCTGGGCGCTGCCCGCGGCGGCTTTCGTCGTCGTCTGGTCGAACGTGGGGTACACGGCTCTCTTCTTCATCGCGGGATTGCTCGCGATCCCGCGTGAGCTCACCGAGGCCGCGACCGTGGACGGGGCATCCTCCTCGCAGGTGTTCTGGCACATCAAGATGCCCCTCCTGCGCCCGACCTTCTTCTTCGTCTCGGTCACCTCCGTGATCTCGGTCTTCAACGTTTTCGACCAGATCTACGCCCTCACCAAGGGAGGCCCATCCGGCTCCACCGAGGTCCTCGCCTACCTGATCTACAAGGAGGCCTTCGAGACCGGAAACGTCGGCCGCGCCGCAGTCATGGCGTGCGTGATGATGCTGCTCCTCATGGGATTGACGCTGGCCCAGAACCTGTACTTCCGGAAGAGGACCACGTATGAGCTCGTCTAAGTCGCAGTCGCGCCGGCCCTGGTGGTCGACCATGGGGATCTACGCGGGGCTCTCGCTGGCCGCGTTCATCATGGTCGTCCCGCTCCTCTTCAGCTTTGTCACGGCCTTTAAGTCGCCGCAGGACTTCGCATCACACTCGCCCTTCGCGCTGCCTTCCCCGCCCTCCCTGGCCTCGTTCCAGGCGATCCTCACGGGACGGGTCAACTTCGGCGACGCGATCATCACGACGCTTCTCATGGTCGTGGTGATGGTCGTCGGGCAGCTGGTGTCCTCCGTGCTGGCCGCATACGCGTTCGCCCGCATCGAGTTCCCGGGGCGCGAGGTCATCTTCTGGCTCTTCCTGGGCACCATGATGATTCCGGCGTCGGTCCTCGTCATCCCGCTGTACCTCATGATGGCCAAGATGGGGCTCAACAACACCTTCTGGGGCATCGTCCTGCCCTTCGTGTTCGCCTCGCCCTACGCGGTGTTCCTGCTGCGTCAGTCGTTCCGCCAGATCCCCCAGGAAATCATCGACGCGGCGACCATGGACGGCGCCGGGCAGATGCGTATCCTCTTCTCCATCGTCGTTCCCGTGTCGAAGCCGATCATTTCGACGCTCGTGCTCATCACGGTTGTGAGCCAGTGGAACTCATTCATGTGGCCGCGGATCATCGCCGCGACCAGGCCACGCGTCCTCACGGTTGCGACGGCCGCCCTGCAGAGCCAGTACAACGCGAATTGGACGTACGTCATGGCGGCGACGACCATCGCGCTCGTACCGCTGATCGCTCTGTTCATTGTCTTTCAACGACACATCGTTGAATCGATTGCCCTGACGGGCATCAAGTAACAACACAACCCATCACAACTGGAGGTCTTCATGAAAAGGCGTTTTGTTACCGCTACCGCTCTGATTGGTGCCGCGTCGATGCTGATGGCCGCCTGCTCGCAGGGTGGCAGCGCGTCGAGCGAGGCGGGCACGTCCCTGACCCTGCGTCTGTGGGATGATCAGGCTGCCCAGGCGTACGAGGCGGCGCTCCCCGCGTTCACCGAGGAAACGGGGATCACGGTCAACGTCGAGGTCGTCCCGTGGTCGGACTACTTCACGGGCCTGCGTTCTGAGCTCGCCGCGGGCACCGGGCCGGACGTCTTCTGGTCCAACACGAACAACTACACGGAGTACGCGCGCGGCGGCAAGATTGTCAACATTGACGAGGAGTTCCCCGCCTCCGAGCGTGACGGCTGGCTTCAGGGTGCCATCGATCAGTACACGGTTGACGGAAAGCTCTACGGCGTCCCGGTCCTCACCGACCCGTCGATCGCGGTGTACTACAACAAGTCGCTGCTGGACGCGGCCGGCGTGAGCATCGATGACCTGCAGAACCTGTCGTGGGACCCGAGCGCTTCCACGGACTCTCTGCGGGAGATCACCCGCAAGCTGACGCTGGACTCGTCGGGCCGCAACGCGGCTGACCCCGCTTTTGACGCGGACCACATCGTCCAGTACGGATACAACGCTGCGCTGGATGGTCAGGCCATGTTCATTCCGTACCTGGGCTCGGCCGGTGCCACCCTGCAGGACGAGAGTGGTCGCTTTACGTTCGCGAGCCCCGAGGGTGACGCCGCGGTCGGCTACCTGGTGGACCTGATCAACAAGGAGCACGTGGCCCCCTCGGCGGCCGATACGAACGACAACGGCGACTTCAGCCGCGACCAGTTCCTGCAGGGCAAGATCGCTCTGTTCCAGTCCGGTTCCTACAACCTGGCGAACGTGGCAGAGGGCGCTTCCTTCGAGTGGGGCCTGGCTCCCCAGCCGAAGGGTCCCGCCGGTGCCGTGACGGTCGGTAACTCCGTCGTCGCCGCCGGTTCGACGGCGAGCGCAAACCCCGAGGCTCAGCACAAGCTGCTGGCGTGGCTGGCTGGCAAGGACGGCGGTGCCGCGCTGGGTAAGACCGGCGCCGGCTTCCCCGCGAACGAGAAGGCCCAGGCGACGTGGACCGCCTACTGGTCGGACAAGGGCGTCGACACCTCGGTGATGGCGAAGACTCCTTCGGGTACGATCATGGCTCCCTTCGGCGCGAAGCTGGGCGCGGCAATGGACGCGTACAACGGCGTGCTCAAGGAAGTCTTCCTGGGACGCACCGGCGTGCATGAGGGCGTCCAGGCCGCTCAGGACGCCGCCAACGCGGCGATTGATCAGTAGTCGTCACAGACTCGGGACAGGCGCCGGCGGGACATGATCTCGCCGGCGCCTCAATAAGGAGTACACGAATGGATACCGTGCTGGGCATTTACGCCCACCCCGATGATGCGGACGTGGACGCGGGCGGGACGCTGGCTCGCTTCGTGCGCGAAGGATCGAGGGTCGTCGTCGCAGTCGTCACGGACGGTGACGCGGGCGGCTCCGACCAGGATCTACATCAGCAGATGGGGGAGTTGCGTCGCGATGAACAGCGCCGCGCGTGCGAGCAACTGGGCGTCACGGAGCTCGTCTTCTTCGACGGCTACCCCGACGGTATGGTGACCCCGTCCCACGGGCTCGTGCGCGATATCGTCGCCCTCATTCGGCGCGTGAAACCGAACCTGATCCTCACCCTCTCGCCCGAATACAACTGGTCGTCCATCTACGCCAATCACCCGGACCACCGAGCCGTGGGCGCCGCGGTCACGGACGCCGTCTACCCGGCCGCGCGCAACCCCTTCGCGTTCCCCGAGCTGCTCGACGAGGGCCTGGACCCCCACGTCGTCGAAGAAGTGTGGTTCCAAGGCGGCCCGTCGACGAATCACGTCGTCGAGCTGGACCAGGCAGACATCGAGGCCAAGGTCAGGGCAGTGCGCGAGCACGTCACCCAATTCGACGACCTCGACCGGATGGAGTCCTGGATCCGACAGGGCACCCGCGACGCGGGGTGTCCCCACGGTTACGCAGGGGGAGAAGAGTTCTTCCGCTGGGACACGCGCGGGTGATGGCCCGCTAGCCGGCCTGTTTGCCGCACTGTGCCCCGGCCTCGTCCGTACGAGGCAGGGGCACAGTGCGTTGATGGGCGCCGCTCAGTCGAAGGCAGCGGCGACCAGCGGGTTTGTGCGGATCGCCTGGTCGAGTACGGCGCGCGCGACGTTGACCGAGTCGACCAGGGGGTGCAGCGCCAGCGCCTGCCACGCGAGGCTGCGGTCGCGCTCGCGGGCGGCGTCGATGACGAGATTCTCGCAGGCCTTCACGGATTGGACGAGGCCGAGAGCGGCCCCTTCCAAGGGAGCGACCGGAATCGGATGCACGCCGGAGGCGTCGACGTCGCAGGGAACCTCGACGACGTCCGTGTCGCGCAGCGTCGGAATCGAGGAGAACCCGCCGTCGCCGTTACCGACGTTGAGGATCATGCGCGCCGGAGTATTCGTAGCGAGAGCGTTCATGAGGTCGAGGGCCACCTTTTGGTAGCCACCGCCCGCGATGTCCTCGGCACGCCTGCCGGAACGCTCGTCGACGTCGCGGGCCTCGGCCATGTACGTCGCCTCCCGGTCGGCGAGCGCATCGATCCATGTCCGTCCCGCCTGCTCGGGGCACGCGAGGACGGCGTTGTAGAAGGCCTCCTGCTGATCGCGCAGGTACTCGCCGCGGGTTTGGTCCTGGTGGATGCGGGCCATGGCTTCGCGATGGCAGTAGTAGTAGAAGAGGTATTCGTTGGGCAGGGCACCCAGCGCGCGAATCCAGTCCGTGCCGATGGCGCGGGATTCTTCCATGGACCCCAGGGCCGCCTCGTCGGCGAAGAGGCGCGGGAGGATGTCGCGGCCGTCGACTGAGAGCGAGCGCAGCCAGCCGAGGTGGTTGAGGCCCACGTAGTCGAAGGACACGTCGGTGCGCTCATCTTCGGCAACGCCCAGGGCGTTCAGCGTGCGGTTGACGAGGCCGATGGGGGTGTCGCAGATGCCGATGACGCGCTCGCCGAGCACGGAACGCATCGCCTGGGTGATGATCCCGGCCGGGTTCGTGAAGTTGATGAGCCAGGCGCCCGGGCACAGGCGCTTGGCGGCACGTGCCAGCTCGAGTGCCGGTCTGAGCGAGCGGAACGCGTAGCAGTAGCCGCCCACGCCGACGGTCTCCTGCCCCAACAAGCCGTTGTCGAGGCCGCAGTGCTCGTCGAGGACCCTTCCGCAGGTCCCGCCCACGCGCATCGCGGAGAAGACGAAGTCGGCTCCGGGAAGCGCCTCGTTGATGTCCGTCGTCGCACGAACGGTGGGGGAGTGCGGGAAGTCCAGCGAGGAAAGCACGGCCATCATCGCGTCGAGCCTGCGCGCATCGGTGTCGTACAGGACGACGCGGTCGACGTCGAGGGAGGCGTAGGCTCCCTGACCCAACCGCGAACGGGCCAAGACGTCGATCATCGCGGGGACCCGGAAGCCCCCTCCTCCGACGATGGTGAGCTGCATGGCGGGCATCCTCTCTGGATACGTATAGTGGTGGCTCAGTGACATATTGTAGTCGCGCTCACGTCTAGGAGGACCCGTGGCATCTCATCTACCCGCCGCATCTCAGTTCGCGGTGTATGGTCCGACGTTTCTTGACGTCGTGATGGGTCCCCTCGACGGTCCTCCGGTTCCCGGCCGCGAGGCCTGGGTGGAGGGAGCTCTCATGTGCGCGGGCGGCGCGGCCAATCAGGCGATTGCGCTGGCTCGCTTGGGTGCGCCCGTGCGCCTGCACAGCCGCGTGGGCGTCGATCAGATGGGAGCGTTCGTGGACGAGATGCTCGCGCGCGAAGGCGTGGACACCTCCTCGTGCGAGCGCGTGGGCGATCAAAACGTCACCGTCTCCCTGTCTTTTGATGGCGATCGCGCGATGACGACGCGCGGGACGACCGCGCTGCCACGCTTGGGAGGCGACGCGCCGGCGTGCCTGCTCGCGGATGTGCGGGGAATCAGCGAGAACGGCGAGGTTGTCTCGTCTTGGCGCGAGCGCGGGACCTGGGTGCTGGCGGATACAGCCTGGGACGAGGCCGGGGCCTGGGACCCGGCCGACCTGGAGGTCTTGCACCTGGCCGACGTGTGCACGCCCAACGAGGAGGAGGCGCTCGCCTACGCGCGCACCGACAGCGTGGAGGAAGCTGCGCGGTGGTTCGCGTCCTTTGGGTGCGACTGCGTGGTTACCTGCGGCAAGAACGGCGTGATTGCGTGCGTCGACGGACAGATCCTGCGTGTGCCCGCACCCGCCGTGAAGGCGGTGGATACGACGGGCGCGGGGGACGTCTTTTCGGCGGCGCTGGCCTGGGCGCGCCGCACGCGCCGCATGCCGTGGCCCGAGGCGCTCGCCCTCGCCTGCGAGGCCGCCGCACACTCCACGCAGGGGATCGGCGGATCCTCCTCGGCCCCCTACGCGGCTGACCTCCCGGGTGCGTGAGCAGCCCAACCGGGCCCCTGCCTCGTCACGAGGCCAAATCCCGGTACGATAGGCGCATGACCGATTCTTCTTCCACGCCCACGCAAGCACCCGCAGACGACACCCCCGAGCAGGTCAAGGTTCGCGCGGCCAAGCGCGCGCGCCTCATGGAGGCCGGCATCCCCGCCTACCCCGTGCGCCTGCCGATCACGACCACCATCAAGGCGGTGCGTGAGAAGTACGCCCACCTCGAGCCTGGCGAAGAGACCGAGGACTACGTGGGCCTGGCGGGCCGCGTCATCCTCGCGCGCAACGGCGGCAAGCTCTGCTTCGCGACCCTCATGGACGGTGAGGGCAACAAGATCCAGGTCATGCTCTCGGCTGCCTCCGTCGGCGCTGAGTCCCTGGCCGCCTACAAGAACGACGTCGACCTGGGCGATCACCTCTTCGTTCACGGCCGCGTGATCTCCTCGCGCCGCGGCGAGCTGTCGATCTTCGCGACCCCCGCCGAGGTCACGCCCGAGGCCCAGGCCGAGTACGACGCCGCGCCCACCGCGCTGCCCGCCCCCGACGCCTCCTGGGCCATTGCCTCCAAGGCGATCCGCCCCCTGCCCAAGACCTGGACCACCGAGGACGGCGAAGAGATCACCCTGTCCGAGGACCAGCGCATCCGCCGCCGCGAGCTCGACCTGATCACGCGCCCCGCCGCGCGCGACATGGTCCGCATCCGCGCAGCCGTCAACCGCTCGATCCGCGAGAACTTCTTCCGCCGCGACTACATCGAGCTCGAGACGCCGATGCTGCAGATGATCCACGGTGGCGCGGCTGCCCGCCCCTTCACGACGCACATGAACGCGCTCGACACCGATCTCTACCTGCGCATTGCGACCGAGATCTACCTCAAGCGCGCGGTCGTCGGCGGTGTGGACCGCGTCTTCGAGATGAACCGCAACTTCCGCAACGAGGGCATGGACTCCTCGCACAGCCCCGAGTTCACGTCCCTGGAGGCCTACGAGGCCTACTCGGACTACAACGGCATGGCTGAGCTGACCCGCGACCTCATCCAGCAGGCCGCGCGCGACGCCTTCGACCTGTCCGAGGGCGAGGAAATCGTGCGCCTGGCCGACGGCACCGAGTACGACCTGTCGGGCGAGTGGGACCGCATCGACCTGTACGGCTCCACCTCCGAGGCCCTGGGCGAGGAGATCACGGTGGAGACGCCGCGCGAGACCCTCGTCAAGTACGCGGAGCGCATCGGCCTGGAGGTCGACGACTACGCCGTGTCCGGCAAGATCGTCGAAGACATCTTCGAGGAGCTCGTCGCCTCCAAGCTGTGGGCGCCGACCTTCGTCTACGACTTCCCGGAGGACACCTCCCCGCTGACCCGCTACCACCGCTCGCGCCCCGGCCTCACTGAAAAGTGGGACCTGTACGTGCGCGGCTTCGAGACGGGCACCGCCTACTCCGAGCTGGCCGACCCGGTCGTCCAGCGCGAGCGCTTCGAGGCGCAGGCCCTCGCGGCTGCCAACGGTGACCCCGAGGCCATGGTCATGGACGAGGACTTCCTCATCGCCATGGAGCAGGGCTTCCCGCCGTGCGGCGGCATGGGCATGGGCATCGACCGCCTGCTCATGGTCCTCACCGGCCAGGGCATCCGCGAGACGATTCCGTTCCCGCTGGTCAAGCGCCTGAGCTGAGCTGAGCTGAGAAAGGACCCCGGCCTCGTTCCATCATGGACGAGGTCGGGGTCCTGTCTTGTGCGTCGGTGTGGCCTCTGCTCAGATGTAGGAGCGGCGGGGAGCCATGCGCGTGTGGACGAGGTCGAGGAGCTCGTGCGCGGCCCCGTCGTCGAGGACGAGGTCGGTGGCGACCCCTGCGCGCAGTGCCCCGAGGAGCGGTAGCGCCTTCGAGGCGCCGGAGACGACGCAGAGGCGGCGTGGGATCTTCTTGAGCGTGGCTGGGCTCGGGCCCGAGGCGCGCTCGTTGAGGTGCATGTTCGTGGAGCCGTCCTCGCGGATGAGGACGGTGCACACGTCGCCGACAACCCCGTCGTTCTGGGCCGCCGCGATCTCGTTGGGGTCGAGGAACCCCCCCGAGTAGACGTGAGAGGGGAGGCGGGCCGACATGGAGCCGACGCCGAACAGGGCGACGTCTGCGCTGTCGATCGTGTTGAGGACCGACTGGACGGAGCGTTCGCGCCAGAGCGCCTCTTTGGTGTCCGCGTAGTCGAAGAATGCGGGCACGGGAAGTTGACGATGCGCCCGCCGATGGCCTTCGCGGCACGAGCGATGATGGCCTCGGCGTAGGGCATGCCCGACTCGGTGGCGGTGGCCGCTCCGTTGAGCTGGACGACTGTGGAACCCGCAAAAGACACGTGGGGCATGGCCCGCGTCACTTCGGCGGTGGTGTTTCCCCAGGCGATGCCGAGGGTGACGCCGGGGAAGAGCATGTCGATAAGGTGTTCCGCCGCGACGAGCGCAACGTTGTGCAGGCGGTTGACCTCGGTGTGGACGTCGTGAACGGGAACGACAGAAACCTGGACGCCGAAGAGGTCGGCGATTTGTCCTGCGAGGGTGCCCTTGAGGCCGGGGGAGGCAGACACCGAGATGCGCACCAGGCCGACCTCCCGCGCGTGGGCGAGAAGTCGCGAGACCGAGGAGCGTGATATCTGCAGGTGGCGGGCGATTGTCTCCATCGTCTGCCCCTGGAGGTAGTACATCGAGGCGGCCTCATGCGCCTGTTCGTCACGTATTGTCACGTTTTCTAGTGTGCCATGCACAAGCGTGCAGATGTGTGTGTTTGAACATTGACTTCCGTGCGGGGGTGAGTAGATTAATCTTCGTCAGATGGTCAGGGTCACACCTCTGGGGCTGCACGAATGTGCACTCAGTTTGGGCCAACGTGCAACAAGTGACATACTTGGTGTGACCCACGGATCGCTATCTCAGTTGATAGTGTTCGCTGGCACATTGTTCGCGGTGGGAAACCACCGGTGACCGGCGCGACGACGCGCTGGAGAAAGATAGGGAAACATGCTCACAACACTGCTCCCGGCAGCCGCCGACACGGCTGCTTTCACCACGGCCCAGCTGTTCTGGTCCGAATTCCTCGGCACGGCCGTGCTGCTGCTCCTCGGTGGCGGCGTCGTCGCGACGAACCTGCTGCCCAAGTCCAAGGGTAAGGGCGGCGGCTGGCTGCTCATCAACTGGGGATGGGGCCTCGCGGTCTTCGCCGGCGTGTACGTTGCATTCCGCTCCGGCGGTCACCTGAACCCCGCCGTGACGATCGCCAAGGCTGTCGGCCACGCCTTCGACTCCTCTGTTGAGCTCGCCCCCGGCGTCGCGGTCAACGCGACCAACATCCTCGTTTACATCGTTGCTCAGTTCCTCGGCGCCTTCGTCGGCGCTGTCCTGTGCTGGCTGACCTTCAAGAAGCACTTCGACGAGGACTGCGACCCCGCCCTCAAGCTCGGCGTCTTCTCCACCGGCCCCGAGATCCGCTCCTACGGTTGGAACTGCCTCACTGAGGCCATCGGCACCGCCGTCCTGATCCTGTGGGTCTACGTCTCCGGCTACACCGAGACCCACTTCGGCCCCCTCGGCGTCGCGCTGATTATCGTTGTCATCGGTAACTCGCTTGGCGGCCCCACCGGATACGCCATCAACCCGGCCCGTGACCTCGGCCCCCGTATCGCCCACGCGATCCTCCCGATCAAGGGCAAGGGTGGCTCCGACTGGGGCTACTCCTGGGTTCCCGTCGTCGGCCCGATCATCGGCGCCATCGTCGGTACCGTTCTCTACTTCCTCATTCTCGCCTGAGAGTGAGTGCGCGGGCGAGGCCTCCGCGGCCTCGCCCGCGTCATACCCCGCCGCCGGGGTGACATTTTGTGGGACTGCGAAGTCCCGCTTGCCGCGCAGGTGGCTCGACGCGGCACACACAATGACGTGACAACGCCTCCGAAAGGACACTCATGACCACCGAAATGTTCGTTCTCGCCATCGATCAGGGCACCACCTCGACCCGTGCGATCATCTTCAACCACTCCGGCGAGATCGTCTCCGTCGGACAGAAGGAATTCACCCAGATCTTCCCGAACCCGGGCTGGGTCGAGCACAACCCCATTGAAATCTGGGAGACCACCCGTACCGTCGTCGCCGAGGCTCTGCAGAAGGCGGAAATCAACCGCCACAACCTCGCGGCCGTCGGTATCACCAACCAGCGTGAGACCACCGTCGTGTGGGACAAGAACACCGGCGAGCCCGTCTACAACGCCATCGTCTGGCAGGACATGCGCACCTCCGACATCGTCAAGGAACTCGAGGGCGACGAGGGCCCGGACCGCTTCCGCCAGATCTGTGGCCTGGGTCTGTCCCCCTACTTCTCCGGCTCCAAGATCAAGTGGATCCTCGACAACGTCGAGGGCGCTCGCGAGCGCGCCGAGGCCGGCGACCTGCTCTTCGGCAACACCGACTGCTGGGTCCTGTGGAACCTGACGGGCGGCGTCAACGGCGGCGTGCACTGCACCGACGTCACCAACGCCTCGCGCACCATGCTCATGGACATCCGCACGCTGCAGTGGCGCGAGGACGTCTGCGAGATTTTCGGCATCCCGATGTCGATGCTCCCCGAGATCAAGTCTTCCTCCGAGATCTACGGCTACGGCCGCAAGAATGGTCTGCTCATCGACACCCCGATCGCCGGAATCCTCGGCGACCAGCAGGCGGCCACCTTCGGCCAGGCCTGCTTCGAGAAGGGCATGGCGAAGAACACCTACGGCACCGGCTGCTTCATGCTCATGAACACCGGCACCGAGCCCGTCTTCTCCAACAACGGCCTGCTCACCACGGTCGCCTACAAGATCGGCGATCAGCCGGCCGTGTACGCCCTCGAGGGTTCGATCGCCGTTGCAGGCTCGCTGGTCCAGTGGCTGCGCGACAACCTGGGCATGATCGTCAAGTCCTCGGACATTGGCGAGCTGGCCAGCACGGTCGAGGATAACGGCGGCGTGTACTTCGTCCCCGCCTTCTCCGGCCTGTTTGCCCCCTACTGGCGCGCGGACGCCCGCGGCGCGATCGTGGGTCTCACCCGCTACGTCAACAAGGGCCACATCGCCCGCGCCGTCGAGGAGTCGACCGCGTTCCAGAGCGCCGAGGTCCTCGACGCGATGAACGCAGACTCCGGCGTGCCGCTCAAGGAGCTCAAGGTTGACGGCGGCATGACGCACGACGACCTGGTCATGCAGTTCCAGGCCGACCTGTGCGGCGTCGACGTTGTTCGCCCGAAGGTCATCGAGACGACCGCCCTGGGTGCCGCCTACGCCGCCGGTATGGCCGTGGGCTACTGGTCGGGCACCGAGGACGTCGTGGCCAACTGGCAGGAAGGCAAGCGCTGGACGCCGTCCATGGAGCCGGCCGAGCGCGACCGCACCTACCGCCTGTGGAAGAAGGCCGTCACGCGTACGCTCGACTGGGTTGACGACGACGTGAAGTGATTGTCACTCCATAGAAATTGACGAGGCCGGGGCTGCGCTGAGCAGTCCCGGCCTCGCTCTATCGGGTTATACATAGGACTCAAGGCCGCATAGGTATGGACAATCGTCAGTTACTCTATTCCCATGGAAAACCCTAATAATCAAACAACATATCTCGTCGTAGACGGCGAAAATATCGATGCCACGCTGGGTCTCTCTGTCCTTGATCGGCGCCCGAACCCCGAGGAGCGCCCCCGCTGGGATCGTGTCCTCGAGAGCGCGCACGGCCGCTGGGGCCAGAAGGCCAAGGGCCTGTTCTTCCTCAACGGCTCCTCCGGCTTCCTGCCGATGGGCTTCGTCCAGGCGCTCACGGCCATGGACTACTCGGTCATCCCCCTGTCGGGTCCGGCCGACATGAAGGTCGTCGACGTCGGCCTCCAGCGCACCATGGACGCGATCGCGCAGCTCGGTACGGGCGACGTGATCCTGGCCAGCCACGATGCCGACTTCCTGCCCCAGATCGAGACCCTCCTCGACCAGGGCCGCCGCGTCGCGGTCATGTGCTTCAAGGAATTCCTCTCCTCCCAGCTCCACGAGCTGGAGGAACGAGGCCTGGAGATCATCGACCTCGAATACGACGTGCACGCCTTCCAGGTGCGCCTACCCAGGCTCCACATCATCGATATCGACGACTTCGACCCGATGTCCTTCCTGTAAACCCTGGCCCCGCGTCCGCGAGCGGACGCGTTGGCACCGACATGACGAACCGGGCGGCCCCGCGAGGGGCCGCCCGGCCTGTCTATGTGTGCGGCTGGGCCGCGTTGCTCACGCCTGGGTGTTGTTGCCCTTCAGGGCGGCCAGGCGAGCCTCGATCTCCACCTGCGAGGAGTCGGTCTGCAGCTCAGCGAACTGGGCGTCCAGCGAGGAGGCGGCCAGTTCCATCTTGCCCTGGGCGAGGGCCTCCTGCTGGCGCACGCGGTCCTCGAAGCGGCCGAGCTCGCTCGTGGGGTCCAGGATGTTGATGGAGCCGAGGGCCTCCGTGACCTGGGCCTGAGCCTTAGCGGTCTTCTCGCGGGCGATCAGCTGGTCGCGGCGGCTCTTGAGCTCGGAGAGCTTGTCCTTCATCTGAGCGAGGCCGGTCTTCAGGCGCTCGGCGACATCGCGCTGAGAAGCGAGAGCGGGCTCCTCGGTCTTGACCTCATTCTCGAACTGGATCTGCTTGCCGAGGGCAACCTTGGCCAGGTTGTCCCACTTGTCGGCTCCGGCCTCGTCGCCGGCGGCGCGCAGGGAGTCAGCCTTCGCGGACGCGGCGGCGGCCTTCTGGCCCCAGTCGGCGGCGGCCTTAACGTCTTCCTCGTAGTCACGCTCGGCCATGCGCAGGTTGCCCAGGGTCTGAGCGATCGCGTTCTCGGCCTCGATGATCGAGTTGGTGTAGTCGCGGATGAGCTGGTCGATCATCTTCTGCGGGTCCTCGGCCTTGTCGAGGAGCGCGTTGATGTTCGCCTTGGCGAGCTGAGCAATGCGGCCCAGGATCGTCTGCTTTTCGGCCATGATGTTCTCCTTAGAGGTGGTGCGCATCTGCGCGGTTTGGGTTGGTGCGCGTGTGCGCGGGTTGTGAGCGAGATGAGGCCTCGCGCGATTGGTGGGTGGGCTACGAGTTGCCCGAACCGGTTGTTGGATCAGTGTGTGTGGGGGACTGGGGTGCCATCACGCTGAGTGTGTTTCTCCCGAGTGGTGCCACGCGCAGCGAAGCGGATCGAGCGTGGCATTTGGCCTGGCTCTCATTGCACGCACGTGTTCGAGAGTCTCGAATCCGCGGCATGTGATCCTCCTCGGTTAGTGGCGAACAGATCAAGATACATCATTGCGAGGTGCAGCGCCCTCAATCTAATGTATTTTGAGTCACATTGTATTGGTGTGGGACCAGTGTACGCGATGGTCGGGTGCGGGTGGAAATCAGCCGGGCTTGAGCCGATGCTGAGTGGGGTCATGCGCGACGTGGTCACGGTGGTCAGTGTCACGCGGTGATGAAACCTCGTCAACCTCCTCTATCGTCGTCCCGGTGCTGCAAGCGCGCGCTGGGCGAGCGTGGTGGCCCGCGAGGCCGCTGCGATTGCCTGTAGGGGGCATCTAAGTCAACTGGAAAAAGTGGCTCTTCATAGTTGGGGGTGTAGTTGGGTTTTGAATCCTCCTGTTTCGAGGAGTGCTCGGGTGGTGTAGTTGGTGAGGTTTCGCAAGTTCGAGTGCGGAGCCGCGTCGGTGTTCGAGGTGGCCGTTGATGGCTTCGGTGGGATCGCCTGTGGTGTGGGGGCTGGTCGAAGTAGGCCAGGATATCTCTGGATCACCGTTTGAGCGTTCTTCCCAGTGTGACGATCTCCGTGAGGGCGGTAGGGATGCCCGCGTCGCTGGTGACGTTCTTGCCCGATGTGCCTCCGGCACTCATCGAGAGCATCCCCGGCCAGGTGCGCGACGTGGAAGAGATCCATGACCGCCCTCGCGCCGGGGAGTTCTTCAGCGGCTGCGCTTGTGAACCCGGTAAATCGATCCATCGCGGCGATCTCCATGCGCTCGCGTTACGTGTTGGGCTGGGAGGCCAGCCAGATGTGGGACGCCACCCGCAGGGTACGTGAGCCAAGCGCCTGACCGCCGTGCCACAAGAAGTTCCCAGGCACGCGCAGCGTCGGCACCACCGATCCTCACCAGCAATATGGCATACCAACACTGCAGGGTCTGGCTCAATGCGCTGACCCGTCACCTCCAACCCCAGGTCATCCGGGCGAGCGCCCGCGCTCAGATCGGGGCGATCACAGATGGTACTGGGAATGTTGAGGTCTTTCAGATGGACGGTGTAGGAATCAGTAAATAGTCCATCTCTGATTACGAAATACAAAATGGCTATCCTACCTTTATAAATCATGGATAATATAGCGGAATGTTTCAATGCAACTCCAACCTAACTATTTGGAATTAGTAAAGAGATTGAGTTAGAAAAGCGTGTTCTTGAATCTAATAAATGCTCTGATCAAATAGGTGAAATCTTAAAAGCTGTCAAATCTATCGAGCATTTCCCACATGTGGATGGGCAACACTTAGAGGATTTACTTAACCGACCAAGAGGCAATCAGCTATACACAGAACACGGAAGAGAGTTGTATGTTGATTCAACTGCTTAGAAAAGGACATTTCATAACCAAAATGAACCCGGTTTTATTGTAGCGAGAAAAAATCTCCATTAGAGCTCTTGATTGAAAACGAGGAGCTATTAGATTTAATAGTAAGTGGGGATAATCTCACTTTTCTATCGAAGCGCTATGAGTTCATTTGTTGCACTATGCTCTATAGTGTATGTTGTGATAACTTGCACCTATACAACAGAAAGGTCTTAAGATGGCAACTCTTATTAAGCATAAACGTGTAGAATTTTCAGAACTATTTTATGACCTAGTGTTTGTTTTTGCAATTTCAAAAGCAACTGCTTTAATTCACCCTCTTCATAGCGGTGTTTTGGCTTGGGATTCTTTACTTGATTTCTTCATCTCTGTCATGGTTATCATCAATTCCTGGATGATTCAAACCATTTATACCAATCGCTATGGAACGAACTCGTTATTTAACATGGTGATCATGTTTGTCAACATGGGACTTATGCTCTTTATATCCAATATGATTGGATACAATTGGCAACAATGGTACTATCATACCTGTTGGGCTGTTGGCACATTAACCCTTACCTTATTTTTTCAATATTTGGTTCAGTTTTTTAGAGGATCAACCGATAATGCTGATCGGGAAAGTATCAAAGGTTTTCTATGGTTAACAGGTCTGCAAAGCTTAGGAGTCTATCTGGCAGCTCTTTTTCCTATTTACGTTGGAGTCTATATCTTTATTGCTAGTATTCTGCTAACATTTATTGTGCCAATTTTCTTGATTACTAAAGATGAGCATTTCCAGGTAAATCTTCCCCATTTAATCGAGCGCGTCTCCCTTCTTGTCATTATTACGTTTGGAGAGATGGTTATTGGGCTAGTTAGCTTCTTTACAGTTGAGAATTTCTCGATTTATTCGGTTCTTAATTTCGTTATCATGCTTTCCCTGTTCTTGTTTTATTTTGGCGAATTTGACCATGCTATTGATCAAGGATCCAATCAAAAGGGATTATTTATAATTTATAGTCACTATCCTATTTTCATCGGGCTTATGTTGATGACAGTTTCGATGGGTTTTCTTCTGAATCCTGATGCTAATCTTCTCGTTGCAATCAGCCTCTTTTATATCGGGATTGGCCTCTTCCAAGCTGCTGTCCTAGCAAATGGGCCCTATAACAAAAACTATCTTCGCTATTCGAGAAGTTACTACTGTGCTCAAGCGACACTCTATCTGGCTGCCTTGATTCTCTCTTTGCTTTTCGCCTCTAATCCTATAACAGTGTTGAGTGTTGCAACCGTTTTTACTCTAGCTATAGCTAGTCATTTTATTTCTTTCTGGGTTGCGCGTACTAAACGGTATTCCGTGCCTTACTGGTGGTTCTTCTAAACTAAATTTGCCCATTATTCGTCTATCAACTTCCTTAGGTATTGTAGATTTTCGAACCAAATGGGAGTCATTCGTTATTGTCTCGCTTTTACCCCATTTTAAAATCCTGACATTGAAAGTACCTAAAAGTAATTCCCTGAAATCAGCTGAGTTTTAACATCCTGTTTGTTTTCAATGCGAAAGGTTCTTACAAATTCATCGAGGGGATCTTCGTCGAGGGCTGCGTGCGCTTCGGTCATTGTCTGGTTGGCTTCGCTCATCAGCCTGTTCACGTCGAACAGGGCCGAACCCTTGTGGTCCTTTAGGTAGGTTAAAGCCTAGGTGAGGGCAGCATCGGCGTTGCGAATGTGGCGCTGTGCGGTATCTTGCGCGTTGCCTGTTACTGAGTCGTGAGAGTAGTGAGGATCGCTTCCATTCGGAGCTCCATGTCGCGAAGGTTCTCGAGCGCGCCGAGGGGGTCCTCGTCGCTGACCAGCGCACGCTGTCCCCTGGCGATGGCGGCGTCGGCCTCGTCCAGAAGGGGAGAGAAGGCGTTGGAGGAATCGAGCCGCTTCACGTCCGACACAGCGGTAGAAACGGAACCGATGGAAGCGGTGAGCCTCTCGTGGAATGCGTCAAGATCGGTCTTCGCAGAGAAGATCGCACCTGTCTGCGCATTGGCCATGGTCAGTGCACGCTGGGCGGTATCCAGCGCGGAGGCTGCGCGGGTGGGATCGGTGTCGAGATGTGCGCTCGTGGTCTCCAGTGCAGTTTGAGCGGACTCCAGCAGTTGTGCCGCGCGCTGCGGATTGTCCTGGAGCGAAGCGAGCATGGACTCAGGATAGAGGCCTGCGATACTGAAGAGTTCTTCCTTCGAGCGCTCCAGATCGGCGAGCTCCTCGACGAGGCGTTCGCGAGCATCGGCGAGCTGCTTGGGAAGCGATGACCGCTTCTCGCGTTGTGCCTCAAACTCCTTGCGAGCATCCTGCAGGGGCGGAAGGTTCTTGTCGAGATCCTCCGTGATCGTTGTGGCGAGGCGTTGCTTGGTGTGAGAATCAGGGGTCTGCTCGATCTGTTTGTGGGTGTCGAAGCCGCGCGCAATAGCTTCCTTCGCTGCCTCGAGGCGACGTCCGTACTCCTCAGCCGCAGCACTACCGAACTGGGCGCGAGCGAAGTTCCAGTCCTCCTCCGCGGCGCGCACCTGTTCCTCGGCCTCCAACAAGCGCCGGTGTGCTTCCGCTGCGGCCCTCAGGGCCTCGCGCCTCACAGGGGTGTGGAGAGGGGGGTTCACCTCGGATGTATCATCCGCCTTCTCGAGTTGTGCACGTCGTCTCGATAGTCCCCACACTGTTGTGGCACCCGTGAGAATAAGAAGAATTACGATAGAAACTACAGATTCGTAATCGTCAGAGGCTGCAGTCTCCGAGGACGCGCTCTTCTGGGAGGCTGTGTTGAGTTCGGCGCGGTGGGCGTATTCCCCGTATCCCATGTTTTGGAGGCTTGAGATGAAAGATACTGCTGCTTCTGCTGCGTCCTCGGGCGTTAGGGGATCGGTTTTGAATGCGCGCTGTGCCGCCTTATGAGCGATCGTGAGTAGATATTTCTGGGTTGGGTTGCCACGGGTGCAGTAGATATCACTTCTCTCCTCGTAAGCAACGACGTAGAGGATGTCACTCACCGAGTCAGCGGAATTAGCTAAGCTCCGCGAACACCAATCAGGAGGGTTGACATTAGAAAAGTTGGGTACGATGGCGACGCGTACCTCGAAGCCCTGTACTTCAGCACGGTGGATGTAATCGTCGATGCGCGCCCGGTTTTCTTTGTCGAGCCACCCTTCAGGGTCGGTAATAGAGGTTGATGTGGTGAGCGGCTCGGTCGCGAACGCTGGTGCACCGCTAATCAGCATCGCAACCATCATGATGGCTGCGACAACCAGGCGTTGGATCCGTGACACGGTGTCTCCTGCTCGTCGGTGAAGCGATAAAGCTCTGCTGTGCGGCTCGATCGCGCTGACAACACGCTGTTTGGTGCGGCGCCGGTTCGCGATCGTTCTTAGTTTACGAGGAAATATGAGGAGCTGTGAGGGACTAGCTTACGTTTCCCGAGGCCACAAGGATGCCGTGAGGCCCACACACAAAGGAATGTGCGGGCCTCACGGGTGGGCAACACTCAGAAGCTACCGGAAGCGGAGGACCAGCCGCCCGAACCCCAGTCGGAGCTGCTCGAGCTCGAGCCCCAGTCGGAGCCGCCGCCGGAAGCGAAGGACCAGCCGGATCCGGACGAGCTGGAGCCGCTGTGGAAGGGATCGAAGTCGTCTCGGTGGTGCGAACCGGAATTCGAGAACAGCGTCGACCACAGGAGGAAGTCACCCAGGGACGAGCCCGTGTAGGACCCGTTGCCCGTGGTGGGCTGCCCCCACGACCCGCCGAAGTTCTGGATGGGGGTCGCCATGACGCTGTCCGCGAGGGCGCGTGCGTTCATCGCGTGTGTCGACGCGGCCTCGGGATCGTCCTCGAGTGAGCGCTGAGCGGTGCTCAGGGCGCTCTCAGCGTTGTTCAGGGTCGAACGCAGCTCAAGGTCGATGGCTCCGCGTCGGCCCTGCACGTAGCGCTGGGCCTGGGCGACGGCGGACTCGGCCAACGAAATCTGAGCCTCGGCAGCGGTGTATGCCTTCTCGTAGGCCTCCTCCTTGGTGCGCAGCGGTTCGAGCGCGGCATCCAGGGTTGCCTCGGACATGCGCAGGTGCTCGAGGGCCGCGAGCGGATCGCCCGTGTTTGCCAGGGCCGCCTGGGCCTCGGCGATGGCCGCGTGAGCGTCGGCCACCAGCGGGTTGAAGACCGCCGGATCCGTGTGCAGTTCGTTGACGTCGGTGATGTCCGAGGAGATCGAGCTGATCGCCGCGACGAGGCGATCGCGGATCGCGTCAAGGTCGGACTTCGCCGAGAAGATCGCGTCGGTCTGGTGGTTGGCCATCGTCAGGGCGCGCAGGGCCGTGTCGAGGGCGCTCGCGGCGTGCGCGCGATCGGTGGATGCGGATGCTTCTGCGGTGTCGATGGCGGTGCGTGCCGAGGTGAGCAGGGCCGAGGCCTGGTCCGGGTTGTCCTGGAGGGATGCGAGCATCTGCGCAGGGTAGAGCGCCGAAATGCTGGCCAGCTCGGACTTCGCGCGTTCGAGATCCGCCAGCTCTTCCGCGAGGCGCTCGCGGGCCTCGGCGATTCGCTCGGGGAGCGAGGCCTGCTCGGCGCGCTTGGTGGCGAACGACGCCTGGATGGCGCTGAGCGGGTTCATGTTGGCGCCCAGATCCTGCATGATTGCGGTGGCCAGGCGGAGCTGCTCGGCCGGCAGGGTTGCAGAGTTCATCTGCCCCTGGGCGCTGAAGCCGCGCGAGACCGCTGCCTTACCGGCTTCGATCGCTCGGGCGAATTCGTCCGTGGAGCTCAGGCCGAATTGTGCGCGCGCGTAGTTGAGCTCGTCCGTCGCGGTGCGTACCTGCTCGTCCGCGGACAGGAGCTGTCGATTCGCTTCCTGAGCGGCACGCGCCGCGCTCTCGGCGTCGACCTGTGCGGCCTGCAGGGCGGCGACCCTGTTGCGACGCGACGAGCGCGCAACTCCGATGGCGACGGCAATCACGCCGCCCACGAGCAGCAGGAACATGACGAACATGCCGAAAAGCGAGCTCGTGTCGTCGGAGGACGAGCTGGAGCTGCGCGACGGGCTTGAGCTCGTGGAGCTCGAGCCCGTGGAACTGGAGTTGTAG
Source organism: Schaalia odontolytica (assembly GCF_005696695.1). NCBI lineage: Bacteria > Bacillati > Actinomycetota > Actinomycetes > Actinomycetales > Actinomycetaceae > Schaalia > Schaalia odontolytica. The sequence goes on along the minus strand of NZ_CP040006.1, from coordinate 2,006,474 downwards.
GAGCTGTTTACGTAGGTATTAACGAATGCGTCGACTCCGTTGGCGACGGCGGAAGATGTCAGCGGATTGGGCGTCAACTGGGCCTCGGATGCGCGCACGGCGTTCTGAAGGGAGGTGCCGGATGGCCCGTTGTAGGAGCAGGCTGCGTCGCGGCGCTGCGAGTATGCGATGACGTAGACGACGGTGCCGTTGGCCAGGGAGGAGCGCTCGGCGGTCTGCTTGCACCAGGACGCTGCGTCCGTACCCGAGAAGTTAGCGACGAGGACGACCTTGACGGGTTTGCCGGAGGACGCGGCCCTGCTGGTCGCGGACTCGATCGTGGAACGGTCTGCGCTGGCAAGCCAGCCGTCGGGATCGGTGACCGAATCACTGATGGACATGGGCGACGCTGCGAGCGCGGGAAGGCCCAGCGCAAGCAGTATCGCTGTGAGAACAGCGATGAGGCTGAAACGGCGGATTCGTGTCACGGGGTCCTCCTGCGATGTGGCGAACAGGTCAACATACACCATGTGTGCCGTGCGCGTCTAGCGTGTGACGCACCGCGGCATCGGTGGTTGTTTCCGTGGGGTCAGTCTACGCGAAAGCTCAGACGGAATGGGGGTAGCGGTGCTGTTCGCTACAGGCGTCGGCCGCTTTCCCGCGCGCGGAGGAAGAGGGCCCTATGATAGGGAGAGCCCATAGGGGCTTTCAGACTATCTATTGAGAGAAGGAGGGGACCATGCCCACCGGTAAAGTGAGGTTCTTCGACGCAGAACGCGGTTTTGGCTTCATTGCGGGAGATGACGGCGCTGATGTCTTCCTCCACTCGTCCGCGCTGCCGGCCGACCACGCTAACCCGCGAGTGGGTGCTCGCGTGGAGTATTCGGTGGCCGACGGACGAAAGGGACCGCAGGCTCTGAGCGTGCGTTTCCTGAAGGAGACAGCTTCCGTTGCCCGAGCCAAGCGCCGCAAGCCGCAGGCGATGGTGCCCGTCGTCGAGGATCTGATTAAGCTCCTCGACTCCTCGAGCGCCGCGCTGCGCCGCGGTTCCTACCCGGACAACGCAACCAAGATCGCGAAGGTGCTGCGCGCCGTCGCAGAGGAATTTGATGCCTAAGACTAATGCCCGCCTGCGGGCAGTGAAGAAGGACGCCGTCCTCGAGGCCGCCGTCGACGTCGCGCGCGCCGGTGCCGAGGCCGTCGCGCACCCGCGTCCCGTCGGCGAGCACGTCGGATTCGAGATGGTGTCGGAGCGCCTGGCTACCCACTATTTCGCGTCGACTGACGCGGGTTACGTGGGCTGGTGCTGGGCCGTGACCATCGCCCGCGTGCCGCGCGGACGCGTCGCCACCGTGTGTGAAGTCGATATGACCCCTGGTGAGGGTGCGCTTCTGGCCCCCGAGTGGGTTCCGTGGGAGGATCGCCTGCGTCCCTCGGATATTTCTCGCGACGACGTCCTGCCGTACAAGGCGGACGATGAGCGTCTCGTGCAGAGCTTCGAGGATACGAGCGTGGACCCGGACCTGCCGGTCGTGCGAGAGCTCGGCTTAGGGAGGGTGCGCGTCCTCTCGCCGGAAGGGCACAGCCAGGCCGCGAAGCGCTGGTACGAGTCGGAACGCGGCCCGAAGTCCGGGCGTCGCCCGCGTAACACGTGTTCGACGTGTGGCTTCCTCGTGAAGATGGGCGGGGACATGCGCACGATGTTTGGCGTGTGTGCGAACGAGTGGGCGACCGACGACGGTGCCGTGGTCTCTTTGGACCACACGTGCGGCTCTCACTCGGAGACCGACGTGCCCAAGAACGGCACCGCGTGGCCCGTGCGTCCCTCGCGAGTGAACGAAGGGGCGCTCGACGCCGAGCCGATGCCGCGCGCATCGAACGAGGCGAAGAAGGACGAGGCCGTGGTCGGCGAAGTGATATCCGCCCAGGCCGAGGCCCCGACGGGTGAGGAACAGGAAGGCTGACGTTTCCTTCCGCTGTAAACTGACAGAAAGCACTCGGGACTGAGTCCCGGGTGCTTTCTCAGCAAGTGGGCAAATGATGAGTTTGTTTGCATGCGGGCGGCCGAACAGGCACGATTATCCGGTGAGCACACAAGAAAAGACCGCCCCGTCCCACGGCGGCTTCGCACAGTCACTTGATTCGTTCTTCCAGATTTCCAAGCGCGGCTCGACTATTAGTCACGAAATCCGCGGTGGAATTGTCACCTTCTTCGCGATGGCATACATCCTGGTCGTCAACCCGGCGATCCTGGGTAATGCCGTTCCCGAAGACGGCTCCATCACGACCCAGGGCATCGCAGCCGGCACCGCGCTCGTCGCGGGCATCATGACGATCCTCATGGGTGTTGTCGCGAACTACCCCCTGGCGCTCGCCGCAGGCCTCGGCCTCAACGCGGTCGTCGCCTTTACCCTGGTCCTCGGTGCCGGCCTCAGCTACGGCGAGGCCATGGGCATCATCGCCTGGGAAGGTATCCTCATCTTCCTGCTCGTCCTCACGGGCTTCCGTGAGGCCGTTTTCCGTGCGGTTCCCGCCGCCCTTAAGACCGCCATCACGGTGGGCCTGGGCCTCTTCGTGGCCCTCATCGGCCTCGTGAACGCGGGCATCGTGCGCACCGGCGCGACCCCCGTCCAGTTTGGCATCTCGGGCTCGCTCGACGGCTGGCCGGCCCTCGTCTTCGTGTTCGGCCTGTTCCTCATGATGATCCTCTACGTGCGCAAGGTGAAGGGCGCGGTGCTGATCTCGATCATCGCCTCCACGATCCTCGCAGTCATTGTTCAGGCCTTCGCCCACATCGACCGCATCTCCGATACCAACCCGACCGGCTGGGGCCAGACCGTCCCCGAGCTCAAGGGTTCCCCGATCGCGGTTCCTGTCTTCGACACGCTCGGCAAGGTGGATCTGTTCGGCGGCTTCGGCAAGCTCGGCGTCGTCTCCGTGATCCTGCTGGTCTTCTCGCTCATGCTCGCGGACTTCTTCGACACGATGGGCACCATGGTGGCCGTCGGCGCGGAGGGTAACCTGCTGGACAAGGACGGCAACCCCCCCAAGACCCGCCAGATCCTGATCATCGACTCCCTGGCCGCGGTGGCCGGCGGCGTCGGCGGCGTCTCCTCGAACACCTCTTACGTTGAGTCCGCCTCGGGTGTCGCCGAGGGTGCTCGCACCGGCCTGGCCTCCGTGGTCACCGGCATCCTGTTCCTGCTGTCGACCTTCCTGGCGCCCCTCGTCGAGCTGGTCCCGACCGAGGCGGCCTCCACGGCCCTCGTGTTCGTCGGCTTCCTCATGATGACCCAGGTGACCGGCATCGACTGGGATTCCGAGGAAGTTGCGATCCCCGCCTTCATGACGATCGCCTTTATGCCCTTCGGTTACTCCGTGTCCGTCGGCATCGGTGTGGGCTTCGTGACCTACGCGGTCATCCAGCTCGTCAAGGGCAAGGCCGCCAAGGTGCACCCGCTCATGTGGCTGGTCGCCGGTCTGTTCGTCATCTACTTCCTGATGGGTCCGATCCAGCGCCTCCTCGGCGTCGGCTGATTCGTCACGCTTCATACCCTTCCCGCCCCGCCGGAGCCTTCCTCCGGCGGGGCGGTCGTATCCTGGGAAGGTGCACCGATGGGGGCCGGTCAGCGCCGTCAGCCCCTGCCTCGTACAGTGCGTGAATTGAGAGAGGGAGGAACGGCATGTCGGCAACGTTTGCATCCATGCGCTACGTGAACTACCGGTACTGGTTCGTCGCCTCGCTCATTGCGTCGACGGGCGTGTGGCTTCAGCGCGTCGCCCAGGACTGGTACGTGCTGACGGTTCTCACCGATCACGATGCCTCGCAGGTTGGCGTGGTCACCGCTCTGCAGTTCCTGCCGATCATCCTGTTTTCGGCGTGGGCGGGGGTCCTCGCGGATCGCGTCCCCGGGCGCCGCCTCCTGCAGTGCACGCAGACGGGGGTCGGTCTCGTCTCCCTCATCATCGGCATCGTGGTTCTAACGGGGACGGGCGAGCTCTGGCACCAGTACATCCTGGCGTTCATCTCGGGGACTATCTCCGCCGTCGATACCCCGGCGCGCCAGGCCTTCGTGGGCGAGCTCGTGCCTCAGGACAAGATGGCGAACGCCGTTGCCCTGAACGCCACGGCCTTCCATACCGCGCGCCTCATCGGCCCGGCCTCCGCGGGCTTCTTCATCGACTGGTGGGGGATCGGCCCGGTGTTCATCATCGATGCGGTCATGTTCATGGCCCCCGTCATCGCGCTGGCCCTCATGCGCGGTGACCGACTGTATCCGCGCACGCTCGTGCCGCGCGCCCGCGGCCAGCTGCGCGAGTCCGTCGTCTACGTGCACAGCCGCACCGACATTCGCATCATCCTCGCGCTGATCTTCGTTGTGAGCGCGCTTGGCATGAACTTCCAGATGACGAGCGCTCTCATGGCGACGACGGTGTTCGGGAAGGCCGCCGGATCTTTTGGCATTCTCTCGACCTTCATGGCCTTCGGTTCGATTCTCGGATCCACGGGAGCGGCGCGCCGCGCTCCTCGCCTGCGCACGATTCTCATGGGTGCCGCCTTCTACGGGACCGCCGAGATCTTGCTGGGTCTATCGCCCTCGTACTGGTGGTTTGCCCTCCTGTCGATTCCCACGGGCTTTGGCATGCTGACGATGAATACGAGTGCGAACGCCCTCGTACAGACGCGCACCGATCCCGACAAGCGCGGGCGCGTCATGGCCCTGTATTCCCTCGTTTTCCTGGGTGCGACACCGATCGGCTCGCCGCTCGTCGGCTGGGTGGGGACCATGTTTGGGGCGCGCTGGTCGATCCTGGTCGGCGGCATCGCCTCCCTCGGCATCGCGCTCATCTGCGGAGCGTGGGCGATGATCCACTGGAAGGGGCGCGTCGTGCGCCGCTGCTCGTTCCCGTGGGTGGGCATCGAGGCGGATTCCTCCGTGGACGCGCCGCGCCGTTCGGTCGACCCGATCTGATCGGCGCAGGGCGAGGGACTTAGAGCACGCGCTCCAGGCAGTAGTCGATGCAGGCGAGGAGGGCCTCCACGTCCTCGACCTCCACGCTCGGCCACGTTCCGATGCGCAGCTGGTTGGCGCCCACGCCGCGGTAGGCGCCGATATCGACGATCCCTCGTGCGCGCAGGTGCGCGGCCAGCTCAGAGGTGCTGACGGCCTCGTCGATCTCGATCGTGGCGGTCACGGGGGAGCGCCACGCCGGGTTGTCCACGAAGGGGCGTGCGGCCAGATTCGCTTCGGCCCAGTCGTAGATGAGGGACGAGGCCTGGGCGCAGTGGGCGCTCACCGCGTCCATCCCGCCGCGCTTGAGGAGCCAGCGGACCTGGCGCTCCGCCATGATGATTGTTGCGAGCGCGGGAGTGTTGAGGGTCTGGTCCTTGCGCGAGTTGTCGATGGCTGCGGACAGGGAGAGGAACTGCGGGACCCAGCGTCCGTCGGCGCTCTCCTCGACGCGGCGGGCGCGCTCGACGGCGGCGGGGGAGAGGAGTGCGACCCACAGGCCACCGTCGGACCCGAGGGCCTTTTGGAGGGAGAAGTAGTAGGCGTCGACCTGGGTCAGGTCGACGGGTGCGGCCCCCGCGATCGACGTGCCGTCCACGAGGGTGAGCGCGTCGGGTACCTCGACCCGGTAGACGGGAGAGGTGACGCCGGTGGAGGTCTCGTTGTGGGGGTAGGCGTAGACGTCGACGCCCTCTGAAGCCCCGCGTGGGGACACGGTAACGAGAGAACCGTGCGCGGCCTCGTCGATGAGGGGGGTAGTGAGGTGGGGCGCGCGGGCCGCCTCGGAGGCGAACTTCGCGCCAAATGCGCCCCAGGAGCCGAACTCCGCGCGAGAAGAGATGAGGCACGCGCAGGCCACGTCCCAGAATGCGGAGGCGCCGCCGTTGCCCAGGACGACCTCGTAGTCGCTGGGGACCGACAGAAGGGTGCGTAGTCCGTCCTTCAGCGAGGCGACCACGTCGCGCACAGGCGTTGCGCGGTGGGAGGTACCCATGAGGAGAGGGGAGGAGAGCGCCTCGAGCTGTGCGGCGCGCACCTTGGAGGGGCCGCAGCCGAAGCGTCCGTCAGTGGGGAGGAGGGCCTGGGGGATGTCGGGGAAAGCCACCATGGCAACAGCCTAGTCTCCTCGGGTCGGGTATTTCCATCACGTTCATTAATCGAATTATCGTGAGGGCGCCCACGCCGACACGCCCGTTTTTCCGCATCAACGCGTCGTTGCGCTTGCGGGAAGGAAGGTGACCCTATTCTGTGTTTATTACATGCCTGATAAAGGAGGGCGTCATGGCAGACCTGATCGACACCACAGAGATGTACCTCAAGACCATCCTCGAGCTCGAGGAGGATGGGGTCACCCCCTTGCGTGCGCGCATCGTCGACCGCCTGGGGCACTCCGGGCCGACGGTCTCGCAGACGGTCGCGCGCATGGAGCGCGACGGGCTGTTGCACGTCATGGGCGATCGTCGCCTCGAGCTGACTGACACTGGCCGGGCACACGCCACCGAGGTGCTGCGTAAGCATCGCCTGGCCGAGCGCCTCCTCCTCGACGTGATCGGTATGGACTGGGCGCAGGTGCACGACGAGGCGTGCCGCTGGGAGCATGTGATGAGCGACGCCGTCGAGGCGCGCCTGGAGGAGCTGCTCAGCAATACCTGCGTGGACCCCTACGGCAACCCTATGCCCGGCTGTGCGCCGCTGGAGGGCGCCTATTCTGCTGAGCTGGCGGTGCGTTCGCTTGAGGCGGGTGCCCTCACGCTGGCGCGCATTGGCGAGCCGATTCAGGCGGATGCGGAGCTGCTTGCCTCCTTTGATGAGCTGGGCCTGCGTCCGGGCGCTCGCGTGGGGCTTTCGGCGCACGGTGACGTCGTGCGTGTCGCCGCTCTCGACGAGGCCGGCGAGGTTCGCGGTTACCTGACGATTCCGATGGCGCTGGCCGCGCACCTTTTCGTGCGGGGTGAGTGAGCGCTGACAATTGACGAGGCCGGGGCGATAAGCCCCGGCTTTTGTCGTCTACGGGGTGTGTCTCGAATCGCGAAACGTGTGTGAGAGGTGAGTTTTTCCTGGGATCCTGGGGGTGCAAATGTCACGAAATGGTAACGATGAGGAGGGTCACTGTTACCAGAACGTGACATTGACCGGTCGGCCAAGGTATAGTTCATATCGGTCATCAGACCACCCGCCCATTCGGAACCCGAAGTGAGACGACGAATGGAGCGGAAAAATCGTCTCACGCGGGGAACCCAGATGTGGCTCCTTGAGCCTTGGGGTGAAGCTCGCACGCCGAGCCGGACCTCCCGTCCGAACCCGACAGCTAACCTCGCAGGGAAACAGGGAGAACATGAGTGAAGACTATTAAGCCTGCTCCGCGTCACCGCATGGCACGTCGCCCGCTGACCGACTCGGTCGTTGAGGGTATGAACGTTTCCGGCGCCGCCCGTCCGATCGCTTTCGCGTCGGCCGCCGGTGTTGCGCTGACCGCGATTGCCGCCGGCGTTGCGAACGCCGCCCCGGCGACCCCCCAGTCTGAGCCGCAGAGCGCTGACCTCAACACGACGACCGTCGCCGTCGATGATGTGACCACCGTTGAGGTCCCGGACATCGAATGGACCGCTGAAGAGGACGTCACAGCTTCCGCGACCGCCGAGGCTCCCGCGCCGGCCCCCGCTGCCGCGACCCCCGCCGCCGATCAGTCCGACTCGGCCGCTTCCCGCTCGGAGTCTCGCGCTGACGAGACCGCCGACACCTCCGCCCGTCAGGCTGCCCTGAACGCGGCCGGTGGCAGCATCGTCGCCACTGCCCTCGGCCTGACCGGCATCCCCTACGTCTACGGTGGCGAGTCCGTCAACGGTCTCGACTGCTCCGGCCTGGTCAAGTACGCGTACGCGGCTGCCGGCATCCCCCTGCCGCACTCCTCGTCCGCTCAGACCGCTGGTGGCACCATCGTGTCCGACCCGCAGCCCGGCGACATCGTGTCCTACCCCGGCCACGTCGCCATCTACATCGGCGGCGGCCAGATGGTCGAGGCCACGGTGCCCGGCCGTCTCTCCCAGGTCTCGCCGGTCCGCCCTGGCGCCACCTACGTGCGCTACTGAGCCTGCGACACATAGCTGATGATCCCCGCAGCCCCCACGGGCTGCGGGGATCGCTGTTTGTGCTCGGGTTGGGCTTTCGCGGATCGTTAAAATGCGGCACAATATAAGTGACTGCCACCACGAGGAGGACATCATGAGTTCTACCGAAGTCATTCTGGTCGGTGTCGATGGCTCGACGGAGAGCCTTGCCGCCGTCAAATGGGCCGCTGATCGCGGCGCGCGCACCGGAGCGCGCATCCATTGCCTGTGTACCTACGCGCTGGCCTCGTACTCTGCTGCCGCTTTGGACGGCGGATACGCCGTTCTCGACGATGAGGCCCTGAAGGCGGGCGCCGAACAGGTTGTCGAGGAGGCAAAGGCCCTGGCACGCGAACGCGGAGCGACGCATGTCTCGGGTTCGACCGAGCCCGGAGACCCGGCGGGGGTGCTCATCGACTTTTCCGCTGAGGTGGACATGATCGTCGTTGGTTCCCGCGGCGGCGGCGGATTCGCTGATCGTCTCCTCGGTACCGTTTCGTCGGCTCTGCCCGCGCACTCGAAGTGCCCCGTCGTCGTTGTACCCCGCCACACCTCGGGCAAGAAGTTCACGCCCGTCGAGCGCGTCGTCGTTGGTATCGACGGCACCGATCAGCCCTCGTGCGCGCTCAAGCGCGCGATCGGCGAGGCCCGCCTGTGGGATGCGCGCCTGACCGCGGTGTCCGCCGTGCCGATCGCGGTGGGCCCGTCCGTCATGACGTGGACCCCCACGGGCGTCGATCACTCGGCCCTGCTCGCGCAGGTGCGCGAGGGAATGGATACTGCGATCGCCGCCGCCCTGGACGGCGATGACTTGCACGTCTCCCGCCACGCCCTCGACGGCTCAGCGGCTTCTCTGCTCATCGAGTTCTCCACCGCGGTCGACCTGGTCGTCGTCGGTACCCGCGGACGCGGAGGGCTGGCCGGCGTGCTTCTCGGTTCGACGTCGCAGACGGTGCTCGGGCACTCGACCTGCCCGGTTATGATCGTTCCCTCCGCCCACCTTGGGGATGCGGGAACGGCCGTGCACACCGAATGGGAGCGCCGCTAAACGCATACGGTCTCGAGGTCGGGGTTCCCACGTGGGTGCCCCGGCCTCGTGCGTGTGTGGGGTTGAAAGCCCGCCGAGGTGAGGCTCTCCGCACGGGGGTTGCAGGGCAGCGGTGCGCGCACTTTGCTACAGTGGGCGCGGACAACTTGTCACGCCCTCGTAGCTCAGGGGATAGAGCACCGCTCTCCTAAAGCGGGTGTCGGACGTTCGAATCGTCTCGGGGGCACAGTAGAAGGACGCCATGCGCAACGCTCTCGGGTATCTCGTGACCGTCGTCGCCGCCCTGTGTTGGGGCGCCTCCGGTGTCTCCGCCGACTACCTCATGGAGCATCACGGTATCGAGCTGACCCTCATCAGCTTCTTCCGCATGTTCGTCTCGGGCATTCTCGCCCTCGCCTACGTTCTCGCGCGCTCGCGCGGGGTCTCCGCTCGTCATCGAGAATTGGTGTCCACACCTCGCAACTGGCGTGACCTCGTGATCTACGCGGTTTTTGGGCTCGCGGCCTGTCAGATCACCTACATGGGGGTAATTCGCGCGTCGAACGCGGGCACCGGCACCGTCCTTGAGTACCTGGGTCTCATCCTCATCGTCGTTTGGGTGTGCCTCACCCACAGGCGATGGCCGCGTGCCTCCGAGGTGATCGCCATCGTCCTCGCCGTGACCGGCACCTTCCTGCTGTGCACGCACGGGTCGCTGGACTCCCTCGTCATTACGCCCACTGCCCTCGCCTGGGGTGCCGTCGCCGCGCTCACGCTGGCGACATACACGCTGCTTCCCGCTCGGCTCATTGCGGCCTATGGCGCGGACGTCGTCGTGGCATACGGCCTGCTGATCGCGGGTGCGTGCGTCGGCCTGGTCGGTCGAGTGTGGCGATTCGACATCACCTGGACGCCCGACGTCGTGCTCGCCATGTTCATCACCGTCGTCCTCGGCACCGCCGTCGCCTCCACCGCCTTCCTGTGGGGCGTGGACCGCATTGGGCCCGTCAAGGCCTCGCTCATCGGGAGCCTCGAGCCCATCGCCGCGACCGCCTTTTCCGCTCTCATCATGGGAAGCAACTACACGGCGATCGACATCGTCGGCATGGCCCTCATCATCGGCGCGGTTGTGACGATTTCCGTTGTCGACCTCCTCCGGGCGCGCCGCGTCACACAATAGGGCGGTGCTGCCGTAGGGTTAAAACGTGGTTCCTAGTATCTTTTCGCGCCGTCCCGCACCCGAGCCCGAGGCCACCGAAGCCTCGTCCACGTCGACGCACCCGACCACCCTCGTCGGCTCTGCGCGCGATGCGTGGCGCTCACGCCTCGACCAGGACATCGCCGCAGACTCCACGTCCCTGCCGACGCTGTCCCTGTCCGGCGCGCACCCCGGAGGCCTCGCCCAGCTCTACACGGAACACCCCGTCCGCCTGAGCCTCCTCATTCGCGAACCCATTGCTCTGGGCCGCGCCCTCGAGCGCGCCCGTTCCATCATCGCGCGCTCCGAGCAGCGCGCCTCCGCGCACGGGACAGGCCCCATCCACCTGGGAATCGGGACCGCCTCGTGGCGTAACGGAACCGACGCCGTCACCGTGCCCGCCCTGCTGCGCCCCGTGCGCCTCGTGCGCCGCGACGACGACGTGCTCATTGCGCTCGGACGCGGCGGCCTGCTCGCGCCCGAACTGTCCGAGGCACTGCGCAGCCACGGCCTCGACGTGGACGGGGACACGATCCTCGCGCAGGCGAGCGGCGCACATGGGTTCTCCTCCTCCCAGGCGATGGCAGCTTTGCGCGAGGCCTGCGCCGCCCTGCCGCGTTTCGAGGTCCGCGACGACCTCGTGATCGGCCTGTTCTGCCACCCGGCCGGTGCCCTCGCCGCCAGCCTGGCCGAGGACGTCACCGCCCTCGAAGACTCTCAGGTGATCCGCGCGCTCGCGGGCGACCAGGACGCGCGCAATGACTTGCGTTCCGAGGCTCCGGTTCCCAACCCCGCTGACCGAGACCCGTGGGCGGAAAAGGGCATCGGCGACCTGATTCCCTCCCAGCAGGACGCGGTCGAGGCCGCCTCCGACGGGCGTAGCGTCTTCATCGACATCCCCGCGCACAGTGACGACGCGTCGGTCGTCGCGGCGATCCTCGCGGACGCTGCCGCCACCGGTCGGTCGGTCCTGCACGTGTCGACCTCCCCGTCGCGTTCAATCGCCGCCTACACGCGCCTGGCCGATCTGGGCCTCGCCGACATCGTGGCGAATATCGACGGCTATTCCGACGCGCGTAAGACCCTGGCAGCGCGCGTGAGCGCCGCGATGGAGGACACCTCGCCCGTCGTCGACCAGGCAAGCGTTGACGAGATGCGCGCCCGCCTGCGCCAGGTACGCGCCGCACTCGCGTCGTATGCGGCCGCGCTCCACCAGCCCTACGGTCGCTTCGGCGTGTGCGCGGCCGACGCGCTGCGTGCCCTCACCGACCTCACGAGCGGGGAGAACCCGCCCACGACCCGCGTGCGCCTGGACGAAAAGACCCTCTACGACATCGCGGTTGATCAGGGTGAGAGTGCCCGCGCCCTGCTGCGCGAGGCCCTGGCATCTGGAACCCTCAGCGGCTCCGCCTCCTCCGCGTGGGGCAACGCTGTCCTGACCTCCGACGAGCAGGCTTCCGACGTGCTGCTGCGCGTCGACCGCCTCTCCAAGACCCTGCCCGAGCTGCGCGTGCACATCGCGGCCGTCGCCGGCGAGGCCGGCATCAAGCCCGCCGGCACGCTCGCCCAGTGGGACCGCCAGCTCGCCATGTTCGATGGCATCGCCGACGTCCTCGACGTCTTCCTGCCCCGCGTGTTCGAGCGCAGCGCCGCCGACATGGTGATTGCGACCGCGCCCAAGCAGTGGCGCAAGGACCACGATATTTCGATGGGCCGCTCCGAGCGCAACCGCCTCGTCAAGCAAGCTCAGGACCTCGTGCGCCCGGGCGTCCATGTGCCCGACCTGCACCGTGCCCTCATTCGCGTTCAGGAGCGCCGCGACGCGTGGTGCGCGGTCTGCGGCGACGACTCGTGGCCCATCCTGCCCGCGAAGATCGGCGAGATTTCAGCCCTGACGGATGCCGTGCGTGACGACCTCGACGCGATCGCCCCCGTGTTCGTGGCCGAGGAACCGGACCTGGTGGGTACCCACCTGCAGCGCCTGACGACCCTCATCGAACGCTGGGCCGGCGACACCTCCGCCGCCCGCGAGGTGCCCGCGCGCCTGCAGATGCGCGAGCGCCTGGCCGCCCACGGCCTCGACAAGCTCGCCCAGGACCTCGCCGATCGTGAGGTCGAGGACGCCGCTATCGACACCGAGCTCGACCTCGCGTGGTGGGCCTCGCTGCTGCGCGCCATGCTCGCCTCCCAGCCCGCGCTCGGCGGAGTGGACCCCGCCTCCCTCGAGGAACTGTTGCGCGAGGGGTGCGAGCTCGACGAGGCCCAGGTGGCCTCTCTCATCCCGCAGGCCATCACGGGCGTGCGCCGAATCCGCACCAACGCCCTGGCGGCCCGCCCCAGCCAGTACGAGGAGCTGCGAGACCTGCTCGCCGACGGAACGGCTCCCTCCGACCTGGACCTGCTCGCGTCGTACCCGCTCGTGCGCCACCTGCTGCCCGTCCTCATGACGGTGCCCTCGATGGTTCCGGCCCTCGCGCCGACGGGGCGCACCGTCGACGTCGTCGTCCTGGACGGCGCTGACGGCCTGCCGCTCGCCGAGCTGGCACCGATCATCGCACGCGGCCACCAGCTGGTCGTGATCGACGATCTGACGGGTGCCTCGGAAGGCGGCGCGACCCGCGAGCTGGCTGATGTCCTGCCGGTCGTGCGTGTCGAGCCCGGTCCACGCCGCCTCAACGATCAGGTGGCCCTGCTGCTCGCCCGGTACGGCTACGAGCACGCCGGTATCCCCGTCCCGTGGACTGCCTCGAACGCGCCCGTGTCCGCCCGCTGGGTGGAGGCGACGGGCATGCCCGCACCCGGTGCGCATGCGATCGAATCGACCGCCGCCGAGGTGCGCGCAGTCGTCGACGCCGTCATCGAACACGCGGTCGAGGCCCCGGAGCGTTCCCTCGCGGTCGTCGCCCTGTCCGAGCGACACGCGCAGCGCATCCGCGAAGCCCTGGAGAGCGTGAAGGCCGACGAGCCTGGCCTGACCTCGTTCTTTGATCCCGCGACGCCGGAACCCTTCGTCGTCGTCGGCCCCGACCAGGTGGCCGGCCTGACCCGCGAATCGCTCATCCTGTCCGTCGGGTTCGCGAAGACCCCGCACGGGCGCGTTATTCATGACTTCGGCGTCCTGTCGAGCGAGGAGGGCGCGGACGCGCTCGCCGAGGTCCTGCGCGTCGTGCGCGGAGACCTGACGCTCGTCTCTGCCCTGCACAGCGAGGAGATCGACCGTGACCGCCTCGGCCACGAGGGTGCGCGTATGCTCGTCGACCTCCTGGAGATCGCCGAGGGGCACGCGGGCGAGGGGATGGACGCCTGGCCTGTCCTGGCCGGTGAGCCGGATCGCCTGCTCGTCGACCTCGCTGAGCACCTGTATTCGCGCGGCCTCGAGGTCGTCGCGAACGTCGGTATCCCCGGCGGCATGCGGATTCCGCTCGCCATCGGTCACCCGGAATCTCCGGGGCGCCTGCTCCTCGCGGTGCTCACGGACGACGAGGAGTACCTGGCGGAGCCCAGCCAGCGCGTGCGCGACCGCGCCCGTCCCCGCTGGCTCGAAGCCCAGGGCTGGGCGGTCTACACCGCCCTGTCGATGCCCCTGTTCATCGACCCCGACAAGGAAGCATCTCTCGTCGTCGATGCCGTCCTGGACGCGCTCGACAAGCTGCGCGCCACCGACGACGAGCCCGCCGTCGAGGTACCCGAGCGCATCGCCGATGACGAGGTCGCGGACGAGCGTGTGGAAGAGCGCGTGGAAGAGGCTTCCTCTGATGATGGTGCCGAAGAAGAGGACGACGCCTCGGATGCTTCAGCCTCCCCGCGCATGCCGATGCTGGACGACGGCCTCGATGAGGAGTCTAAGCGTCGCAAGAAGGCCGACGAGGACACCACCGGCATGCTGCTCGCCATCAAGCGCAAGGAGCGCGCCTCCGAAGAAAACCGTGGTCCGCGCCCCGCGATCGCCAAGGGGCTACCGCTGGCCGCCTACTCCGACGACCAGCTCGACGAGATGGCCGCCTGGGTGCGCTCTGACGGCGTCGAGCGCACGGACCTGGAGACCGCCGAAGAGCTGCGCGAGGCCCTGGGCATCACGCGTCGCGGCTTCCAGTCCGACGCGGTCCTGGGCAACGTCGTGCGCCGCACGAAGCCCGCGAGCGTGCAGGATGCGGATGAGCCGTCGGACGAGGACGCGGCGCCCGGGGACTCCACCGATGAGTGAGCCGACGCCGCGCAAACGTCGCCGCGTCGCCCGCTACGTGTCCGACGTGGACCGTCGCCTCATCGAGGAGGGCCTGCCGCCTTCCTGGGAGGATCGCGTACGCCCCGAGGACACGCGCCCCGGCTCCATGGCCGACGCCCCCGACCGCGGGGATGGCGCCAACGACGCGCGCCTGCTCGAGAACGTGCCGCCGCACGCGCAGGCGCGGGCGTAGGGGCGTAGGCACGCATCCGGATAGGTTATGCGCATCCGGATAGGTTATTAAGCTATCCGGATCTTCGTTACCTATCCGGATGTTGTTTACCCATCCGGATATGCGCAGTTATCCGGGGGCTGCCGCCAGTTGTTCGAGCGGTGGGCCTGTGGTGTGGCTCGTCGCTCGACCCTGTCGTTCCCCCAATCTCGCACGTAATTCCTCGCTGACTATTTCAGGTCTTGAAATCACGTCGCTGCAATTCCAACGTTTTTTCGGGATGCTCAAAAGTGACCGGGTTGAATTACGTGCAACATTTGCGGGGAAGTATGTGCGATCGGGTACTTCAGTGGGGGAGGATCAGCGGAGGAGGATCAGCGGGGAGAGAACCCTGGGACGCCCGAGCGGTGCTCTCATGCTCATACAAAACGGCGGGGCCGATGCAATCGCATCGGCCCCACCGTGTCCCTCACGAGGAGGGAACAAATGCTCAGCGGCGCGGCGTGCCCTGGGCGAGGGCGTCGCGGATCTCGGTGAGGAGCTTGACCTCGTCGGAGACCTCGGCCTCGGGAGCCTCGTCCTCAGCCTTCTTGCGGCGAGCGTTGAGGGCGTTCATGGGCACAACGATGCAGAAGTAGATCGCGAGGGCCATGAGGAGGAAGTTGATGACGGCGGTGATCAGCAGGCCGAACTTCACGTCGGTACCGTTCAGGGTGAGGATGAAGGCGTCCGAGAAATCGTGCTTGCCGATGACGGCCGCGATCAGCGGGTTGATGATGCCGTCGACCAGGGCGTCGACGATGTTCTTGAAGGCGGCACCGATGATGACACCGACGGCGAGCTCGACGACGTTACCGCGAGAGATGAATTCCTTGAATCCCTTGAGCATGGCTTCTCCTGTGTTGAATGAGGCCGGCCGGGCCGGCAATTCTGGATCGCCGAAGTGCCTCGGCGTGGCGGCTCTGTGCCGCCGGGGAGCGCGCGCCGCGTCGGCGCTCGTTTACCGTTGAAAACACTAGTGGGGACTTTTGTCTTAAGGATAGTGATTAGGGGGTAATCTTCGTCGCACTTTTTGTAATTCGGTCAGCGAGCTGCGGATTTACGCCGAACAGTCCGTTGTGAGAGGTGTGTGACAAACGACTGTCGGCGTTGTCATTAACAGGAAAAACATGGCAAAAAGGCCTATCGGACGCTTGTTGTGATCGTGCGTGTCGGCGTCACAATCGCGTCGACGGGAACGTCGTGAGGCTCCGCAGGAATTATTCCGGGCTCCAGTACCTCGTCGTCGAAAACCACAGCAACGACCGGCACGCCGGGGGAGCGGTGCATGAGGGCGCGGTCGTACCAGCCTCCGCCCTGGCCGAGACGTGTCCCGTCCGCCGATGCGGCGAGCGCAGGAGTAACAATCAGATCTGCCTCCTTGAGCGACTTCGCGCCCCGTGCCTCGCCGTCCGGCTGAGCGGGAGGGCGCCCAAGCGTTACCAACGCCCGGCCCGCCTCCCACAGTCCCCAGCGCGGTGCGCCGAGGGGAGCCCCGGCCTCGTCGAGGAGGACCGGGAGGAGCGCGCGTTCAAACAGTCCGAGCGTGAGGGATATGTCGGGTTCGAGGGGGGTGGGTACGAACAGCGCGGGCAGGGCGACTCCGCCCATCGACGAGGCCAGGGCGTGGATCTGGCGAGCGATCCCTGACGCTTCGGCGCGGTCGCGAACGGGAATGGGGGAGGGGATGAATTCCGGGGTGGACAGGGCCTCGACTGCGGGCGTGCCGACGCGCCGAGCGCGGCGCCTGCTACGCACCTCCGCGCGGAGAGTTGTTTTTGTGGCCATCGTCTCCCTTTCGGGCCGTTTTTTCGCTACTCTGTGAAGTATGTCAGATAAAAACCAGCCCGTAGTGCACGCCGTCGTTCCCTCGGCCGGTCGCGGAACCCGCTTCCTGCCCATCACGAAGTCCGTGCCCAAGGAAATGTTGCCCGTCGTCGACCGTCCCTCGATCGAGTACATCGTGCGCGAGGCCACGGACGCCGGGATCGAAGACATCCTCTTCGTGACCCGCGCCGGCAAGCAGTCGATCGAAGACTACTTCGACGCCGAACCCGGCCTCGAGGCCGACCTGGAGAAGGCCGGCAAGGAGAAGGCCCTCGAGTACGTCAACGAGTACAAGAAGTACGCGCGCGTCCACTCCGTGCGCCAGGGCCACCCCCTCGGCCTCGGCCACGCGATCCTGCAGGCCAAGTCCCACGTGGGCGACGCCCCCTGCGCGGTCCTGCTGCCCGACGACCTGATGGAGCCCGGCTCGCAGCTGCTGCGCAAGATGATCCAGGTGCGCGCAGCCCTGGGCGGCACCGTCGTTGCCCTGCTGAAGGTCACCCCCGAGCAGGCCACCGCCTACGCGTCGACCGCCGTTGAGGTCCTGCCGATCCCCGAGGGCGTCGACCTCGAAGAGGGCCAGCTCATGCGCATCACCGACGTCACCGAGAAGCCCCCGCTCGAAGAGGTCAAGTCCGAGTACGCGGTCGTCGGCCGCTACCTGCTCGACCCGGCCGTGTTCACGGCCCTCGAGAACATCGAACCGGGCGCCGGCGGTGAGTATCAGCTCACAGATGGGTACGCGCGCATGATCGACCTCCCCGAAGAAGAGGGTGGAGGGTTGTACGGTGTAGTCATCGACGAGCGACGCTTCGACACCGGGGACAAACTCGGCTACCTCGAAGCTAACGTCACGCTCGCCCTTGAGGACCCGGCGCTTGGAGCGGAACTCAAGGAGTTCCTGCGCTCCAAGCTCGAGGACTAAGAACTATGCGAAGCGTTGCCGACTTCTACCAGGACTGCATGGCCGTTGCCCACGCGCTGCCGCCGCTCGACGTTCAGCTCGCTGACGCGGTCAGCTGCGTGCTCGCAGAGGACGTGCAGGCCCCCTTCAACCTCCCGGTCGCCGACCTGTCGGCGTGCGACGGATACGCCGTTCGCATCCGTGACTGCGAGGGAGCCACCCTGGAGTCGCCGGTGACGCTTCCCGTCACCGAGGAGATCCGCGCTGGCGCCGTCGACCCGGCGGCCCTCGTGCCCGGCACCGCGATCCGCATCGCGTCCGGCGCGCCCATGCCCTCCGGCGCCGAGGCGGTGGTCTCCCTCGAGTTCACGGATCACGGCATCGCCCAGGTCGCCCTGCGTACCGCCCCCGCCAACGGCGAGAACATTCGCCGCCGCGCGGAGGATGTTGCGCAGGGTGACACGGTGCTGCGCTCCGGCACGCGAATCGGTGCCCGCCAGATGGCGCTCCTCGCCGGCGTGGGCCGCGACCGCGTGCTGGTTCACCCGCGCCCGCGCGTCGTCATCATCTCGATCGGCGACGAGATCGTCGAGCCCGGCGGCGAGGCCCGCCCCGGCACCGTCTTCGACGCGAACGGTCACGCCCTGTCGACCGCTGTTGCCGACGCCGGCGCACAGACCTTCCGCGTCGCCGCCGTCCCGGATGAGCGCGCCCGCCTGCGCGAGACCATCGAGGACCAGCTGGTGCGCGCGGACCTGATCCTGACGACCGGCGGCATCTCCTACGGCAGTGGCGACACTGTGCGTGAGGTCCTCGGCGCGCTCGGTACCGTCCGCTTCGACAACGTCGCCGCCTGGCCCGGCCACATCATGGGTGTGGGCACCGTCGGCGCCGAGGACGGACAGCCCGGCACTCCCATCGTCTGCCTGCCCGGCGACCCCGTCTCCGCCCAGGTCTGCTTCGAGGTGTTCGTCCGCCCCGCGCTGCGCCACATGCAGGGCTGGACCGCCGTCAACCGTCCCGTCGTGCGCGCCGCCATCGACCGCTCCTGGTACTCCCCGCGAGGCCGCCGCGAGTTCGTGCGCGTGCGCCTCACCGGCTCCCCCCGCTCCGGCTACAACGCCGCCGTCATGGGAACCCCGGCCTCGTTGCTGCTGTCCGCGCTCGCGGACTCCAACGCGCTCGCCGTCGTGCCCGAGGACGTGACGACGGTGCGCGCGGGTGACCGCCTGCAGTGCCTGGTCCTCGAATGAAATGCTTCCTTCGTCGTCCCCGGTGCGTGTGGGGCCGCGACATTGAGATGCTCACGCTGCGCGTGGCCGACCCGGTGGGCCGCGGCTTCCTGCGCAGCGGCACCGAGTCGAATCCGCGCCCGCGCGAGCTCGTCGTGCGCCCCGTGCGCGGCGAGGAACACCGCACGCTCGATGCCGTGCGCCGCACCGACGGGCACTGGCTGCGCCCGTGGGAGGCGACCCTGCCCCCGGATACGCTCGAACATATCCCGACGTTCTCGCAGTACATGCGTCGCGCGGATCGCGATCATCGCGAGGGGACCGGTCTGATTTTTGGCGTGCAGATCGACGGGCGCTTCGTCGGCCAGTTCTCCGTCTCCAATGTGCACTGGGGTGCGATGTCGTCGGGCATGCTCGGCTACTGGATCGTCTCCGAATGGTCGGGCCGAGGCCTGGGTTCCCTGGTCGCGGCACTCGTTCTCGACCTCGTCGTCGGCGAGTTGGGGCTGCATCGCGTCGAAGTGTGCGTGCGTCCCGAGAACGAGCGTTCCCTGGGCGTGTGCCGAGGCCTCGGCCTCGTGGAAGAAGGGCTGCGTCCGCGCTTCATGCACATCGGTGGCCAGTGGGCGGACCATATTGCGTTCTTTATTGATGCTGAGTCCCTGCCCGAGGGCGGCCTCGTGCGGCGCCGGTGGGGGAGTTCGGCGATCGACTGAGCGGCGTCGTTTATTCTCTCCCTGAGGTCTGCCTATCCGGAGCTTGAGGCCTCGCGCGGTGGTGCAAATGGTGCAGATGTTACAGGTGTGACACCTGTGATTACTTCTCTTTTTACCGAAAGGTTTGAGACCCCGACACGCGCCCATCGCACAAAGCGCAGCGCCACAAACGCCCGTACTTTGTGAGGGTGGAGATTGGTGGACTCGTCATTGCAGCGATATTCGTCGCGCTCATCGCGACGGTACCGTCGCTCGTTGCACGCAGGACAGCAATCGTTCAGTCTCGAGAAATTGACCGTTTCTCTCCGAGGCTGCGCATGATCCACACGAATGAGCCAGAATTAGACACATGCGACCACGCCAGCGGAACCATCCTGGCGCGGGGCGCGTTGATGAGCGGAGGCAGCATGCACCAGGGCACCACGGGGCGCACGCGTCCCGTTATCGACCGTCGCAACAACAAGGCGGTTCGTGAGATCGCGAAGCTGCGCGCCCGCCGCGCCGCCCGTCTTGCCGCCGAAAGCGCCGCCGGCCGCCGCCGCATGGTTGTTACCGGCGTGTGTGCGCTCGCAACCGTCGCGCTCGGCATTGTCATCGCGGCGACCTCTATCGCGTGGGCGTGGATCGCCATCCCGGCCGCCGCGCTCGTCGCATCCCTGGCTACCTCCCGCGTCGCCGCCGTGCGTTCCCAGCGCGCCTCCGAGCGTGAGCTCGAGCTGCTGACCAAGCTTCGCGGCGACGTGCGCGGCGCTGGGCGCGCCACCGCCGCTGCCCCTGCGGAGACTCAGGCTTCGTCTTCCTCCTCTTCATTGGAAGAGGTCGCCGAGGTGGTCGAGGCGTCCGAGCCTCAGACCGGCTCCGTGCCCTCCCTCGTCTTCAACGTCGAGGTTCCCGAGGTCGTTGAGGTCGCTGACACCCCGGCCCGAGCCTGGACCGTCGCGCCGATCCCTGCACCCACCTACGCCTCGCGCGAGCGCGTGCGCGGCCGCATCGTCCACGCCGACACCGACCTGCGCGGCATCCCGCGCATCGCCGCCGCCGTCCCGGCTCGCCCGATCGCCCAAACTGCCCAGGTGGGCGCCCGCTCCACCGCCGAGGTCGTCGCCGATCAGGCCGTCGCCCTCGACCTGGATGCCGTCCTGGACGCGCGACGCGCCCAATAGGGGATCTTTCAGCTGCTGATGCCGCGCCGCGGGCCTTCGGGCTCGCGGCGCTGTCGCATGTGTGGGCTTCGTGTCATGCCGCACTGGGTGGTGGTCGGCTTGCATGGCCGATTGTGATGGTGCTAAGCTGTTCGAGTCCTTGGGGCTATGGCGCAGTTGGTAGCGCGTCTCGTTCGCAATGAGAAGGTCGGGGGTTCGAATCCCCCTAGCTCCACCACAGGCCGACATCCGATCGCGGATGTCGGTTTTTTGTATGCCTGGGCGCGTTCGTGCGGTGCCTGTTGTTGTGTTGATTGGTGCCGCTGGTGTTCGGGGCGCCTGCAGGGCCGGGTTGTGGGGCCGGGCCGCTGTGTGTGCCGGTGGGCGGCGGCCCGCCCGCGAGCCGTCTGCGCCGCGAGCTTCGGGATTATAGGACAAAACTGAAGGCGGTGGTCACCCAAAACATCGACGGCCTCCACCAGGCCGCGGGCTCCAAGCGCGTGCTCGAGCTCCACGGGAACTGGACGAGGCTGGAGTGCACGGGGTGCGGCGCGCGCTCCACCATCGACGACTTCGACGAGGCCCGGGCCGGGCGCGTGCCCCACTGCCCGTCGTGCTCCGCCGTGGTGCGCCCGGACATCGTGTTCTACGGCGAGGCTCTGGACCCGGCGACGCTGGAGGGGGCCGTCCTGGCCATAGCGGGGGCGGACATGCTGATCGTGGGCGGCACGTCGTTGGCGGTCTACCCGGCGGCCGGGCTCATCGACTACTACCAGGGCGGGCGCCTCGTCCTCATGAACGCGACGCCCACCCCCTACGACGGGCGCGCCGACCTGATCATCCGCGAGCCCATCGGCCGCGTCTTCGCGCAGATCCAGGGGCACGTGTGAGCAGGCGCCACAGTGCGGCCAGAGTAAGTGGCGGCGTGAGGCAGTTTCGCACCCGGTGCCCACAGCGCTGACTCACGCAACAGCACCCGCTCGCCCCACTGCGCCGCCAGCGCCCATCGATAGGCCCTGGGCGGCGGGACATCACATGGATCAGCCCGCCGCCCTTGGGATTCTGGGACGCCCCGAGCCGCGGCCTACTGCTACCCCTACTTCCCGTCGTCCATCTTGCCGTCGTCCATCTTGCCGTCGTCCATCTTGCCGTCGTCCATCTTGCCGTCGTCCATCTTGCCGTCGTCCATCTTCCCGTCGTTCATCTTGCCGTCGTCCATCTTGCCGTCGTCCATCCCCCCCTTCATGCCATCGCCCGACATCGAGTTCTCCATCTTCGTGTCCTGCGTCATCGACGGCGACGACGGGTTCTCCATCTTGTCGTTGGCGGAGTTCCCACAGGCCGCCAAACCAGCGGCGAAGACGACGGACAGGGCGGCTGCCAGAGCCGCGCGGCGAATACTCATTGCGTGATTCCTTCTGTTGATGGGCGCTCCGTTAGCGCCTTCACCCTCCTATTCGGCGCGAACAGCGCCACGGATCATCCAGCCATCAGTGACATACAACACACGACATCTGCTGATCCGCGACTGCGACTGCGACGAATCAGGAGTAGCACCACACGAAAGGAGCATCATGACAACCCTGGTCCTCATCGGATTCCTCGGTGGCCTCATCACGGGCATCTCCCCGTGCATCCTCCCCGTCCTCCCCGTCATCTTCATGGCGGGTGGCGCCGCTTCGGCGCGCCCCTCCCTTTCCTTCGCTGTTGCTCCGGGCACCGGCATCTCCCTCGGGGGACTGCCGGCGCACAGGAAGACCACCGTGCGACACGGCCAGTGCCCCGCGCCCCCTCGAAATGGCGGCCCTACCAGGTCGTCGCGGGACTGGTCCTCAGCTTCACAGCATTCACGCTGCTCGGCTCGACACTGCTCACGGCGCTCCACCTGCCCCAGGACTTCATCCGGTGGGCCGGGGTGGTCCTGCTGGTCCTCATCGGTGTGGGCATGATCGTCCCACGGTTCATGCACGTCCTGGAGAAGCCCTTCGCCGTGTTCTCCAAGGCCGGTAGGCGCACGGGGACCAACGGCTTCGGCCTGGGCATCGTCCTCGGCGCCGCCTACGTGCCCTGCGCGGGACCCGTACTGGCGGCGGTGATCGTCGCCGGCTCCACCGGCCGCATCGGGGCCGACACCGTGGCCCTGGCGCTCTCCTTCGCCGCGGGCACAGCGATCCCCCTCCTGGCCTTCGCCCTAGCGGGGCGCCGCCTCACCGAGCGCGTCTCCGCGTTCAGCCGCCACCAGCGGCGCGTGCGCATCGCCGCAGGCGCCACCGTCCTGGCGTTGGCCGCCGGGATCGTCACCGACTTGCCCGCCGTTCTCCAAAGGGCGCTGCCCGACTACACGTCAGCGCTGCAGCGCAGCGCCGATCCGGGTCTGAGCAGGGGCGAAGGCCAGCGCTCAGCCTGCGTCGACGGCGCGACGACCCTGGCGGACTGCGGCGCGCTCCCCTCCTTGAAACCCACCGCGTGGCTCAACACGGACGGCGGGGCGGCCCCCCAGGGCAGTGGAGCGACCCTGGTCGACTTCTGGGCGTACTCGTGCATCAACTGCCAGCGCTCCATTCCCGGGATCGAAAGGCTTTACGAGGCGTACCACCCCTACGGGCTCCAAGTCATCGGCGTCCACTCCCCCGAGTACGCCTTCGAGAAGGAGACCGCGAACGTCCAATCCGGGGGCGACAAGCTGGGCATCACCTACCCGATCGCCGTCGACTCCGACCTGGAGACCTGGACGGATTTCGACAACCACTACTGGCCCGCCCAGTACCTGGCGGACGCGCACGGGCAACTGCGCTACACGCACTTCGGAGAGGGCGGCGAGGCGACCCTGGAGTCACTGATCCGCCGGCTCCTGGCCGACCAGGGCAACGCGCTGCCCGACCCGCTCTTCACCGACGACGGCGTCGAAGGAGTGGCCTTTCACCGCACGCCCGAGACCTACTTGGGCCACGAACGTGCAGCAAGCTTCGCGGGGACGGAGGCCTACTCCGCCGGGACGCGCGACTACGCGGCCCCGGCCTCGTTAGGCGCGGACCGCTTCGCCCTGCAGGGACGGTGGACCATCGGCGCCCAGTCGATCAGCCCCGCCGACGACGAGGCGGAACTGCGCCTCATGTGGCGCGGACGCCGCGTGGACCTGGTGGTCTCGGGCGAGGGCGACCTCACCTGGGAGATGGACGGCCAGTCCCACACCCAGCATGTGAGCGGCACCCCGAACTCGATGACGCTGGTGAGCGGGGACACCGATTCCTCAGGGCTGCTCACCGTCACGGCCAGCAAGGGTTTGGCGCTCTACTCCTTCACCTTCGGGTGACGGCTTGGCCGCGGAGGAACAGGTGGCCTTCGCGGCGCCGCCCCGGCGGAGACCCCGCCCGGCGCCGGGCGTCCACCGGCACCGGGCGCCACGGCGTTCTATCATGAGCACCGTGAATGACACCGCCGAACGCGACCTGGGCCGCGAAGACCTGCAGTTGGTCGCCGAAGGGGACAAACGGGCGTTCGCGAGGCTCTACGACGCCTGGGCGCCCACGCTCTTCGCGCTCATCAGCTGCGTCCTCAAGGACCGCGCCCAAGCAGAAGAGGTCCTGCAGGACACGTTCCTCCACGTGTGGAGGCGCGCCCCCTCCTACGACCCCGGCCGCGGCAGCGTCCGCGCCTGGCTCACCACCATCGCCCGCAGGCGGGCCATCGACCGGGTGCGCTCGGCCCAGGCGGCGCGCGACCGCGAACTCGCCTCGCCCCCGGACGTGGACTGGGACCAGACGGCGGAGGAGGCGGAGTCCCGCATCGCGGGCGGAGACGTCCGCCGCGCGCTCGGCTCCCTGGGGGAGCCGCACAAGACCGTCATCCTCCTGTCGTACTTCGGGGGACTGAGCCATTCGAGGATCGCCGACGCGACGGGACTGCCGCTCGGCACCGTGAAAAGCACGATCCGCCAGGCCCTCGCCCGCCTGCGCACCATCTTGGAGGAACGATGAGCGACCACATCTTCGACGACGACGAGACCGCTGCCCGCCTCGGCGCCTCCCTCGCCCCCGTCGAGCCGTCGGCGCGCGTGCGCGACGCCCTCCTGGCCGCGATCGAGGAGGTCGAGCAGGAGCGGCGGACGGGGGCCCCTGAGGAGGCCGCAGCGGAGGACGGCCCCGGCGCCGGCCCGCGCCTCGTCCGCATGGTGGCGCCCACTGCGGCGGGGGCAGGATCAGAGGCGGGCTCCGGCTCCGGGGTGGCGGCCGAGACCGGGGCGGACTCCGGATCCGGAAGCCGCGGAGGTGCCCATGGGAAGGCCCCCGCGCGCGACCGCAGGGCCATCCCCATGTTCGCGCGCGTCCTCGCCGCGGCGGCTGCGGCGGTCGCGCTCTTCATAGCGGGGATCGGCGTGGGCCGGTGGACCACGATGACCTCAATGGAGTCCACCAGTCACTACGCCGCCCTCAACCAGGCGCAAGACGTACGGCGCTCCACCGACACCATGCCCGACGGGCACGTTGTCACCCTCACCTGGTCGCCGGAAATGGGGATGACCGCGATCACCACGCCCTCGGCGCTGCGGGCACCCGAGGGACAGGTGATGCAGGTGTGGGCGCGCCACGGAAACACCGTCGAATCCTTGGGCGTTTACGAGCGGCGGGGCGGGGACTACTCCTTCGTGGACATCATGCCCCAGCCGGGCAGTGAGATCTTCTTGACCTTCGAGCCCCAGGGCGGGTCCGCCCAGCCGACGGGCGAGCCCCTGGTGGTCCTGCGCGTCGGGGCCCCGGACTCGGCCCCCACCCCGGGAGGGGCGCCCTCCCCCTCAACCGCGCCCACCTGGGACGGGGGACGATCATCTGACGGGCAATCGGGCGCAGTGTAGACGGCGCCGCGCAGCCCCGTTTTACACACACAAGGATCGGAATTACGCAACATGCGACCGCGTACAAGGGCGGAATCAAGCCGTTGTATGCGCAGTGTGTTTCGGAAATCAGTCCCCTTACGTGCGTGCCCGACTAGGCCGTGTTGTCTGATTCCGGTCCTTTTGTGTGCGTGGTTGTGGGGAGGGGCTGCGTGTGCGGCTCGTTGTCGATGCTTTGGGCGGCTTCGTACGCTGTGCTGCGGGATTCGCTCGCGGTTGCGCGGCTTCGTGCGCCGCTTCACCACTTAGCCCGCCGTTGCACCACTTAGCGCACCGCTACACCACTTAGGGCTCCACTGCGCCACTTAGGCCCAAATGGGCCCTGGTTCTCCCGGCGTGTCGGGGGCCTAAGTGGTGCGGGCAATGCCCAAGTGGCGCAGACGCGGGCGCGCACCCGGACCCAGGCGCCCTTGGGCCAGGCGCAGCCGTGCCGCCGCACCACAGCCGCGCCCTCCAGTGCCCAGCGGACGACACTGGGGCAGGAAACCAAGCATTGGGGTAGGTTACTAACCTGCCCGAATGACCTGTTTCCTACCCCAATGCGGAACAACGCTTGCAAAACAGCCCGCCGGGTCGGGTCACCTCGCCGACCGGCCACCTGGTCGGGTCGTCGGGAGCCGAGGCCGCGGCATGGCGGGCGCGAGGCCTGGCGCGGGCACCCCCGCCGGAAGTGGGCCTTGCCGGGGGCACAATACCCGAAAGATCCCACCGCACCCGCACACGTGATACGCCCTAGGGGCGCACGTAGTCGACCAGCGCAGGTGTGGAGCGCTCGATAACGGCCAGGGTGTCCACGAAGTCCCCGTAGTCCCCGTACCAGGGGTCGGGCAGGTCCTTGTCCCGGCCGGGCCCCTCGGGCAGGTGCGCGTAGAGAACGCGCTCGGGGGCGGCGGGGCTGTTTGCGTCATCCATCGGACCACCTTACGTTCGGGGCGGACCGGGCGCAGCGGCACCAGGCATGGCGTGTTGTTCGCACGTGAGTCCGCTAGTCCGTGCGCTCACCTGCGCTGGCGACTGGTCGACCCGCAGCACTGCTGAGTGTTGGAGGAGTTACCTACGCCCCGCATAGCCCTTGATATCGTGGACTCGTCGCGCGCTGAAGCGCCAAGAGACGAGGGAGCGCCGCAGCTTCCACGCGGATAGGAGGCCACACACGATGGACACCATCAGGAAAGCGGATAGCCGCCGCGGGCGGATCGCTTACGAGGTCGCTGGGCTCGCGTGGCTCGCCGGGGCCTCCGACCCCGGGGCCGCCGTCGTGCCTGTGCTCGATCACGGTGCGACGTGGCTTGAGGAACCCCGTCTGGTCTCTATCGCGCCAACCCCGCGAGCCGCCGAAGACTTCGGCCGCGCCCTCGCCCAGACGCACGCCGCCGGAGCCAGCCACCTGGGTGCGCCGCCGCCCGGCTTCGAGGGGGATGGCTGGATGGGGGAGGCCCACCTGTCGCTACCCGACCGCCCGAGCCCGGCCCCGGCCTCGTCCCACGGCGAATCCTGGGGCGCTTTCTACGCGCGCGAGCGCATCGCCCCCTACCTTGACGACCGCATCTTCACTGCCGCCGAACGAACGCTCATCGAAAAACTCTGTGAGTGCCTCGAGTCCGGCGCGCTCGACCACGGCCAGCCGCGCCTCGTCGAAGAAGCGAAAAGCCGCCAGAGCAACATCGACGCCGCCCGCACCCACGGCGACCTGTGGAGTGGCAACGTCATGTGGACCCCGGTGGGCGCCGTCCTCATCGACCC
The DNA here is from genome assembly GCF_005696695.1 of Schaalia odontolytica. Classification (NCBI taxonomy): domain Bacteria; kingdom Bacillati; phylum Actinomycetota; class Actinomycetes; order Actinomycetales; family Actinomycetaceae; genus Schaalia; species Schaalia odontolytica. The sequence continues at coordinate 1,979,260 of NZ_CP040006.1, read as the reverse complement.
CGCCGCGCAGGGCGGCCACGCCGAGGAGGACCTCGCGGCCCTCGCGGTCTTCGGCTGCCCGCACTACGAGCGGATCCTTGCCGCTTACGACGAGGCCTCGCGCCTGGAGGACGGCTGGCGGGAGCGCGTCGCCCTCCACCAGATGCACATCATCATGATCCACTGTGCCGTCTTCGGGCGCTCCTACGTGCCCGAGGCCATGGCGATCGCCCGCAGGTACGCGTAGACCGCGCCTCCCTCCGCGAACCCGCACGCGCATGCGTGGGGACGAGGAGGGAGGCGCGGCAACGCTCGAAGGCGGGGGAATCAGGCGCGAGCGTCGTAGTGCTGCAGGCCCGAATCCTCTCGCGAGCCGCCCTGGCCGTCGCCCACGTCGTGGTAGTCGTGGATCCACTCCAGGCGGCGCACCCACTTGACCATCTTGTAGCCGTGCTGGGAATCGGCACGCAGGCGTAGAGGGCCGCCGTAGACCTCGGGCAGAGGCTCGTCGTTCATGCCCCAGGCGAGGATGCACTCATCGTCGTCGATCATCGACGGATCGATGCACTCGTAGTAGGGCTCGGTCGGGCGCCCATCGTAGGTGTGTCCGACGTGACCGAAGGAGGTGGCCATCAGGTAGTGCGCGCCCTCCGTGGGCGTCACCTGCTCGAGGAGGTCTTTGAGGCGGATACCCTCCCACTTCGCGATGCCCGTCCACCCCTGCATGCAGGTGTGCATCGTAATGTTCGTGACCTTACCCAGTGCCTTCAGCTCGTCGATGGAGAAAGACTTCTCCTCCTCGACCAGGCCGCCGATCTCGAGACGGAAGTCCTTGAAGTCGTCCTCGCGCAGGGCGATGTACTCCTCGGACTGCTCCTTTGTCGGCGGGCGCGTGTTGACCCAGTGGAACGGGGAAATGTCGTCCTCGGTGAAGGTCTTCTTCGCGACCTGACGCGACTTCAAACGGTCGATCGTGAGCGCGCGGATGGGCTGCGTGGCACCCCAGATCCAGCGCTGGGTGCGGCGCAGGTTCGACAGGGACCAGTAGGAGGCTCCGATCCACAGGGCGATGGCCACGACGATGCCGATAATCAGCATGGTGACAGCCTGAGCGAATCGTGCTGCCGAGATGTCGTCGTAGTTTTCGCCGAGCATCATGTGCGCGATGTTGTACTTCGGGTGGACGATGAACACGAGCGCGACGTGCATGACAACGAAGAAGCAGTAGAACGCCATGCCCAGGAAGTGGATGGAACGCGCCGTCTGGCGGTTGCGGAAGATCTTGACATACCCGGGGAAGCGCCCCGCGAAGGTGGGGGACATGATGGGTCCGGTCGCGATCATGAGGGGCGCGACGATGAAGACGACCGTGAAGTACATGAGCTTCTGGAGCGCGTCATAGGGCTGGAAGTGCTCGATGGAGGGAATCTGCAGGCCCATGTAGATCTTGGCGCTCTCCCAGGCCTCGGGGAAGATGGACCACGAGGTGGGGACGATGCGTCGCCACTGGCCAGTCCCGAAGAGGAGGGCAACGTACACGAAGCCGTTGACGAGCCAGATGGCCGTGACGAGCGCGTGCCACGCGCGACCCAGGCCGATCTGTCCGCGTCCAGGCAGGGAGATCAGCGGGTGGAGGTTGCGCTGGTCGTCGCGCGCCGTGAACTCGCCGGGGACGGTCGACACCTTGTCCTTCGTGAACTTGAGCCACTCGGATCCGGGCGTGCAGTGATTGTTCCAGTACAGACGTGGGTGCGATGCGAGGACCTCCCAGCCGGAGCGGATGAGGAAGCCCATCATGATGAAGTTGATGAAGTGGGTGATCCTCAGCCAAGCGGGAAAAGTATCGAGGTCGACGGCACCGGCTGCGCTAGCCATTGCTGCGAGCGCGTGCATTGCGGTTCCTCCTGTGTGGCGTGAACGATAGAATGCCTCGTAGATTAGAGGGAAAATGCGCGCATAAATGGGTGTCAAACGGCCTTTCTGTGCGGTCCGCTACAAGGTTCTCACTTGTCAAGCGATATTTGAGCTGGGAAAAACCAGTCTTTTAGAAAAGTGAATGTTGATAAAATGCGGGTTGTGGCCATGTAAAACGAGGCCGGGGCCAGGTCGTGCGAACCCAGCCCCGGCCTCGTTCCCGGAGATATGAATGACCTACAGGCGCGGGATGTTGCGCATGTTCGAGGTGGCCATCGAGAAGGCCTCAGCGATGCCGCGGTTGAGAACGATCTTGCTCATCGCGGTCGCGAAACCGACGACCTGGCCGCCCGTGATAGCCGGCGGGAGTGAGAGAGCGTTGGGGTCCGTGATGACCTCGACCAGAGCGGGGCCGGGCGCCGCGAAGGCTTCGCGGTACGCGTCCTCCAGACGTGAGGCGTCCTCGACGCGCTCCGCGTGGAAACCAATTGCGCGGGCAATCTCCGCGTAATTCGTATCCGGGACATCCGTCTGGAAGTCGGGAAGGCCGTTGACCAGCATCTCTAGCTTCACCATGCCCAGCGTCGAGTTGTTGAAGACGACCACCTTGACCGGCAGGTCGTACATCTTTGCGGTGATGAGCTCGCCAAGCAGCATCGAGAGACCGCCGTCGCCCGAAACGGACACGACCTGACGATCGGGGTAGGCGACCTGAGCGCCCAGTGCCATCGGCAGGGCGTTCGCCATCGACCCATGCAGTAGTGAACCGATGAGGCGGCGCGTGCCGAGGGGATCGATGTAGCGGGCGGTCCACACGTTGCACATGCCTGTGTCAGCGGTGAAAATCGCGTCCTTCGCGGCCGTCTCGTTGAGGAGGTGGGCGGCGTACTCGGGGTGAATCGGACGCATCTTCTCCACGTTGCGCGTGTAGGCGCCCACGGGAGCGTGCATGATCTCCGAGTGCTTCTTAATCTTGGACTTCAGGAAAGAGTCGGAACGATTCGCGCGCAGGTGGGGGAGGAGTGCCTCGATGAAGGGCTTGACCTGCGCGTGGATCGCGAGGCCGACGTCCGTGCGGCGGCCCAGCTTCTCCGCGTGCGTGTCCACCTGAATGGTCGGGGTGGACGGCAGGAACTGGTCGTAGGGGAAGTCGGTGCCGAGCAGGATTAGCACGTCGGCGTCGTTCATGCCCTCCGCGGCTGCGCCGTAGCCCAGCAGACCCGTCATGCCCACGTCGAAGGGGTTGTCGTACTGGATGAAGTGCTTGCCGCGTAGCGAGTGGCCGATCGGTGCCTTGAGTGCATCCGCCAGGGCGATGACCTCGTCGTGGGCGCCCTCGACGCCCGCGCCGGCGAAGATCGCGACCTTGTCAGCCTTGTTGAGGAGAGCTGCTGCCTCTTCAATGTCGGTGGCGTTGGGAGCAAGCGTCGCGGGGCGCGCGGGTGCGTAGGTGGGAACGTGCTCGACGGCCTTGAGGTCGGAGACGTCGCCGGGCAGTGTAATGACCGAGACGCCGCCCAAGCCGACCGCGTGGCGGATCGCCGAGTTCACCGTGCGCGGCGACTGCGCCGCGGAGGAGATGAGTTCGTTGTAGACCGAGCACTCCTCGAAAATGCGGTCCGGGTGGGTCTCCTGGAAGTACGTCGTGCCGATCTGGACGCTCGGGATGTGCGAGGCAATGGCCAGGACGGGCGCGCCCGTGCGGTTCGCGTCGTACAGGCCGTTGATGAGATGAAGGTTGCCCGGGCCGCACGAGCCTGCGCACACGGCAAGCTTGCCGGTGAGCTGAGCTTCGGCCGATGCTGCGAACGCCGCCGCCTCCTCGTGGCGCACGTGGATCCAGTCGATGCCGCCCTTCTTCGAACCGCCTGTCTTGCGCACGGCGTCAACGATGGGGTTGAGCGAGTCGCCGACAATGCCATAGACCCTGTGGACTCCAGCGTCGACGAGTTGAGCCACAATCTGTTCCGCGACGTTCATGCCATCTCCTTCATTTCATTGGCTGTGAACTGCTGAAATAACCATAAGGATGACCAAGGTCCTATGTCGCTTCAGCGTGATCGACGGATCAAGGTGGGGTGTCAGTGGAAGAGGCCCGCGTTCCTCCGATAGGATGGCACCGCCCCAATAGCTCAGTCGGTCAGAGCAGCGGACTCATAATCCGTGGGTCGTCGGTTCAAGCCCGACTTGGGGCACCGCCACCCAAGCCCGGGTTCCGCCAGCGTCGCGCCTGACGAACAAGCTGGCCACGGCCTCGTTCCCGTGAAACCCTGCACATATCACACGCAGCCTTGACTCGCGATGCGACTCACGGTAGGCTGAGTATTTGCGCCTTATCATGCCCGAGGTGACCCGTATCCAGCCGTCGTAACAGGCGCTTGACGGACCAGGACGCGTCAGATAATGGGTGATAAGGCAGCGTGCGCACCGTTAATGCAGGGAAGGATCCCCTTTGGCTGCCAACAGCACCGCCAAACAGCCCAAGCACCGCATCTCGTTCGCCAAGCTTCGTGAACCCCTCCAGGCCCCCAATCTGCTGGGCCTGCAGGTCGAAAGCTTCGACTGGCTGCTGGGCAACGACGCGTGGAAGGCCCGCGTCGAAGCCGCTCAGGCATCTGGCCAAGGCGACGTCCCCGACGTCTCCGGCCTCGAAGAAATCTTCCACGAGATTTCCCCCATTGAGGACGTTGCAGGCACCATGAGCCTGTCGTTCCACGACCACCGCCTCGAATCCCCCAAGTACTCCATGGAGGAAGCCAAGGCGAAGGACTACACGTACTCCGCACCGATGTACGTGACCGCCGAGTTCATGAACTACGAGACCGGCGAAATCAAGTCCCAGACGGTGTTCATGGGCGACTTCCCGCTCATGACCCCCCGCGGTACCTTCATCATCAACGGCACCGAGCGTGTCGTCGTCTCTCAGCTCGTGCGTTCCCCCGGCGTGTACTTCGAGAAGCTCTCGGACCGCTCGTCGGACAAGGAGACCTTCGGCGCGAAGATCATCCCCTCGCGCGGCGCATGGCTCGAGTTCGAGATCGACAAGCGCGACACCGTCGGCGTGCGTATCGACCGCAAGCGTAAGCAGTCGGTGACCCACTTCCTCAAGGCCATCGGCATGACCGAATCCGAGATTCGCGACACCTTCGCCGACTACCCCGTCCTCCTCGAGACCCTCGAGAAGGACACGGTCGCCACGCAGGAAGAGGCCCTGCTCGACATCTACCGCAAGCTGCGCCCCGGCGAGCCCGCGAACGTCGACGCCGCCCAGACGCTGCTCAACAACTTCTACTTCGACTCTCGTCGCTACGACCTCGCCAAGGTCGGCCGCTACAAGATCAACAAGAAGCTGGCCATCGAAGCCGACCCCAAGGCCTCGACCCTGTCCCTCGAGGACATCGTCGCCACCGTCAAGTACCTCCTCGCCCTGCACCAGGGCGACAAGACCTTCGCCGGCACCCGCAATGGCGAGCCCGTCGAGGTCCGCGTTGAGGTCGACGACATCGACAACTTCGCCAACCGTCGCATCCGCGCCGTCGGCGAGCTCATCCAGGGCCAGGTCCGCACCGGCCTCGCCCGCATGGAGCGCACCGTGCGCGAGCGCATGACCACCCAGGAGACGGACTCGATCACGCCCCAGACGCTGATCAACATCCGCCCCGTCGTGGCCGCGATCAAGGAGTTCTTCGGAACCTCCCAGCTCTCGCAGTTCATGGACCAGAACAACCCCCTCGCCGGCCTGACCCACAAGCGCCGCCTGTCGGCCCTGGGTCCCGGCGGTCTGTCGCGTGACCGCGCGGGCATGGAAGTTCGAGACGTCCACCCCTCGCACTACGGTCGTATGTGCCCGATCGAGTCCCCTGAAGGCCCGAACATCGGCCTCATCGGCTCGCTCGCGACCTTCGCGCGCATCAACCCCTTCGGCTTCATTGAGACGCCGTACCGCGTCGTCAAGGACGGCAAGGTCACCGACGAAATCCGCTACCTCACCGCGGACGACGAGAAGGGCCACTACATCGCCCAGGCCTCGTCGCCCCTCGAGGCCGACGGCTCCTTCGCCGAGCACGACGTCCTGTGCCGTGTCGCCGGTGAAGACCCGACCCTGATCGCCCGCGATCGCGTCGACTACATGGACGTGTCCGCACGTCAGATGGTGTCCGTCGCCGCGGCGTTCATTCCCTTCCTGGAGCACGACGACGCGAACCGAGCCCTCATGGGCGCGAACATGCAGCGTCAGGCCGTGCCGCTGCTCACCACGGAAGCCCCGCTGGTCGGTACCGGCATGGAGCTGCGCGCCGCGCACGACTCCGGCGAAATGATCCTCGCCGCGCACTCCGGCGTCGTCTCCGAGGTCTCCGCGGACCTGATCGTCGTTTCCACGGACGAGGGCGGCCGCGACTCCTACCGCCTCGAGAAGTTCGAGCGCTCCAACCCCGGTAACTGCACCAACCAGCGCGTTATCGTGGACGAGGGCGACCGCGTCGAGGTCGGCGACGTCCTGGCCGACGGCCCCGCCACCTCCAACGGTGAGGTCGCGCTCGGTAAGAACCTGCTCGTCGCCTACATGTCGTGGGAAGGCCTCAACTACGAGGACGCCATCATCCTGAGCCGTCGCGTCGTGGAAGAGGACATCCTCACCTCGATTCACATCGAGGAGTACGAGGTCGACGCCCGCGAGACCAAGCTCGGTGAGGAAGAGATCACCCGCGATATCCCCAACGTCTCCGAGGAATCCCTCGCTGACCTGGACGAGCGCGGCATCATCCGCATCGGCGCCGAGGTCACCGCCGGCGACATCCTCGTCGGTAAGGTCACCCCGAAGGGCGAGACCGAGCTGACCTCCGAAGAGCGCCTCCTGCGCGCCATCTTCGGTGAGAAGGCCCGCGAGGTGCGCGACACCTCCCTGCGCGTCCCCCACGGCGAAGAGGGCATCGTCATCGGCGTCCGCGAATTCAACGACGACGAAGACGACCTCAACCCCGGCGTCCGCCAGACCGTGCGCGTCTACGTCGCCCAGCGACGCAAGATCACGATCGGCGACAAGATGGCCGGCCGCCACGGTAACAAGGGCGTCGTGTCCAAGATCCTCCCGGTCGAGGACATGCCCTTCCTCGCCGACGGCACGCCCGTCGACATCATCCTCAACCCGCTGGGCGTCCCCGGCCGAATGAACGTCGGCCAGGTGCTCGAGTACCACCTCGGGTGGCTCGCCCACCAGGGCTGGGATGCCTCGGCCGCTGTCGAGGCCGGTGAAGAGTGGGCGGCGCACCTGCCCGCCGACGGCATCAAGACCGAGCCCGGCACGCCCGTTGCTACCCCCGTGTTCGACGGCCTCGAGGCCGACGAGCTCGCGGGCCTGCTGCGCAACGTGAACCCGAACCGCGACGGCGACGTCCTCACCAACTACGAGGGCAAGGCGCGCCTGTTCGACGGCCGCTCCGGCGAGCCGTTCCCGTACCCGATCTCGGTGGGCTACACCTACATGCTCAAGCTCCACCACCTGGTCGACGACAAGATCCACGCCCGCTCCACGGGCCCGTACTCGATGATCACGCAGCAGCCGCTGGGCGGTAAGGCCCAGTTCGGCGGCCAGCGCTTCGGCGAGATGGAGGTGTGGGCCCTGGAAGCTTACGGCGCCGCCTACGCCCTCCAGGAGCTGCTGACCATCAAGTCGGACGACACCACCGGCCGCGTCAAGGTGTACGAGGCCATCGTTAAGGGCGAGGACATCCCCGAGCCCGGCATCCCCGAGTCCTTCCGAGTCCTCATCCAGGAAATGCGCTCGCTGTGCCTGAACGTCGAAGCTCTCGACGCGGCCGGCAACGTCATTGACCTGCGTGAGCAGGACGAAGACTTCAATGCGCGTGAGGATCTGGGCATCACTCTTGAAGCCCGTCCGAACGCTGCGGCGACCATCGATGCGATCTGATAGGGAGAGATAACTTTGCTGGACGCCAAAACGTTCGACAGCCTGAAGATCACCCTGGCCACCGGCGACGACATCGCCGTCTGGAGCCACGGTGAGGTTAAGAAGCCGGAGACCATCAACTACCGTACGCTCAAGCCCGAGCGCGACGGCCTGTTCGGTGAGCAGATCTTCGGCCCCACCCGCGACTGGGAGTGCGCGTGTGGCAAGTACAAGCGCGTGCGCTACAAGGGCATCGTCTGCGAGAAGTGCGGTGTCGAGGTCACTCGCTCGCGCGTTCGTCGTGAGCGCATGGGTCACATCGACCTGGCGGCCCCCGTCACGCACATCTGGTACTTCAAGGGTGTTCCCTCGCGCCTGGGCTACGTGCTCAACCTCGCGCCCAAGGACCTCGAGAAGGTCATCTACTTCGCTGCCTACATGATCACCGAGGTCGACGAAAAGGGTCGCCACGAGGATCTGGCTGAACTGCGCGCCGAACTCGAGGTGCAGAAGAAGCAGATGGAGAACAACCGCGACGCGACGATCAACGACTTCGCGGAGCAGCTCGAGTCTGACATGGCCGCCCTGGAAAAGGACGGCGCCTCGCAGGCCGAGCGCGAGCGCGCTCGCAAGCAGGGTGAGCGCGAGATGGCCAAGATTCGCCGCCGCTTCGACGGCGACATCGAAGGCCTCGAGGCCGTGTGGGAGCGCTTCAAGGACCTCAAGGTCGGCGACCTTGAGGGCGACGAGCGCCTCTACCGTGCGATGGTGGCCCGCTACGGCACCTACTTCAAGGGTGACATGGGCGCTGCCGCCATCCAGAAGCGCCTGGAGACCTTCGACCTGGAGGCCGAGGTCGCCGCGCTGCGTCAGACCATCGCCTCTGACTCCGGCCCGCGCAAGGCCCGCGCCATCAAGCGCCTGAAGGTCATCAACGCCTTCGTCGCGACCGGCAACTCGCCGGCCTCGATGGTCCTCACCAAGATCCCCGTGATCCCGCCGGACCTGCGCCCGATGGTTCAGCTGGACGGCGGCCGCTTCGCGACCTCCGACCTCAACGACCTGTACCGTCGCGTCATCAACCGCAACACCCGACTCAAGCGTCTGCTGGAGCTGGGTGCCCCCGAGATCATCGTCAACAACGAGAAGCGCATGCTTCAGGAGTCCGTTGACGCCCTCTTCGACAACGGCCGCCGTGGCCGCCCCGTCGCGGGCCCGGGCAACCGTCCGCTGAAGTCGATCTCGGACATGCTCAAGGGTAAGCAGGGTCGTTTCCGTCAGAACCTGCTCGGTAAGCGCGTCGACTACTCGGGTCGTTCCGTTATCGTCGTCGGCCCGCAGCTGCAGCTGCACCAGTGTGGTCTGCCCAAGCAGATGGCCCTGGAGCTGTTCAAGCCCTTCGTCATGAAGCGCCTGGTTGAGAAGAACTACGCGCAGAACGTCAAGGCCGCCAAGCGCAAGGTTGAGCGTCAGCGCCCCGAGGTGTGGGACGTCCTCGACGACGTCATCCGCGAGCACCCCGTGCTGCTGAACCGTGCACCTACGCTGCACCGCCTCGGCATCCAGGCGTTCGAGCCCCAGCTGATTGAGGGTAAGGCTATCCAGCTGCACCCCCTCGCCTGTGGCGCCTTCAACGCCGACTTCGACGGCGACCAGATGGCTGTCCACCTGCCGCTGGGCGCCGAGGCGCAGGCCGAGGCCCGCATCCTCATGCTGTCGACGAACAACATCCTCAAGCCCTCCGACGGCCGCCCCGTGGCCATGCCGTCGCAGGACATGATCATCGGTCTGTTCCACCTGACCTCGACGCCCGACCCGTCGGTCCCCGTCGAGAAGGACGAAGACGGAAACCCCGTGATTCCATACTTCTCCAGCCAGGCGGAAGCCCAGATGGCGTACGACGCCGGCAACCTGCACCTGAACGCGACCGCGCGCATCCGCTTCGCCGACGGCACCGTGCCGCCCGAGGGCTGGGAAGCCCCCGAGGGCTGGGAAGCCCCCGAGGGCTGGGAGCCCGGCGATGAGCTGATCCTCGAGACCAGCCTCGGCCGCGCGATCTTCAACGAGCAGCTGCCCACCGACTACCCGTTCGTCAACGAGGTCGTCGGCAAGAAGCAGCTCGGTAACATCGTGAACACGCTGACCCAGCGTTACCCGAACGTGCTCGTGGCGGACTGCCTCGACGCGCTGAAGTCGGCCGGCTTCCACTGGTCGACCTGGTCGGGCATCACGATTGCGTTCTCCGACATTCAGGCCTCGCCGCGTAAGCGCGAGATCCTGGCCCGCTACGAGGCCAAGGCCGCCGAGATCGTCGAGCAGTTCGAGACGGGTATCATCCTCGAGGAGACCCGTTACGAGGAGCTCGTGAAGCTGTGGCTGCAGTGCACCGAAGAGGTCGCCGACGACATGCGCGCGAACTTCGACGAGCGCAACACCGTGTACCGCATGGTGAACTCCGGCGCCCGTGGTAACTGGTCGCAGGTTCAGCAGATCGCCGGTATGCGTGGCCTCGTGTCCGACCCGAAGCAGAAGCTGATCGAGCAGCCCATTAAGGCGAACTACCGCGAGGGCCTGACGGTTCTCGAGTACTTCATCGCCACGCACGGCGCCCGTAAGGGCCTGGTCGATACGGCTCTGCGTACCGCCGAGTCGGGCTACCTGACCCGTCGTCTGGTCGACGTCTCGCAGGACGTTATCGTCCGCGAGGCCGACTGTGGCACCCGCGCCGGCCTGAAGATCGACATCGCTCACAAGAACGAGTTCGGTGAGTGGGAGGCGTCCGAGACCATCGAGACGACCGCCTACGCCCGTAACCTCGCCCGTGACGCGGTGAACGAGGCCGGAGAGGTCGTCATGCCTGCGGGCACCGACCTGGGTGACGATCAGCTCGCCGAGCTGGTTGCCGCCGGCGTCGAGCAGATCGTCTGCCGTTCCGTCCTCACCTGTGAGTCGCAGGTCGGCACCTGTGCGGCCTGCTACGGTCGCTCGCTGGCCACCGGCAAGCAGGTCGACATCGGCGAGGCCGTCGGCATTATCGCCGCTCAGTCGATTGGCGAGCCCGGCACGCAGCTGACGATGCGTACGTTCCACACCGGTGGCGCCGCCTCCGCTGCGGATATTACGCAGGGTCTGCCCCGTGTTCAGGAACTCTTCGAGGCCCGCAGCCCGAAGGTCGAGGCGAAGATGAACGAGGCCGCCGGCCGCGTCCACATCGACGACGAAGACCCGAGCGCGCGTAAGGTTGTCATCACCCGTGACGACGGCAAGGAAGACCTGGTCATCGAGGTCTCGCGTCGCCAGAAGCTCCTCGTCTCCGAGGGCCAGCACATCGAGGCCGGCACCCCGCTGACCGAGGGCCAGCTGGATCCCAAGGAAATCCTGCGCATCATGGGCCGCAACGTGTCCCAGAAGATGCTCGTGGACGAGGTCCAGAAGGTGTACCGCGACCAGGGCGTGGGCATTCACGCCAAGCACATCGAGGTCATCGTCCGTCAGATGCTGCGCCGCGTCACCATCCTGGAGCCCGGCGACACGACGTTCATGCCCGGCGAGCTCGTCGACCGCATGGCGTACCTGACGCAGAACCGTCGCGTCGCAGCCGAAGGTGGCCAGCCCGCCTCCGGTCGCCAGATGCTGATGGGCATCACGAAGGCGTCGCTGGCCACGGATTCGTGGCTGTCGGCCGCGTCCTTCCAGGAGACCACCAAGGTCCTGACCGAGGCCGCCATGAACGGCAAGTCGGACTCCCTGGTGGGCCTCAAGGAGAACGTCATCCTCGGTAAGCTCATCCCGGCTGGCACCGGCCTGTCGCGCTACAACGACGTCATCGTCGAGCCGACGGCTGAAGCCATGGCGAACTCGAACTACTCCGAGGCCGACTTCGGTGACGGCTCCGTGTCCGAGGACTTCCTCGACGCGCTGGGCGCCATCGACTTTGGCATGAACTTCCGCGAGTAATCCGGTTCGTGACCGCTTGGGGCCCCGGCCTCGTCCGTGAGAACGTGACGAGGCCGGGGCCCCTTGTCGTGTCTACTCGCTTGCCCTGAGTGCGCCGGGGATGTCTCACGGCGGCGCAGATCAAGCACCGGCGGCGACGGTCGAACATGACCAGTTCAACCATTTGGAAAGCTTGCGCGCGGATGCTAGATTGACCGCACACTATCCATCAACGCTTAAGGATGTCCCCTCATGCGCCTGTCCAAGAAACTGGTCATTGCTGCGCTCGGCTCCGCGACCCTCGTTCTCAACCCGTTGGCGGCCCTTGCGGCTGGTCCCACGATTGAGGATACGGACGGACCGCTCGTTCGGATCGCCATATCCGACACGCTCAACTGCTCGATCAACTACAAGGGCGATAGGTACAACGAGTTCTACAACGATAACTCCACTACGGATCCAGCCGACTGTGGAACGTTCCTCGCTGTAGGATCTGAGCTCTTCGGTCCGGGGGAGCTGAATTCGCGTCAGGCACGGTCTATGAGTGCGATCGCCTGGACACCGGTCTCGCAATCCAAGTCAGGAACGGGCACTCAAGCCGATCCGTGGGTCCTCACGACTGTCGTTCGCGGCGGCGGATTCGAGATTACGCAGACGGACACCTACTCCACGGGCAATGACTTCTACGCGACGACCTCGTCGGTGAAGAACATTTCGGATGTCGCTCAGGACTTTACTCTCTACCACGCGGCGGATTGCTACCTCCAGGACGATGATTACGGCTTCGGCGAGTACGACGCGAACACGGGGACGGTCATCTGCCGAGCGAAGGATCCGGAAACCGGTGGGCATTCGGATCGTGGCCGAGTCGAGCAGTTCGTCCCGACGACCGCCGGTTCGAACTACTACTACGGTGGCTTTTACGAGGTCTGGGATAAGCTCAAGGATCGTGCGCCGCTGCCCAACATGCTCGCGTACGCAGATTCCAACCGAGATAACGGCATGGCTGTGAGCTGGACTCGTACGCTCGAGCCGAATATGACGGCCGACTACTCTCTCATCACCTCCTTCTCGCCGAAGGGCCAGGTCGCGCTGTCCTCCGCGACGTGCGCCGTCGCCCAGCCGGGCGCCGACTCCACCGCGACGCGCACCATCGGAGTGACGATCACGAATCCGAACCGTGATGTCAAGTCGGTTCAGACGGTCATTGCGACCCTGTCGGACGATGCTACCTACGTTCCCCAGTCGGCCAGCGGTGCCCCCGAGCCGACGGTCGCGGGTAAGGTGCTGACCTTCAAGGATCTGGAGCTTCCCGCCAACGGGTCGGTGAAGTTCTCGTTCCTTATCACTGGCAGCGCTGAGGTTACTCCGCTCGTGAAGATCTCGGGGACGACGACGAGTGGCGCAGCCATCGCCGAGTCCGATACCTCGGCGTCTTCGACGTGTGATTTCCCCGAGCTTCCGACTCCCGAGCAGCCCCAGCCGACTCCCGAGCAGCCCCAGCCGACTGTCGAGCAGTCGCAGCCCACCCCTGAGCAGCCGCAGTCGACTGCCGAGCAGCCCCAGCCTGCGGGTGGCAAGAGCACTGACGGCACCAAGCTGGCCAGCACCGGCGCGAACACCGGTGTTGCCATCGCGCTCGTTGGCCTGCTCGGCATCGCCGGCGTCGGCCTCGTCGTGGCGAGGCGCCGCGCACGCTGATCGGAGATCCGGTCAATAACGGTACAGGGCCCGGTCCCCGCGAGGGGGCCGGGCCCTCGCGCATCCCTGTGATCGCCTTCGTTGGTGGCGAAGCCCGCGGATGCCAGCGTGCCCACCCTGACAGATTGTGCGCGCAATCCGACAGAACGCACGAGGTCCCACCTCCAGGTGCCGACCGTGCGGTTGAATAGGTGGTGGCGGTTCCCATCTGCCCTCTGGTCTGCGGCGACCCACGTCTATGGAGACACAAACGGGGATGGAAAGGGAGCTGATCTGGCTCTGGATGCAGGGTTTCGGAACTGAAAGAGGACATCAACAATGCTTTCCATCAACTGGTCTGATGTGTGGAAGATGGTTGAGTCGATCAAGGTCCCCTTGATCGTCATCGGCGTGGCGCTGGCGCTCGCCATCATCGTCTCCCTCGCTGTTTTCAAGATGGGCAAGCCTGCCCGTAAGCTCACGCGCTCGACCGCGTGGATCGCAGCGTTTGTTGCGGTTGTCGTTGCGGTCGTGTCGATGATGTACGGCGGCTTCAAGACGGTGCTCGACCTGGCGGCCGGCACGGGCGCCCTCACGGACGCGTCGAAGGCCCAGGTTGAGGACCTGGGCAACGACATTTCTGACGAGGGCATGGTCCTCCTGAAGAACCAGGGAGGCGCCCTGCCTCTCGCCAAGGGCTCCGCGATCAACGTGTGGGGTTGGGGCTCGACGAACCCGATCTACGGCGGCACCGGTTCCGGCTCGCTGTCGAAGGACAACCCGACGACGACCCTCCTCGACGGCCTGCACAACGCTGGCTTCACCACGAACGACGAGCTGACGAACCTGTACACCTCCTACCGTGCCGAGCGCCCCGAGGTCGGCATGTTCAAGGCCGACTGGTCGCTGCCCGAGCCCACGCAGGACAAGTACTCTGACGACCTGCTCTCCAACGCCACCGCCTTCGGTGATACCGCGGTCGTGACGATCGCCCGCTCGGGCGGAGAGGGCTTCGACCTGCCGCGCGATGTCAATAAGGAGATGGCTGACAACCCGTACTTCAGCTACACGAACAACTCCGAGGAGTACACGGACTTCGAGGATGGTCAGGGCTACCTCGAGCTGACGCGTCCCGAGAAGGACATGATCGAGCTGGCGAAGAAGACGTCGACGAAGACGATCGTCGTCATCAACGCTGCCAACGTCTTCCAGCTCGGCGACCTTCAGGACGACCCGGAGATCGACGCGATCGTGTGGGCGATCCCCGGCGGCCAGGTTGGATTCAACGCGCTGGGCCGCATCCTGGACGGCGAAGTCAACCCCTCGGCGAAGACCCCCGACACGTTCCCGCGTGTCATCAAGGCGGGCCCCGCGGCCAACAACTTCGGCGACTTCCAGTACACGAACATGACGGAGTTCGCCCAGGACGACCCCTTCAACAAGGGCACCCAGACGCAGCCGTCCTTCGTCAACTACAACGACTCGATCTACGTCGGCTACCGCTGGTACGAGACGGCCGCCGCTGAGGGCGTCATCGACTACGGCAACGAGGTCGTCTACCCCTTCGGCTACGGCCTGTCCTACACGACGTTTTCCCAGTCGATGGGCGACATCTCGGTTGACGAGGCCACGGGAGCCATGTCCGCGGACGTGACCGTCACGAACACGGGCCAGGTCGCCGGCAAGGACATCGTCCAGATCTACGACAACCCGCCCTACACGGACGGTGGCATCGAAAAGGCTTCTGCGAACCTGCTGTCGTACGAGAAGACGAAGCTGCTGGAGCCCGGTGAGTCCCAGACGCTGACGGTCACGTGGAACCGTGATGCGCTCGCTTCCTACGACTCGGTGAATGCGAAGGCCTACGTGCTCGAGGCCGGCGACTACAAGATCTCCGCGCGCTCCAACTCACACGACGTCATCGATCAAAAGACGTACACGGTGGATGCGACGCAGACCTTCAACACCGCCGACAACACGCACGACGGTGACAAGGTCGTGGCCACCAACCAGTTCGACGACGCGAAGGGTGACGTCACCTACCTGTCGCGTGCGGGCCGCTTCGCCAACCTGGCGGAGGCTACCGCGGCTCCTACGAACTTCGAGATGAGCGAGGCCAGCAAGGCGAAGTTCCTTGCGACGTCGAACTATGATGCGGCAGCCGCCGACGCCGACAGTAGTGCGACGATGCCCACCACGGGCGCGAAGAATGGCCTCGTCCTGGGTGACCTCGCGGGCCTCGATTACGACGACCCGAAGTGGGATCAGCTCCTCGACCAGCTCACCGTCAAGGAAATGAACACCCTCATCTCCAAGGGCGGCTACGGTTCCCCGGCGATCTCCTCGATCGGCAAGCTGCGCGTCTCCGACGTGGACGGCCCCGCCTCGCTGAACAACAACTTCACGGGCGTCGGCTCGATCGGCCTGCCCTCCGCGGTGTCTGTGGCGGCGACCTTTAACAAGGAGCTCGCGCGTTCCTTCGGTGATGCGATCGGCACGATGGCGCACGACATGCAGGTCTCGGGCTGGTACGCGCCGGCCACGAACACGCACCGCTACGCTTACGCGGGCCGTAACTTCGAGTACTTCTCGGAGGATCCGGTCCTGGCCGGCTCGCAGGTCGCCGAGGAGATCAAGGGCGCCCAGGCCAAGGGTGTGTACGCCTTCCTCAAGCACTTTGCTCTCAACGATCAGGAAACCAACCGCACGCACATGCTGGCGACCTGGACAAACGAGCAGGCAATGCGCGAAATCTACCTGCGTTCCTTCGAGATCGGCGTCAAGGATGGCGGCGCACACGCGATCATGAGCGCGTTCAACTACATCGGCCCCGAGTACGCGGGTGCCAACTCGGCGCTGCTGAAGAATGTCCTGCGCGACGAGTGGGGCTTCCGCGGCATGGTCCTCACCGACTACTTCGCGGGCATGGGCTACCAGAACGCGGACCAGATCACCCGTAACGGCGGCGACATCATGCTGGCCACGATCGACATGCCGATCGCCACGGTCAACGTGCAGGATGCCGCGGGCGTGACCGCGATGCGCGGTGCGTCGCACAACATCCTCTACACGGTTGCCAACTCGTGGATGTACGAGAACGGCCAGCCCGAGGTCACGCGCAACGCGTGGGAGTACATCACGTGGGTGGTTGCGGGAATCATCATCCTGTCGCTGCTGGGCCTTGAGGTGGTGGCGATCCGTCGCTACCGCAGCCGCAAGGCGCAGGCCGTGATCACCGTCGAGCCCAACGCTTCGATCGACGAGGCCGGGGCGCAGACGGCGGAAGAGTGACCGATCCGGGAACAAACGGATGGAGCACAGCCCTCGGGTGACATTGGGTAACGATCACTCGTGGGGGAGGGGCCCGCAGGCAAGTGCCTGCGGGCCCCTCCGCGTGCCACCGACCTAACAGCAGGAACGCCCGAGGCGACAAGTTGCGTGCCCGTCACCATGCAAACGGGGGAGCGCGAAGGAAACGATCTGAGCGCTCCCGAGCCCCGGCCTCGTCGATGAGGGGGGAACCACAATGCACCCCCTTTGACGAACGGCGACGTTTCCCACTATCCTTGAGGGTGGTTCCCGCTTCTGTGGAACCTCTGTGCCCGGGAAACCGGGAGCGGGCTCCGTCCGTCGGAGCTCCGGGCGTCATTCTCTGACCCACGTGGTTATCATGGCGCGCCGGCCCCCAGGCGGACACGTGTGCCCACACGGGGGTGACAGCAGTCGCGGAAGACTGACAATCAGGGCCGCCCCTTAAAGCGAGGGGAGGCCGCCGACGGAAAGAAACTGGAGACCCAGTGCCTACCATTCAGCAGCTCGTCCGCAAGGGACGTGTCTCGAAGCGCGCGAAGGTGAAGACCCCCGCGCTGAAGGGCTCCCCCCAGCGTCGCGGCGTGTGCACCCGTGTGTACACCACTACGCCGAGGAAGCCGAACTCGGCTCTGCGAAAGGTCGCTCGTGTGCGCCTTTCGTCCGGCATCGAAGTCACCGCCTACATCCCCGGTGAGGGCCACAACCTGCAGGAGCACTCGATCGTGCTCGTGCGCGGTGGTCGTGTGAAGGACCTGCCCGGCGTGCGTTACCGCATCGTCCGCGGCTCGCTCGACACCCAGGGTGTCCGCGGCCGTCAGCAGGCTCGTTCCCGTTACGGCGCGAAGAAGGAGAAGAAGTAATGCCTCGTAAGGGCCCCGCTCCCCGTCGCCCCCTCGTCGATGACCCGGTTTACGGCTCCAAGGTCGTGACCCAGCTGGTCAACCGCGTTCTCCTCGACGGCAAGAAGACCGTCGCCGAGCGCATCGTCTACGGCGCACTTGAAACCGTTCGCGAGCGCACCGAGCAGGAGCCCGTCTCCGTGCTCAAGCGCGCTCTCGAGAACATTCGTCCGGCCCTCGAGGTCCGCTCCCGCCGCGTCGGCGGTGCGACCTACCAGGTCCCCGTCGAGGTTCGCCCCGCGCGCGCCACGACGCTGGCCCTGCGCTGGCTGGTTGACTTCTCGCGTCAGCGTCGCGAGAAGACCATGACCGAGCGTCTCGCCAACGAGATCCTCGACGCCTCCAACGGCCTCGGTGCCGCTGTGAAGCGCCGTGAGGACATGCACAAGATGGCTGAGTCCAACCGCGCCTTCGCGCACTACCGCTGGTGATTTAAAGACGAGGCCTGGGCAACCGGGCCTCGTCTCACGCAGCAAGAACACCCATTACTTCGAACGAAGGAACCACACTCGTGGCACTAGAGGTGCTGACGGATCTCAACAAGGTCCGCAACATTGGCATCATGGCTCACATCGATGCCGGCAAGACGACCGTGACGGAACGCATCCTGTTCTACACGGGCATCAACTACAAGATCGGCGAGACGCACGATGGCGCCTCGACGACCGACTGGATGGAACAGGAAAAGGAACGCGGCATCACGATTACGTCCGCCGCCGTTACCTCTTTCTGGAACGGTAACCAGATCAACATCATTGACACCCCCGGTCACGTTGACTTCACCGTTGAGGTTGAGCGCTCGCTGCGCGTCCTCGACGGCGCTGTCGCCGTGTTCGACGGCAAGGAGGGCGTTGAGCCCCAGTCCGAGACCGTGTGGCGTCAGGCCGACAAGTACGACGTCCCCCGTATCTGCTTCATCAACAAGATGGACAAGATGGGCGCCGACTTCTACTTCTCGGTTGGTACCATCCGCGACCGCCTGCACGCGACCCCGATCGTCATGCAGCTCCCGATGGGCGCCGAGAACGACTTCGTCGGCAACATCGACCTGCTGACCATGGAGGCCCTGACCTACCCGGCCAAGGACGACAAGGGCAACGACACGCTCGGCTCCGTCGTCGAGCGCGGCCCGATCCCCGCCGAGTACCAGGAAAAGGCTGAAGAGTACCGTGAGGCACTCGTTGAGGCCGCCGCCGAGGGCTCTGATGAGCTGACTGAGGCCTACCTGGAGAACGGCGAGCTGACGCTTGAGCAGATCAAGGAAGGCATCCGCCTCCTGACCATCTCCTCGCGCGCGTTCCCCGTGTACTGCGGTACCGCTCTGCGCAACATGGGCGTGCAGCCCGTCCTCGACGCCGTCGTGGACTTCCTGCCCTCCCCGCTCGATATCGGCGACGTTCGCGGCTTCCTCCCCGGCTCTGAGACCGAGGAAGAGACCGAGGTTCGTAAGCCCGACGAGAACGAGCCCTTCTCGGCTCTGGCGTTCAAGATCGCCGCTCACCCCTTCTACGGCAAGCTCACCTTCATCCGCGTGTACTCCGGTAAGGTCGAGTCCGGCGCCCAGGTCCTCAACTCGACCAAGGGCAAGAAGGAGCGCATCGGTAAGATCTTCCAGATGCACTCGAACAAGGAGAACCCCGTCGACGTGGCGCACGCTGGCCACATCTACGCGGTG
Source organism: Schaalia odontolytica (assembly GCF_005696695.1). Taxonomy (NCBI): domain Bacteria; kingdom Bacillati; phylum Actinomycetota; class Actinomycetes; order Actinomycetales; family Actinomycetaceae; genus Schaalia; species Schaalia odontolytica. Next base: position 1,959,957 of record NZ_CP040006.1, on the reverse strand, counting down.
ATCGGCCTCAAGGACACCACAACCGGCGACACCCTGTCCGCGATGGACAAGCCGATCGTCCTCGAGTCGATGACGTTCCCCGCCCCCGTTATCCAGGTCGCCGTCGAGCCCAAGTCGAAGGCCGACCAGGAGAAGATGGGCGTCGCCATCCAGAAGCTGGCGGAAGAGGACCCGACGTTCACCGTCGAGCTCGACGCTGAGACCGGCCAGACCATCATCGGTGGTATGGGTGAGCTCCACCTCGACATCATCGTCGACCGTATGCGTCGCGAGTTCAAGGTCGAGGCCAACGTGGGTAACCCGATGGTTGCCTACCGCGAGACCATCCGCAAGACGGTCGAAAAGTACGAATACACGCACAAGAAGCAGACCGGTGGTTCCGGTCAGTTCGCGCGTGTCATCATCGCCCTGGAGCCCCTCCCGGCCGACTCCGAGGAAGAGTACATGTTCGAGGACAAGGTCACCGGTGGCCGCGTTCCTCGCGAGTACATCCCGTCGGTCGACGCGGGCATCAAGGACGCCATGCAGTCCGGCGTTCTCGCCGGCTACCCGATGGTCGACATCAAGGCCACGCTGCTCGACGGCGCCTACCACGAGGTTGACTCCTCCGAAATGGCGTTCAAGGTTGCTGGCTCGATGGCGCTGAAGGAAGCTGCTAAGAAGGCTAACCCCGTCCTCCTCGAGCCGATCATGGCCGTTGAGGTTCGTACTCCCGAGGAGTACATGGGCGATGTCATCGGCGACCTCAACTCTCGCCGTGGCCAGATCTCGTCGATGGACGAGCAGCACGGCGTGCGCGTCGTCAAGGCTCAGGTCCCGCTGTCCGAGATGTTCGGATACGTTGGCGACCTGCGCTCCAAGACGCAGGGCCGCGCTGTCTACTCCATGGAGTTCGACAGCTACGCCGAGGTTCCGCGCGCCGTCGCGGACGAGATCGTCGGCAAGTCTCGGGGCAACTGAGTCCCACCGGGGGCTCGTGGGGCAGGGTGACCTGCCCTGCGAGCCGCCTCACACACAAGTAAACCCAGTAGGTCTCAAGCCCCAGGGGTGTTAAAGTGGCACCTAGCCGTAGGCTGAGAATATCTACCCGAGTCCAGGAGGACACAAGTGGCGAAGGCCAAGTTTGAGCGCACCAAGCCGCACGTCAACATCGGCACGATTGGTCACGTTGACCACGGCAAGACGACGCTGACGGCAGCTATCACCAAGGTGCTGCACGATAAGTACCCGGATCTGAACGAGTTCACCCCCTTCGATCAGGTCGACAACGCTCCCGAGGAGCGCGATCGTGGTATCACGATCAACGTCTCCCACGTCGAGTACCAGACCGAGGCGCGTCACTACGCGCACGTTGACGCCCCCGGCCACGCCGACTACGTCAAGAACATGATCACCGGCGCGGCCCAGATGGACGGCGCGATCCTCGTGGTCGCCGCCACCGACGGCCCCATGGCCCAGACCCGCGAGCACGTTCTGCTCGCCCGTCAGGTCGGCGTCCCCACCATCCTCATCGCCCTCAACAAGGCCGACATGGTCGACGACGAGGAGATGCTGGAGCTGGTTGAGGAAGAGTGCCGCGACCTGCTCGAGTCCCAGGACTTCGACCGCGACGCCCCGATCATCCAGGTGTCCGCTCTGAAGGCCCTCGAGGGCGACCCGGAGTGGGTTGCTAAGGTCGAGGAGCTCATGGAGGCTGTGGATTCCTACATCCCCACCCCGAGCGCGACATGGACAAGCCCTTCCTCATGCCGATCGAGGACGTCTTCACGATCACCGGTCGTGGCACCGTCGTCACCGGTCGTGTTGAGCGTGGCAAGCTGCCCATCAACTCCGAGGTCGAGATCCTCGGTATCCGTGAGCCCCAGAAGACCACGGTTACCGGCATCGAGATGTTCCACAAGTCGATGGACGAGGCCTGGGCCGGCGAGAACTGTGGTCTGCTGCTCCGTGGCACCAAGCGCGACGAGGTCGAGCGTGGCCAGGTTGTGGCCGTTCCCGGCTCCATCACGCCTCACACCGACTTCGAGGGCCAGGTCTACATCCTCAAGAAGGAAGAGGGCGGCCGTCACAACCCGTTCTTCTCGAACTACCGTCCGCAGTTCTACTTCCGTACCACGGACGTGACCGGCGTCATCACCCTCCCCGAGGGCACCGACATGGTCATGCCTGGCGACACCACCGAGATCTCCGTCCAGCTGATCCAGCCGATCGCTATGGAGCCCGGCCTCGGCTTCGCCATCCGTGAGGGTGGCCGCACCGTTGGTTCCGGTCGTGTCACCAAGATCATCAAGTGAATCAACCTCTGAGACTTTCTCAGATCTGATTCGCTGCTGATCCAGCGGCATTGAAGGCCCCGCCTCTTTTCAGAGGCGGGGCCTTTCGCTATTCGGCTCGTGAGTGAATGGTTCTGCTCGTGGAGTCGCTGTGTGAACGTGAATGCTCTACGCTGCGTCTTCTGTGACATAGGCGGCTCAAGAGGCATATGGGCATACTGTCCTTTGGTGCTACGTGGCGTATTCGCGTGGCTTCCCCATGCCTCGTTGATGAGAATGTGACCGATCCCCGGTTGCGACACGCCCGAGTGCGGGGTACGGTAGTTTCTTGGTGACGGTCTGGGCTGTTATGCGCAGCTTGGGCCGCTATCCACGCCAATCTGTCGGTGGTTTCACATGCGAGAACCCCCTTTCGGGTTTGTGCTCGCGGGTGGAACTCTGACAGAATGGCACGGTTGCCTCAGCGTATCTGGGGTGGTCCATGCGTGCCATCACGTATGGATCGGGCAATATGCCCAAGATCTTTGGACAAGACGTCGGTCCAGCGCGAGCAATCGCGCGCACAACGGCTGCGACACGCCCGAGTGCGGGGACCGGCGGCGAATCTGTACGAGAAGAGGTAAGACGGCATGGCGGGACAGAAGATCCGCATCCGGCTCAAGTCGTATGACCACGAGGTCATCGACAGCTCCGCGCGCAAGATCGTGGACACCGTACAGCGTGCTGGCGCCACGGTCGTGGGCCCGGTGCCGCTGCCGACCGAGAAGAACGTTTTCGTCGTTATTCGGTCGCCCCACAAGTACAAGGACAGCCGCGAGCACTTTGAAATGCGCACGCACAAGCGGCTCATCGACATCATCGATCCGACCCCCAAGGCCGTCGACTCGCTCATGCGCCTCGACCTGCCTGCGGACGTCAACATCGAGATCAAGCTCTGAGGACATCTGCAATGACTAACAAGAAGCAGCACGCTGGCGCGCCCATCAAGGCGCTGCTCGGCCGCAAGCTCGGCATGACCCAGGTGTGGGATGCCGACGGCCACCTCGTGCCCCTGACTGTCGTGCAGGTCGGCACCAACGTCGTGACCCAGGTTCGTACCGAAGAGGTCGACGGCTACTCCGCTATTCAGCTTGGCTTCGGTGAGATCGACTCCCGTAAGGTCACCAAGCCCCTCCAGGGCCACTTCGAGAAGGCCGGGGTTGCCCCCCGTCGCCACCTCGTTGAGGTCCGCACGTCCGAGCATGACTCTTACGAGCTCGGCCAGGAACTCGACGCCACCACCTTCGAGGCTGGCGAAGGCGTCGACGTCTCCGGCACCACCAAGGGCAAGGGTTTTGCCGGCGTTATGAAGCGTCACGGCTTCGCTGGCGTTTCCGCCTCCCACGGTGCGCACCGCAACCACCGCAAGCCCGGCTCGATCGGCGCCTGCGCAACTCCCGGTCGCATCTTCAAGGGCCTGCGTATGGCCGGCCGCATGGGTGGCAACCGTCGTACTGTCCAGAACCTGACGATCCAGGCCGTGGACGCCGAGAAGGGCCTGCTGCTCATCAGCGGCGCCATCCCGGGTCCGAAGAACGGCGTGGTCCTGGTTCGCTCCTCCGTGAAGGGTGCGTGATCATGGCTGACGATCGTAACGTTGACGTCATCGACCTCAAGGGCAAGAAGGCGGGCTCCGTCGTTCTCCCGGGTTCGATCTTTGACGTTCCCACCAACATTCCGCTGATGCACCAGGTTGTCGTCGCTCAGCTTGCGGCCGCTCGTCAGGGCACGCACGCGACGAAGACCCGTGGTGAGGTCGCTGGCGGCGGCAAGAAGCCGTTCCGTCAGAAGGGCACCGGTAACGCCCGTCAGGGCTCCATCCGTGCGCCTCACTTCACCGGCGGTGGCATCGTCCACGGCCCTCAGCCGCGTGACTACGACCAGCGCACCCCCAAGAAGATGAAGCAGGGCGCTCTGCGTTCCGCTCTCTCCGACCGTGCGCGCGCCGACCGCATCCACGTTGTCACCGCCCTGTTCGAAGGCGACAAGCCCTCGACCAAGGCTGCTCTCGCCGCTCTGCGCGCGATCGTCGAGGACCGTCAGGCTCTCGTCGTCCTCGAGCGTGGCAACGAACTGACCGCGCTGTCCCTGCGCAACGTTCCCGAGGTTCACGTCCTGTGGGCCGACCAGCTGAACACGTACGACGTCCTGGACGCCGATGACATCGTCTTCACGCAGGCCGCCCTTGAGTCCTTCCTCGGCACCAAGGAGGAGACCAAGTGAGCACGATCGAAGCGGGTAAGAACCCCCGCGACATCATCCTGAAGCCGGTCACCACCGAGAAGTCGCTCGCCCTCATGGACCTGGGCAAGTACACCTTCGAGGTTGACCCCCGCGCGAACAAGACCGAGATCAAGATTGCCCTCGAGCGTATCTTCGGCGTCAAGATCGGTTCCATCGCCACCCAGAACCGCAAGGGCAAGACCTACCGCACCCGCAACGGGATCGGTAAGCGCAAGGACGTCAAGCGTGCCATCGTCACCGTGCGTGAGGGCACCATCGACATCTTCGGCGATCAGGCCTGAGGACCGAAGGGACATTTGAACAATGGGAATTCGCAAGTACAAGCCCACGACTCCGGGCCGTCGCTTCTCGTCCGTCTCTGACTTCGTCGAGATCACCCGCGACACCCCCGAGAAGTCGCTGCTGCGCCCGCTGCACAAGACCGGTGGCCGTAACAACAACGGCCGCGTGACCTCCCGCCACCGCGGCGGCGGCCACAAGCGTCAGTACCGCGTGATCGACTTCCGTCGTCACGACAAGGACGGCGTCCCGGCAACGGTCGCTCACATCGAGTACGACCCCAACCGCACCGCTCGCATCGCCCTCCTGCACTACGCGGATGGCGAGAAGCGCTACATCCTCGCTCCGACCGGCCTCAAGCAGGGCGATCAGATCGAGGCCGGCGTTGGCGCTGACATCAAGCCCGGCAACTCGCTGCAGCTGCGCAACATCCCCCTGGGTACTGTTGTGCACGCCGTTGAGCTCTACCCGGGTGGCGGCGCCAAGATCGCCCGCTCCGCTGGCACCTCCGTGCAGCTCGTCGCTAAGGAAGGCCGCTTCGCCCAGCTGCGTATGCCCTCCGGCGAGATCCGCAACGTCGAGGCCACCTGCCGCGCCACCATCGGCGAGGTCGGCAATGCCGAGCAGTCGAACATCAACTGGGGCAAGGCCGGCCGTATGCGCTGGAAGGGCAAGCGCCCGCACGTCCGTGGTGTCGTTATGAACCCGGTTGATCACCCGCACGGCGGTGGTGAAGGCCGCACGTCCGGTGGTCGTCACCCCGTGTCGCCTTGGGGCAAGCCCGAGGGCCGTACGCGTCGTCCGAAGAAGGCGTCCGATCGCATGATCGTCCGCCGTCGCAAGACCGGCAAGAACCGCTGAGTAGGAGTCGATTGAAATGCCGCGTAGTTTGAAGAAGGGCCCGTTCGTCGACGACCACCTGCTCAAGAAGGTCGACGCCGCGAACGAATCCGGCTCTAAGAACGTCATCAAGACCTGGTCGCGTCGCTCGGTCATCACCCCGGACTTCCTGGGTCTGACCATTGCCGTCCACGACGGCCGTAAGCATGTGCCCGTTTTCGTCACCGAGTCGATGGTGGGCCACAAGCTCGGCGAGTTCGCTCCCACGCGTACTTTCCGCAGCCACGACAAGGACGATCGTAAGGGACGTCGGCGCTGAGCCGGCCCCACGGAAGAAGAGGCAGATACATGGAAGCCAAGGCGCAGGCGCGATTCATCCGCGTCACGCCCCAGAAGTCCCGCCGTGTTGTGAACGAGGTTCGCGGCAAGCGTGTTCTGGAGGCCGCCGACATTCTGCGGTTCGCCCCGCAGGCCGTCGCCACCGATGTCCGCAAGGTGCTCCTGAGCGCCGTCGCCAACTCGAAGGTCAAGGCTGAGAACGCCGGAGAGACCTTCAACGAGGCCGACCTGCTCGTCCTGGAGGCATACGTGGACGAGGGTCCGACCATGAAGCGCATTCGTCCCCGTGCTCAGGGGCGCGCCGGTCGTATCCTGAAGCGCACCTCCCACATCACCATCGTGGTGGGTACCAAGGAAGACAAGAAGAAGGGAGACCGCTGATATGGGTCAGAAGGTCAACCCCCGCGGGTTCCGTCTGGGAATCACCACTGACCACCGGTCTCGCTGGTTCTCCGACTCCACCACCAAGGGACAGCGCTACGCGGATTACGTGGCTGAAGACGTCGCGATCCGCAAGTTCCTGACCGACAACCTCGAGCGCGCCGGCATCGCCGAGGTGAGCATCGAGCGCACGCGTGACCGCGTTCGCGTCGACCTGCATACCGCTCGCCCGGGCATCGTCATCGGTCGCCGTGGTGCAGAGGCCGACCGCCTGCGCGTCCAGCTCGAGAAGCTGACGGGCAAGCAGGTTCAGCTGAACATCCTTGAGGTCAAGAACCCCGACCTCGAAGCGCAGCTCGTTGCGCAGGGCATCGCCGAGCAGCTCGCTGCTCGCGTGTCCTTCCGTCGTGCGATGCGTAAGGGCATCCAGTCCGCGCAGCGCGCTGGCGCCAAGGGCATTCGTGTCCAGGTGTCCGGCCGCCTGGGTGGCGCTGAAATGTCCCGCTCCGAGTTCTACCGCGAGGGCCGCGTGCCGCTGCACACCCTCCGCGCGAACATCGACTACGGATTCCACGAGGCCCGTACGACCTTCGGTCGCATCGGCGTCAAGGTGTGGATCTACAAGGGCGACATCACCGAGCGCGAGTTCGCTCGCCAGCAGGCCGAGCAGGCCCAGCGTGGCGGCCGTCGCGATGGCCGCCGTGGCCCCCGCCGCGGTGGACGCCCCAACCAGGAGACCGCTGCGCAGCAGGCTCCCCGTGAGGCTTCGGCCTCCGAGGCCACTGCGCCCACGACCGGATCGGAGGCCTGAGCCCAATGCTCATTCCCCGTCGGACTAAGTACCGCAAGCAGCACCGTCCTCACCGCACTGGCTTTGCCTCCGGTGGCACCGAACTCGCGTTCGGCGACTACGGCATCCAGGCTCTCGAGCCTGCGTACATCACCAACCGTCAGATTGAGGCGGCACGTATCGCCGTGACGCGTCACATCAAGCGTGGCGGTAAGGTCTGGATCAACATCTTCCCGGACCGTCCCCTGACGAAGAAGCCCGCCGAAACCCGAATGGGTTCCGGTAAGGGTGCTCCGGAATGGTGGGTTGCCCCCGTCAAGCCCGGACGTGTCATGTTCGAGCTGGCAGGCGTCCCGGAGGAGCTCGCTCGCGAGGCCCTCAGCCGTGCCCAGCACAAGCTTCCTATCAAGACCCGTTTCGTGGTCCGAGAGGGTGGTGACATCTGATGGCAGATAAGGGTCTGACCACCGAGCAGCTCGACGCAATGGACAACTCCCAGCTGTCCAAGGAGCTGGAGAAGGCTAAGGCTGAGCTGTTCAACCTGCGTTTTGCGCAGGCCGTTGGCAACCTCGAGGATCACGGTCGCATGAAGACCGTGCGCCGCGACATTGCCCGGATCTACACCATCGCGCGTGAGCGGGAGCTTGGCTACCGCACCGCCCCGAGCACTGAGGAGTGAGCCTGATGGCAGAAACCACCGCTCGTAACGAGCGTAAGGTCCGTCGCGGCTACGTCGTCAGCGACAAGATGGACAAGACCGTTGTCGTCCAGATCGAGGACCGCGTCAAGCACGCCCTCTACGGCAAGGTCATGCGCAAGAACAAGAAGGTCAAGGTTCACGACGAGCACAACGAGTGCGGCGTCGGCGATCTCGTCCTCATCATGGAGACCCGCCCGCTGTCGGCCACCAAGCGCTGGCGCGTTGTGGAGATCCTCGAAAAGGCGAAGTGACCTTCGCTCACAGACCGAAATCCGTTCGGCAAGGCTCGACCGGTAGAATCCGGAAGAGAACCGGCACGACGACAGGAGTCAATAGAAAATGATTCAGCAGGAGTCGCGACTGAAGGTCGCCGACAACACAGGGGCCAAGGAGATCCTGACCATCCGTGTTCTCGGTGGCTCGGGTCGGCGCTACGCGGGTATCGGCGACACGATTGTCGCCACCGTGAAGGACGCCATTCCCGGCGGCAACGTCAAGAAGGGCGAAGTCGTCAAGGCAGTGATCGTTCGCACGCGTAAGGAAACCCGCCGCCCCGACGGTTCCTACATTCGTTTCGACGAGAATGCGGCCGTCATCATCAACAACAATGGCGAGCCGCGTGGCACGCGTATCTTCGGCCCCGTGGGCCGCGAGCTGCGTGACAAGAAGTTCATGCGCATCGTCTCCCTCGCTCCGGAGGTGATCTGATCCATGGCAGCCAAGATTCGTAAGAATGACCTCGTCGAGGTCGTTCGCGGACGCACGTCCGACGAGAAGGCGCTGGCTGAGCGCAACGCCCGCCGTGCGGAAGAGGGCCTCGAGCCCCTGACCCCCGGCGACAAGGGCAAGCAGGGCCGCGTCATCCAGGTGTTCCCGGCTGAGGGCAAGGTCCTCGTCGAGGGCATCAACCTGAAGACGCGCCACGTGCGCCAGGGCCAGCAGGGCAGCGCCGGCGGCATCGAGACCATCGAGGCCCCCATCTCGCTGTCCAAGGTCGCACTGGTCGACCCCGAGACCAAGAAGCGCGTTCGCGCCGGTTTCCGCGAGGACACCGTCGAGCGCGGCGGCCGCACCCGCACCGTCCGAGTCCGCGTGGCTCGTGGTGGCGCGAAGCGCGGCGTTGAGCAGGGCAAGGAGATCTGAGCATGGCCCCGCGTCTGAAGGAAAAGTACGTCTCCGAGATCCGCGAGGCGCTCCGTGCTGAGTTCAAGCACGAGAACGTCATGCAGGTCGGCGGACTGACGAAGATCGTTGTCAACATGGGTGTCGGCGAGGCCGCTCGCGACTCGAAGGCACTCGAGGGCGCGCTCCGCGACCTCACCGCGATCACTGGCCAGAAGCCCGTGACCACCCGCGCCAAGAAGTCCATCGCGCAGTTCAAGCTGCGTGAGGGCCAGGCGATCGGTGCGCACGTCACGCTTCGCGGTGACCGCATGTGGGAGTTCCTGGATCGCCTCCTCTCGACGGCGCTTCCCCGTATCCGTGACTTCCGCGGACTGTCCTCTAAGCAGTTCGACGGTCACGGCAACTACACCTTCGGTCTCACGGAACAGTCGATGTTCCACGAGATCGATCAGGACTCGATCGACCGAGTGCGCGGCATGGACATCACGGTTGTCACCTCGGCCACCACCGACGAAGAGGGTCGCGCCCTTCTCCGTCACCTCGGCTTCCCGTTCAAGGAGGACTGACCCATGGCCAAGACATCCCTGAAGGTCAAGGCTGCCCGCAAGCCGAAGTTCGGCGTGCGTGCCTACACCCGGTGCAACCGTTGCGGTCGTCCGCACTCGGTGTACCGCAAGTTCGGACTGTGCCGCGTGTGCCTGCGCGAGCTCGCCCACCGTGGCGAACTCCCCGGTGTCACCAAGAGCAGCTGGTAAAACGAACGTCGCAGGTCCCGGGTAACCGGAGAAACCGCGACGAGGAAGGGGAATAAACCCCCATGACAATGACAGACCCGATTGCAGATATGCTGACGCGTCTGCGCAACGCGACTCGTGCGCACCACGATGCGGTCTCCATGCCGTACTCGAAGCTCAAGAACGCGATTGCGAACATCCTGGTCGAGGAAGGCTACATTGCCTCGACCTCCGTCGAGGATGCCCGCGTGGGCAAGACCCTGACGATCAACCTGAAGTACGGCTCGCACCGCGAGGCCGCGATCCAGGGGCTCAAGCGCGTGTCCAAGCCTGGTCTGCGCGTGTACGCCAAGTCCACCAACCTGCCCAAGGTCCGCGGCGGCCTCGGCGTGGCGATCCTGTCCACGTCCTCCGGCCTGCTCACCGACCGTCAGGCAGCCGAGAAGGGTGTGGGTGGGGAAGTCCTCGCCTACATCTGGTGATGAGGAGGCTGAACAATGTCGCGAATTGGTAAGAACCCCATCGCAATCCCCGCCGGTGTTGACGTCACGATCGACGGCCAGAACGTGTCGGTGAAGGGCCCCAAGGGCACCCTCTCCCACGTCGTTGCCGAGCCGATCACCGCCAAGATCGAAGACGGCCAGGTTATCGTCGAGCGTCCGAACGACGAGCGCACCTCGCGTTCGCTCCACGGACTGTCGCGCACCCTGATCGCCAACATGATCGTCGGCGTGACCGAGGGCTACAAGAAGGATCTCGAAATCACGGGTACCGGTTACCGCGTGGTCGCCAAGGGCAAGGACCTCGAGTTCTCCCTGGGCTTCTCCCACACGATCACCATCACCCCGCCCGAGGGCATCGAGTTCACGATTGCGCCGAAGTCCCAGACGCTGTTCACGGTGTCCGGAATCGACAAGCAGCTCGTCGGTGAGACCGCTGCTCGCATCCGCAAGCTGAAGAAGCCGGAGCCCTACAAGGGCAAGGGCATCCACTACGTGGGCGAGACCATCCGTCGCAAGGTCGGAAAGGCTGGTAAGTGATGGCTTACTCGATCAAGGGCAAGGGCAAGTTCGTCGCGCGCAAGCGCCGTCACCTCCGCCTCCGCAAGAAGATCAACGGCACGCCCGAGCGTCCCCGTCTGGTCGTCACCCGTTCGAACCGCCACATGGTGGCTCAGGTCATCGACGATACGGTTGGTCACACCCTGGTGTCGGCCTCCGACATCGAGACCGAGCTCGCTGGTTCCGAGGGCACGAAGACCGACAAGGCTCGCAAGGTCGGCGCACTGATCGCCGAGCGTGCGAAGGCTGCCGGTATCTCCGCTGTCGTCTTCGACCGCGGTGGTAACAAGTACGCAGGTCGCGTTGCGGCCGTTGCCGAGGCCGCCCGTGAGGGCGGACTCGAGCTGTGAACGAGCCGAAAGAAAGAGAGATCATCTGATGGCTGCACAGCAGCGAGACAGGAACGGTTCGGGCGCGGGCGAGAACAACGATCGCCGTGAGCGCCGCTCCGGCCGCGGCAACGATCGCGATAACCGCCGGAACAACGAAAACAAGAACGAGTACATCGAGCGCGTCGTGACGATTAACCGCGTCTCCAAGGTTGTGAAGGGTGGACGTCGTTTCTCCTTCACCGCCCTGGTTGTCGTGGGTGACGGCGAAGGCACGGTGGGCGTCGGCTACGGAAAGGCCAAGGAAGTTCCTCAGGCCATTTCCAAGGGCGTCGAGGAGGCGAAGAAGAACTTCTTCCGCGTCCCGATGATCCGCCGCACGATTACGCACGTGGTGCAGGGCCGCGACACCGCCGGTGTCGTCCTCCTGCGTCCGGCTGCCCCCGGTACCGGCGTTATCGCCGGCGGCCCGGTGCGCGCCGTCCTGGAGGCCGCAGGCGTCCACGACGTGCTCACCAAGTCGCTGGGCTCGTCCAACGCGATCAACATCGTCCACGCGACGGTTGACGCACTCAAGCAGCTCGAGCAGCCCGAGGCTGTCGCCGCACGTCGCGGCCTGCCCCTCGAGCGCGTTGCTCCCGCGTCCATGCTGCGCGCTCGCGCAGAGGGCGAGGCTGAGAAGCGCGCGGCTGCCGAGGCCGCCGAGGCCGACAAGGCCGCTGCAGGGGAGGCTAAGTGATGGCGAAGAACATCAAGATCACGCAGATCAAGTCCTCTGCTCACGCGAAGCAGAACATGAAGGACACGCTGCGCACCCTCGGGCTGCGCAAGATCGGCCAGAGTGTCGTGCGTGAGCAGACGGATGCCGTTCTGGGCGCCGTTCGCACCGTGCGTCACCTGGTGACCGCTGAGGAGGTCGACTGACAATGGCGGACTCCACGAACAAGACGCAGATCGTTAAGCTGCACCACCTGCGTCCTGCCCCGGGAGCCAAGACCGCGAAGACCCGCGTGGGTCGCGGTGAAGGTTCGAAGGGTAAGACCGCTGGCCGTGGCACCAAGGGCACCAAGGCCCGTTACCAGGTTGCTGCCGGCTTCGAGGGTGGCCAGATGCCGATTCACATGCGTCTGCCGAAGCTTCGCGGCTTCAAGAACCCCTTCCGCGTTGAGTACCAGGTCGTGAACGTTGGCAAGCTCGGGGAGCTCTTCCCCGAGGGCGGCAAGGTCACGGTCGAGGATCTCATCGCCAAGCACGCCGTTCGCGACTCCGCGCCCGTCAAGGTGCTCGGTACCGGCGAACTGAGCGTCAAGCTCGAGGTTGAGGTCGACTCCTGGTCGTCCTCTGCCGAGGCGAAGATCACGGCTGCCGGCGGGTCCATCTCGGCTCGCTGACGCTGAACGGGGGTGGTCCCGCGAGGGACCACCCCCGTTACGTGTCTGTGTTTTCGCGGGTGAAGAGCTGTCAAAGTGTTTTTCACCCGCGAAACCGACTTGCCCCAGCACATGGGGCTTTTGCGCGTCGCGTCTCGTTAAATACGCGGCAATGCGCTTTTTTAATGATTGGATATCGCCAACCACTACCCGTGTCGGGTAAGCTGGATCAGTCTAGGGGCTTTGCCCCGCATGCCCATCACCCGTAGGAGGAAGCCTTGCTCGGTGCATTCGCCCAGGCGTTCCGTACCCCCGACTTGCGTCGGAAGCTGCTGTTTACCCTGTTCATCATGGCCGCGTTCCGGCTGGGTTCGTTCATTCCGACGCCCGGTGTGGACTCTCAGGCCGTCCAGCGCTGTATGGCGCAGGAGTCGCAGGCGTCGCTGCTCGACCTCGTCAACCTGTTCTCGGGTGGAGCGCTCCTGCAGCTCTCGATCTTCGCGCTCGGCATCATGCCGTACATCACCGCGTCGATCATCATTCAGCTGTTGAGGGTGGTCATTCCTCGCTTCGACGACCTTCACAAGGAAGGCCAGACGGGCCAGGCCAAGCTGACGCAGTACACGCGTTACCTCACGATCTTCCTGGGTATCCTCCAGGCGACCACGACGATCTCACTCGCGCGTAGCGGTCAGCTGTTCCAGTCGTGCAACCAGGACATCATTAAGGATCGCTCTGTTCTGACGTTCATCATGATGATCATCGTCATGATGGCCGGCACCGGCGTCATCATGTGGCTCGGCGAGCTTATCACTGAGCGCGGCATCGGTAACGGCATGTCGCTGCTGATCTTCACGTCGATCGCGGCCCGTCTGCCCGAGCAGCTCCTGTCGATCGGCCAGGCCGGCAAGTGGGGTTCGGTCGCCGCTATCGTCGCCCTGCTTCTCCTCGTCGCGATCGCTGTCGTCTACGTTGAGCAGGCCCAGCGCCGCATCCCGGTCCAGTACGCCAAGCGCATGATTGGGCGTCGCCAGTACGGCGGCACCACCACGTATATTCCGCTGAAGATCAACATGTCGGGCGTTATTCCCGTCATCTTCGCGTCGTCGATTCTCGCCCTGCCCCCGATGGCGGCGCAGTTTGGCAAGCCGAACGACGCGTGGGTTCAGTGGATCTCCGCGCACTTCACGCAGGGCAGCTCGTTCTACCTGACGATCTACGCCCTCATGACTCTGTTCTTCACCTTCTTCTACACCGCTATCACGTTCAACCCGGACGAGGTTGCGGACAACATGAAGAAGTACGGAGGCTTCATCCCCGGTTACCGTGCGGGTCGTCCCACGGCTGAGTACCTGCGCTACGTGATTAACCGAATCACGTCGGCGGGCGCCCTCTACCTGGTGATTATCGCCCTCCTGCCGTCTCTCGCGATCATTCCGCTGAAGCTCTCGAGCTCGCAGATGCCCTTCGGTGGCACCACGCTGCTCATCATCATCGGCGTTGGTCTGCAGACGGTGAAGGAAATCAACACGCAGCTGCAGCAGCATCACTATGAAGGATTCCTGAAATGACAGTCGTCATCCTCCTCGGCCCTCCCGGAGCTGGCAAGGGCACCCAGGCCTCGCGCATCGCTGAGCGCCTCGGTATCCCGGCTATTTCGACGGGCGACATCTTCCGTGCCAACATGGCGGAAGGTACGGAGATCGGCAAGCAGGCGCAGGCCTACATGGACCGCGGCGAGTTCGTTCCGGACTCGGTCACGAACGCCATGGTGAAGGCGCGCCTCGCAGCCCCCGACGCTGCCGACGGTTTCCTCCTCGACGGCTACCCGCGTTCCGTGGAGCAGGCGCACGTCCTGCGCGACATGCTCCTCGATCTGGGCAAGTCCATTGACGTCGTCCTGGAGATCCAGGTGGACGAGGACGAGGTCGTGGAGCGCATGCTCAAGCGCGCTCAGGAGCAGCACCGCACGGATGACACCGAGCCCGTCATGCGTCACCGCCTGGAGGTTTACCACCAGCAGACGCTGCCCGTCGCCACCTACTACGTCGACCAGGACCTCCTGGAGGTTGTCGATGGCAGTGGCACGATCGACGAGGTTACGGCTCGCATTTTCGAGATCCTCGACTCGGTGGCGAAGAACTAAGCGATGCCACGCATTGAACTGAAGTCCGCGCAGGAGCTTCGATGGATGCGCGAGGCCGGTCTGGTCGTCGCGTCCATCCACGAGGCCCTGCGCGGTGCCATTCGCCCCGGCATTACGACGCGTGAGCTGGACGAGGTCAGCGCCCAGGCCATTGCCGATGGGGGAGCGACGTCCAACTTCAAGGGCTACTACGGCTATCCGGCGACGGTGTGCATCTCGGTGAACGATGTGATCGTTCACGGCATCCCCGGTGACTATGAGCTGGCTCCCGGAGACATCGTGTCTTTCGACTGCGGTGCGTACGTGGAGCGCGGCGGCCGTCAGTGGCACGGAGACGCAGCCTTCAGCGTCATCGTCGGGGAAACCTTTGTGTCGGACGCTGACTTCGCGGCGGGGGAGAGGGCAACCGGTGCTATCGCCGGAGTGGACGAGAACCTGCTGCGCGAGCGTCGTCAGCTCGACGCCGTGACGCGTGAGTCCCTGTGGGCAGCCCTCGCGGGGCTCGCGACCGGCAAGCGTATTAGCGCGGTCGGCAACGCGGTCGAGACCGTTGTTGCCGAGAATGCTCTGATCAACGGCTGGGAAGCAGGCATCATCGAGGAGTTCGTTGGCCACGGCATCGGCACGAAGATGCACATGCCTCCGGATGTCCTCAACTACAACGTTCGCGGCATTCAGGCTCGCCTCAAGCCTGGCATGGTCCTGGCGGTCGAGCCGATGCTGACGCGTGGTGACATTGCCTCGCAGACGGACGACGACGAGTGGACGGTGCGCACGGTCGACGGTCGCGACGCCGCCCACTGGGAGCACTCGATCGCGATCACCGAGGACGGTGTCTCCGTTCTGACGGCGCGCGACGGGGGAGTGGCCGGACTGGCGCCCTATGGTGTCACCCCGGTGTCGCTCGACTGACACGACGTGTGGCTGCGGGCCCGGTACCTCATTCAGGTGCCGGGCCCGAGTCGTTCGTCGACGAGGTCGCGGCCGGACCTCTGGTGGTTCTGGTGGCGCGTGGCGAGCCCCGGCCTCGTCGATAGAAGACAGACTGTGGGGGCGTTTCGCTGAAATGTGACGCATTAAACGTGAGCGAACCGACAGGGACCCTGACTACCGCCGATGGGCGTCAATGCCGTAGAGTAGTTCCTTGGGCGTATCTGCATCCGGCATTCGTCGGTGCACTATGCCTAGCGGCATCCGCCGCAACCTATCCGAGACATGTAGAGGATAAACGGAGGATATGGCGAAGAAAGACGGCGTCATTGAGATGGAAGGCACGGTCGTTGAGGCCCTGCCTAACGCGATGTTCCGTGTGGAACTGAAGAATGGCCACGTGGTTCTCGGCCACATTGCGGGAAAGATGCGTCAGCACTACATCCGCATCCTGCCCGAGGATCGAGTTGTCGTCGAGCTGAGCCCCTACGACCTCTCCCGAGGCCGTATCGTCTACCGCTACAAGTGACCCGACACAAACTGCCCGACGGGCAGTGGAGGTAACAACCATGAAGGTCAAGCCGAGTGTCAAGAAGATCTGTGACAAGTGCAAGGTGATTCGTCGCCACGGCAACGTCATGGTCATCTGCGACAACCCCAGGCACAAGCAGCGCCAGGGCTGAGACCCGCTGCGACCCGCGGGGCACCAAGCCCCACAGCATCACTCTAAGCACCCACTCGTGGGTGACCCTCGGTTCGGAGGCCGAGGCCGGGCTGCTCGCCCGGACTGAGCGATGACGACCTCCGATGAACAACTGGAGCAACATCACCATGGCACGTATTGCCGGCGTCGACCTCCCCCGCGAGAAGCGGCTCGAGATCGCGCTCACATACATCTACGGAGTCGGCCGCACCCGCGCGGCAGAGACCCTCGCCGCCACCGGCGTCAGCCCGGACACTCGCGTGAAGGACGCGACGGAAGAGGAACTCGTCAAGCTTCGTGACTACATTGAGGCAAACTTCAAGGTTGAGGGTGACCTCCGCCGTGAGGTTCAGGCCGACATTCGTCGCAAGATCGAAATCGGTTCGTACCAGGGCCTTCGCCACCGTCGTGGCCTGCCGGTCCACGGTCAGCGCACCAAGACCAACGCGCGTACCCGCAAGGGCCCCAAGCGCACCGTTGCAGGCAAGAAGAAGGCCAAGTAAGGCCTAGGAGAGCGCATCCCCTCGGGGTAGCTTTCCGCGACAAGAAGGAACTGAACCAGAAATGGCAGCAGCAAAGACCTCGCGCTCGGGCGGTGCCCGCAAGCCGCGTCGCAAGATTTCGAAGAACGTCACCAACGGCCACGCCTACATCAAGTCGACGTTCAACAACACCATCGTTTCCCTCACGGACCCCACGGGCGCGGTTGTCGCCTGGGCGTCCTCCGGCCAGGTTGGCTTCAAGGGTTCGCGTAAGTCCACCCCCTTCGCCGCGCAGCTCGCGGCCGAGGCTGCGGCTCGTCGCGCCCAGGAGCACGGCATGAAGAAGGTTGACGTTTTCGTGAAGGGTCCCGGCTCCGGCCGTGAGACCGCGATCCGTTCCCTCCAGGCCGCCGGCCTCGAGATCGGTTCGATCCAGGACGTCACGCCTCAGGCCTTCAACGGCACCCGCCCGCCGAAGCGCCGCCGCGGCTGACTTGTGGACGGGAGGGCATTGCCCTCCCCACGTCTGAACCTTCGGGTTCTTACTCCCTTAGCCTGCTTCAGCAGGTTCCCATATCCGGTGTCATATAGCGGGCACCGGCCAGAAAGGAATAGACGTGCTCATTGCAGAGCGACCCATCCTGACCGAAGAAAAGGTCAGCGACCTGCGCTCCCGTTTCACCCTGGAGCCCCTCGAGCCCGGGTTCGGCTACACGCTGGGTAACTCCCTGCGTCGTACCCTCCTGTCCTCGATCCCGGGTGCAGCGGTGACGTCCATCCGTATTGATGGCGTCCCCCACGAGTTCCGCACGATCGAAGGTGTGAAGGAAGATGTCGCTGAGATCATCCTGAACATCAAGCAGATCGTCCTGTCCAGCGAGAACGACGAGCCTGTCGTCATGTACCTGCGGAAGGCTGGCCCCGGCGAGGTTTTCGCCGGCGACATCACGCCTCCCGCCGGCGTGGAGATCCACAACCCCGATCTGCACCTTGCCACCCTCAACGAGAAGGGCAAGCTGGAGATCGAGCTGACCGTCGAGCGTGGCCGTGGCTACGTGTCGGCCGCTCAGAACAAGGATCCGCAGGCCGAGATCTCTCGCATTCCGATTGATTCGATCTACTCGCCCGTCGTCAAGGTGACCTACAAGGTCGAGGCGACGCGTGTTGAGCAGCGCACCGACTTTGATCGCCTCGTCATCGACGTGGAGACCAAGCCGGCGATCACCCCGCGCGATGCCCTGGCCTCGGCCGGCAAGACGCTGGTGGAGCTGTTCGGCCTCATGCGTGAACTGAACGAGGAAGCGGAAGGCATCGAGGTGGGTCCGTCCACCACCGACGCCACCCTCGCAGCCGATCTGGCTCTCCCGATCGAGAACCTGAACCTGCAGTCGCGTTCCTACAACGCGCTGCGTCGCCGCGGCATCCTGACCGTCGGCGAGCTGGTTGCTCACTCGGAGGCCGACCTGCTCGACATCCGCAACTTCGGCACCAAGTCGATCGAAGAGATCAAGGAGTCCCTGGCGGCCCTTGGTATGACGCTGAAGGACTCGGTCATGCCGAGCTTCGGCGACTCGGAGTCCGCCGCGATCTTTTCGGACGACCAGTCCATCTGACCCCGTGCGTCCGATGGACGCATTGAATCCGTAGGAGAAACTCATGCCCACCCCCAAGAAGGGTGCTCGTCTGGGCGGTAGCCCGGCACACCAGAAGCTGATCCTGTCGAACCTGGCAGCTCAGCTCATCGAACACCGTGCGATCACGACGACCGAGGCCAAGGCTAAGGCCCTGCGCCCCTACGTCGAGAAGCTCATCACCAAGGCCAAGCGTGGCGACCAGCACGCCCGCCGCACGGTCATGAAGAAGATCCCCAACAAGGGCATCGTCGCGATCCTCTTCGAGGAGCTCGTTCCCGCGATGGATTCCGAGCGCGCTGGCGGCTACACCCGCCTCATCCGCGTCGGCAACCGCAAGGGCGACAACGCTCCCCTGATGCGCATTGAGCTCGTCATGGAGAAGGTCGAGAAGAAGGCCGTCGTGAAGGCTGCCGAGAAGACCGCCGCCAAGGCCGTCGCCGAAGAGGCCGAGAAGGCCGCCGAGGCTGCCGCCGAGCGCGCCGAAGAGGCTCGCGAGGAAGGCGATCTCGCCAAGGCCAACGAGGCCGAGGAAATCGCCGAGGAGGCCGGCAAGGCTGCAGACGCCGCCGAGCAGGTCGCCGACGAGAAGTGACCGTTCGTCACTGATCAACTCGAGCATTGGGCCGGACATTCCGCAAGGAGTGTCCGGCCCTTGCCGTATCCGGTAGCCTGAAGCCATGACTCGTGAGATGACGTTGGCGATTGACTGCGGCGGCGGTGGCATTAAGGGCTCCGTCGTGGATGAGCGCGGCACGATGATGGCCCCGCCTCGCAGAGTGCCCACTCCTTACCCGCTGCCTCCTGAGCTTCTCGTGGAAACCGTTATCGGCCTCGCGCGTGAGCTTCCCACTGCGACGCGAGTGACGATGGGTATGCCGGGAATGATCCGCCACGGTGTTGTCATCGCGACCCCTCACTACATCACCCGCGATGGGCCGCGCTCGCGCGTGCTGCCCGAGCTGGTCGAGCGCTGGGACCACTTCGACATGGGCCGTGCGATTGAGGAGGCCCTCGGCCTGCCCACCAAGGTCTTGAACGATGCCGAAGTCGCTGGCGCCGGCGCGATCACGGGCCGCGGCCTCGAAATGATCATCACCCTGGGAACGGGCCTCGGTAACGCGGTGTTCGACGGCGGCCAGCTGGCGCCCCACGTCGAGGTCTCTCAGGGACCTGTTCGCTGGGGCCTGACATACGACGACTACATCGGCGAGCATGAGCGCCTGCGTCTGGGCGACGTTCACTGGTCGCGTCGTGTTCGCCGCGTCGTGGATGGACTGCGCCCCATGTACATGTGGGATCGCCTCTACTTAGGTGGCGGCAACTCCAAGCGCATCACGGCCTCGAACCTGCGCCTCATGGGCGATGACGTGATCGTCGTGCCCAACGACGCGGGCATTATCGGCGGCGTTCGGGCGTGGGAGCTGTGAGCGCGCGGCGCCTGCGCCTCGACCTGGGCTACGACGGCACCGACTTTCGGGGTTGGGCCGCCCAGCCCGGACTGCGCACCGTCCAGGGCGAGGTTGAAGCGGCCCTCGCCATGGCCTCGCGCGAAGAGATCGTCACGACGGTGGCCGGCCGTACCGATGCGGGGGTTCATGCGCGTCACCAGGTCTGTCACGCGGACATTTCCGAGGCCGCCTGGACGCGACTGTCGCCCAGGGGAGGGGAGTCCGACGACGAGGCCGTGGCCTCGGCGATCGTCCGCCGACTCAACAAGATCCTCTCCGGTCGCTACGGCGAGCGCGCTCGTGGCCGCGACCTGGCCGCCGCGCGCGGGACCTGCGACGTGCGCATCTACTCGGCCGCCGTTGTCGCCCCCACTTTCGACGCGCGCTTCTCCGCCCTTGGGCGCTCGTACGCCTACCGTGTGTCGGACCGCCCCGAGCCCCTCGGGCGCTGGGATCGCCTCTGGGTCGAAGATCCCCTCGACGAGGCTGCCATGAACGAGGCCGGGGCCGCCCTCCTCGGGGAACACGACTTCCTCGGGTTCTGCCGCCCGCGCGAGGGGGCTACGACGATCCGAACCCTGCGTACCCTGCGCGCCGAGCGTGACGCCGAGGGGACCCTCGTCTTCCGAGTCGAGGCGGATGCGTTCTGCCACTCGATGGTCCGCTCCCTGGTGGGGGCGCTGCTCCTGGTGGGCTCGGGCGCGCGCGACGTTGACTACCCGGCGCAGATCCTGAGGGCCCGGTCCCGCTCCAAGGCCGCGCCGATCGCCCCCGCACACGGGCTCACCCTCGAGGGCGTGGAGTATCCCGATCCCTCGCGATGGGGCGCGCGGGCCGAGCAGGCCCGGGCCAGGCGCGACACGTGCTGCGGCGACGACGGCTGAGGAATGTGACACAGTATTCGCCGCGCTTTGACCGCCGGGCTGCGCACAGATAATATGGCTAGTGCTGTGCGTCAGCAGAGTACCTAGTGTCTCCCACTCGCTAGGAGCGCTCGCCGACGCCTCGCGCGAACCGTTTCATCGCGGATGCCCCCGGAAATACCGGCGCGGCGTCCCATGACCAACAAGAATTGAAGGTTACGCCCGTGCGCACCTATTCACCCAAGCCTGGGGACGCGGACAAGAAGTGGTACGTCATTGACGCCACCGACGTCGTCCTCGGTCGCCTGGCAGCCCAGACCGCTGCCCTCCTCCGTGGGAAGCACAAGCCGACGTTCGCCCCTCACATGGACATGGGCGACTACGTCATCATCATCAACGCGGACAAGGTCGCTCTGACCGGCAAGAAGCTCGACCAGAAGATGGCCTACCGTCACTCCGGTCGTCCCGGTGGCCTGACCGCGACCGCTTACCGCGACCTCCTCGCTGCGACGCCTGAGCGCGCCGTCGAGAAGGCCGTTAAGGGCATGCTTCCTCACAACTCCCTCGGCCGCGCGCAGTTCAAGAAGCTGCACGTTTACGCTGGCCCGGAGCACCCCCACGCCGGCCAGTCGCCGGTTCCCTACGAACTGACCCAGGTGGCTCAGTGACCTTTGGTCGCTGAACGCCTTTGACCCTGAGGAGAACCGTGGCTGAGACCATCGTTTCCGCTGAGCTGGACGAGGAAGTCGTCCCCAGCTCCTACACGTCCGAGACCGAGTCGGCTCCCGCCGGCGCCGGTCAGTCCATCACCGCGCCCGGCGCGGGCCTGGGCCGCCGCAAGGAGGCCGTCGCCCGCGTTCGCCTGGTCCCCGGCTCCGGCAAGTGGACCATCAACGGTCGCACCCTTGAGGACTACTTCCCCAACAAGCTGCACCAGCAGCTGGTGAAGTCCCCCTTCGTGCTGCTCGACATTGACGGCCGCTTCGACGTCATCGCCCGCATCAACGGCGGCGGCGTCTCCGGCCAGGCCGGCGCCCTGCGCCTCGGCGTGTCGCGCGCCCTCAACGAGATCGACCGCGACGCGAACCGTCCGGCCCTCAAGAAGGCTGGCTTCCTGACCCGCGATGCCCGCGCCACCGAGCGTAAGAAGGCAGGCCTCAAGAAGGCCCGCAAGGCTTCGCAGTTCTCGAAGCGCTGATTTCACTCAGCACATTTTCTGTTGGCCGCGTCCCGCTCCTGCGGGGCGCGGCCTTCGTTTACCCATCAGCACGTGCCAGGATGTGAGCGTCTCCGCTGTCCGTGCCCCGGCCTCGTGCCAAGGAGAAGGCGCGGGCGCGGTAGGCTTAGTGCAGTCGTATGACCCACTGAACGGAGAGACTATGCCCAGGATGTTCGGCACGGATGGCGTGCGAGGATTGGCAAACGTTGACATCACTGCGGACCTCGCGCTGCAGCTCGGCGAGGCGGCAGCCCGCCAGTTCGGCGGCTCCCCGCGTGCGGACGGCTCTAAGCCCCGTGCGATCATTGGCCGCGACACACGTATCTCGGGCGAGTTCCTCGACCACGCCCTCGCGGCGGGTCTGGCGAGTGCCGGCATGGACGTGACCCGCATCGGCGTCGTCACCACCCCCACGGTCGCGCATTTGACGGCCACCGAGGACACCGTGGACCTCGGCGTCATGATTTCCGCGTCACACAACCCGATGCCCGACAATGGCATCAAGTTCTTCGCGCACGGCGGCTACAAGCTGGCCGATGCCGTGGAGGACCAGATCGAGGCGCTCGTGAACACCGAGTGGGATCGTCCTACCGGCGACGCCGTCGGCGAGATCAACGCCGACCACGCGTGGGCGAAGGACTCCTACATTGCGCACCTCGTCGAGGCAATCGGCACCGATCTGCGCGGCATGAAGATCGCGATCGACTGCGCGAATGGCGCGGCTTCCGAGCTGGGTCCGGCCGTGTTCCGGGAGCTTGGTGCGGATATCACCGTCATCAACGCGTCCCCGGATGGGCGCAACATCAACCTGAACGCGGGTTCCACGCACCCCGAGTCCCTGCAGGCCGCCGTCGTTGAGGCCGGCTGCGACTTCGGCGTCGCCTACGACGGAGACGCGGATCGCTGCCTCGCCGTCGACCATGAGGGCAACCTCATCGACGGCGACAAGATCATGGGCTCGCTGGCCGTGAACGCGCAGCAGCGCGGGGCGCTCGCCAAGGACACCCTCGTCGTGACCGTCATGAGCAACCTGGGCCTCCTGATCGCCATGCGCGAGGCCGGCATCAAGACGGTGCAGACCGGCGTGGGCGACCGATACGTGCTTGAGGAGATGCTGGCGTCCGGCTACTCGCTCGGTGGCGAGCAGTCCGGCCACATCATCGCCCGCGACCACGCGACCACGGGTGATGGCATCCTGTCCTCGCTGCTCATCTCTCGCATGGTGAAGGAGTCCGGTCGTTCGCTGGCCGACCTCACGTCCTTCATTGCGCGCCTTCCGCAGACCCTCATCAATGTGGGCGGCGTGGACCGCGCGGCCGCCTCGACGAACGAGGCCGTCGCCGATGCCGTGGCAGCCGCCGAGGCTCGCCTGGGCGACACCGGCCGCGTGCTCCTGCGTCCCTCGGGCACGGAGCCGCTCGTGCGCGTCATGGTCGAGGCCGCCACGCAGGAAGAGGCCGACTCGGTCGCCGCTTCGCTGGCGGACGTCGTCAAGGAGAACCTGGCGCTGTGAGCGTCTGAGAGATGTACGCGTGAGGGCGGGCACCGGCTGGTGCCCGCCCTCACGCGTATGTAGATGGGGTAATCGCAGGGCGTCGTGTTACTTCGCTGCGCACATGCGCGAAATAGGAGTATGTTCGTTCTAGTGATCCGTGCGACAATTTCATCGTAGAAGGGCAACTATCATGGCACTCCCATTCATCCTTGGCGCGTACGCGTCGCATCCGGCACCGGAGCTGGAAGCTGACTACTACCGACTCCTCGCAGATCAGCCGTGGGTGAGCGGCGTTGAGATGCCCTACCCGGGGCAGCTCGCCACCCAGGGTGAGGTCCTGGCCAGCCACCTGGCGGCTCACTGGGACTTCAATACGATCACCGCGATCCCCGGCACCATGCAGAACGTGTGGAAGAACGAGAGCTTCGGCCTGGCCTCGCCCGACGAGGCCGGACGCGCCGCCGCTCTCGACTTCACCCGAGCGCTGCGTGACGACCTCGCCGCCCTGTGTGAGCGGGCGGGTCGCCAGCTGGTCGCCCGCGTGCAGCTGCACTCGGCACCCACGCGCCTGGCGCAGGTGGACGCCTTCAAGCGTTCGCTCGCCGAGGTGGCCACCTGGGACTGGTGCGGGGCCACGCTCGTCATCGAGCACTGTGACAAGTACATCCCCGAGCAGAACCCCGAAAAGGGATTCCTCTCCCTTGAATCCGAGATCGATGTCGTCTCTGAGGCCGGTATCGGCATTCACCTCAACTGGGGCCGCTCTGCCGTGGAGGGCCGAAGCGCGGACACCGCCTACGAGCACGTGCTCGAGGCCGGCAAGCGCGGTGTCCTGGACGGCATCATCTTCTCGGGCGCAGGCCCGGAGGAAACCCAGTACGGCTACTCCTGGATCGACGGACACCTGCCCGCGCAGGCCGACGAACCGACCTCGCTCATGGACGAGGCCGAGATCGCCCGCTGCGCACAGGCTGCCGTCGCGGGTGGGGCCAAGTACCTCGGCGCGAAGGTCTGCGTCCCCAAGGACGCGTCCCTCGAACAGCGTTTGGCCATGCTGACCAACATCTACCGGGCCTGCGGCCTCGGTGAGTAACGGCGTCGCCGCCGGGTGTCGCTCTCGCACTTTGTGAGCGTGCGGGAGGCGCCCGGCGCGAGGCGCACGTGTGAGGGAGGGGCGGATGCCAACTGACATCCGCCCCTCCCTGCGTCGTGTCGGGGATCCTGTGATGCATCCCTCGCGTCGGACTCGCGACTAGGGCAAGTCGAATCGCGCCCGGAAAGCGGGGGAGGGGGACAGGTACTGATCGACGCAGGTGCGCACGGTCTCGGCGTCGATGTCTTGATTCGTGAACAACTCCTGGATGGCCGGGTTATCGCCCTGCGTGATCGGCTCGTACGTTCCTTCTGGCGAGTAGTAGAAGATGTCGCGGCTCACAACAGCCTCCGGGCGCTGCTTGGTCGTGGTGAGGACGGGGACGCGGCCGAAGATCGCGAGATCCCAGAGCTGCTTCGAAATGTTCGCGGGGTCGGCGGGGGCGTAGTACATCATGTGGTTCGCCGGGATCGTAAAGAACAGGCCGTGCGGTGCCTGGATCTGGAAACGCGACATGAGCGCGGGTATGTTCGCGGCCTTCGCCGTGACGAACGGGGATTGCGCCGACAGGCAGGTGAAGGGCCCGAACTGCTGGATGCGCTCGATGGGGAGGTCGTCGGTGTTCTTTTGTGCGCAATGGAAGAGCTCGTCGATGCTCAGGGGGCATTGGGCCAGCTGTTCGTCTTTCAGCCTGAACAGGGGTGTCGGGCAGTCGAGGCTGAGCGTCAGCGCGAGGCCGCCGGGGTATTGGCGGGCGTAAGAAAACTGCGGGTGTGCGACAGTGTCGGCAGTGCAGAACTCGGTGCGTATGAGTCGACGTAGCTCGTCGGGTTTGTTCAGGATGGTTTCGTCGATGCGTGTCCGCTCGATGAGGTACGGAACCCACGGATCCATCAGATCGTGGTGCGCGTCCGGTTCCGCATCTAGCAGCTCGTTGATGAGTTGATTAATGCCGCACTTCACGGAATCGTTGAGGAGGAGGAACATTGTGCGCTCGGTTTTGTTGAAGCCAATCTGAACCGTGAGGCCGGCATCTTCGAGCCTGCCCGTCAGATAGGGCAGGGCCTTATTGAATACGTAATCGGGATCCATGGGTCCACTGTAGCGGCAGTCCCGGTGTCCGCGTGTGGGGAAGCCAGTGCAGGAGATGCGCAGTTCCCGGGGCGAAGTGTGGGCGTGGGAATAAGCTCGCGACTGCCGACGCGGCGGGGGAGTGCGTCTCCTATGCGCGCCTGGCCACCGATGAGCGCCATACCGGGTGCGTCGGGATCGTCGCGATCGGGGTGCCGTCCGGGGCCTCCTCGTCGATGGATGCGCTGGGGTGAACATCGGTCATGGGGGAGCGGCCCTCGATCACGTTGATGATCGAGGAGACGGCAGCCTCGGTCATTTCCTTGAGGGGCCACTCGACCGTCGTGAGGCCGAGAGCGGAGGCGCTGCGGTGGTCTTGATTGCCGAAGCCGAGGACCGACAGGTCGTGGGGTACTGACAGATCCAGGTCTGCGGCAGCCTGGAAGACGCCGGGGGCCTGCGAGTCGTCGGCCAGGGCGATGAGCGAGATTGACGGGTCTTCGTCGAGGAGGCGCAGTGCGGCCTGGTAGGCCGTGGTGGGCTCCCAGTCGGGCAGCGAGTAGAGGGTGAACTTCGTGCCGAACGCGCTCGCGATCGGGTTCTGGCGCGCGTGATTCGTGTTTGGTCCCGCCAAGAAGACGGCACGCCCCTGACCTGTGCCGGTCGCCGGATCCACGAGCGCGCAGTCTGAGAGAACGTCGCGCACGCCGGCACCCTCGTCGATGCGAATGAGGGAGGATTCCGAGCCGGTGGGGTTGGCCTCGATCATCGACATGGCGACGACAGGGATGCCGAGATTGGCGAGCAGGCGCGAGGTGAAGGCCTCGGCCGACGTGGTCTCGCGGATGATGCCGGCCAGCTGCGTGTCGCCCAGGACCCCGCGGATGACCTCGGCGTCCGAGGCTCCGTCGCCGGACTGGAAGAGGGGGAGCAGTAGGTAGCCGTGGCGCTGAATGTCGATCATTGCGGTCGTGAGGACCGTGTGGACGACGGGCACGAAGGGGTCGTCCGGCAGCTCGGCCATAAGGAGGGCGATGAGGTGGGACTTGCCGCGGCGCAGCGACCGGGCGGCTGCGTTGGGGATGTAGTTGAGTTCGCGTGCGGCCTGCTTGACGCGATCGATGGTGGCGGGCGCGATCTTCACGTCCCGGCCTCGTCCGTTGAGGACGAGCGAGACGGTCGACGGTGCGACGCCTGCTGCGCGGGCGACGTCAGCCCGGGTTGCGCGCTCCATGCAAGGCTCCCAATCCTCGGTTGCGTTTCGTTGAAACACAACAACTATAACGTGTTAGTCTTATCTCTGACGATCGGAGTTTCGACGACGACATCCGAAAGGCACAGAGACGTGATATCGATACTACCTTCCTATGCTCCCGGCGCGGGCGCGCTTGTGCCTCCGCGCGCGCACCTCGCTGACGACTGTGGGGTTCTCAGCCTCGATGGCATGTGGAGCTTCGCCTATCACAGCACCGACCCCGCCCCCTTCGTCAACGTCGAGCAGCCCTGGGATGAACCCGCTCCCGCCGGCGACGCGTCCGAGATCGACGTGCCCAGCCACTGGGTCCTGCGCGGCGAGGGCGCCTGGGGCCACCCCGCCTACACCAACGTCGACTTCCCCTTCCCGGTCGACCCGCCGTTCCCGCCCGACGACAACCCTGTCGGCGACTACCGCCGCACCTTCGAACTCCCCGCCGACTGGCAGGGCAGCCACATTCGCCTGCGTTTCGACGGCGTTGAAAGTCAGGCCACCGTGTGGGTGAACGGCACGTGGATCGGCATGGCCCGCGGTTCGCGCCTCGCCCACGAGTTCGACGTGACCGAGGCCGTGCACCCCGGCGTCAATACGATCACCGTGCGCGTGCACCAGTTCAGCTCCGGCTCCTACCTCGAGGACCAGGATCAGTGGTGGCTGCCCGGCATCTTCCGCTCGGTGAGCCTGCGCCGCCTGGCTCCCGGAGCTATCGAAGACCTGTGGGTCGACACCGACTACGAGGCCGGGGTGGGTTATGTGACCATCGAAGCCCGGGTGCTCGGCGCCCAGGAGGCTCATCTGTCCGGGCATCTCAGCATCGACGGCCTCTGGTCGTTCGCCTGCTCGCTCGAACGCGGCGAGGACGGCCGCTACCGCAGCGGCCGCATCGAAGTGGGCAGCGTGCGCCCGTGGAGCGCGCAGGACCCAGCCCTCTACGAAGCGCGCGTCAGCGTCCAGGGCTCGGAAGGCCTCGACGCGGGGGAGCGGTGCCTGCGCATCGGCTTCCGTCGCGTGTCCATCGAGGACGGCGTTCTCATGGCCAACGGCGAGTCCCTGACCCTCAACGGGGTTAACCGTCACGAGGTGCGCGCCGCCGAGGGACGCGTGTTTGACGAGGCCTGGGCGCGCGAAGACCTCACCCTCATGAAGTCCATGGGAATCAACGCGATTCGCACCTCCCACTACCCGCCCCACCCCCGCCTGCTCGACCTGGTCGACGAGATCGGCCTGTGGGTCATGCTCGAAGGCGACATTGAAACGCATGGGTTCGAGGGCGAGGGGGAGTGGATCGATAACCCCTCCGACGACCCGCGCTGGACCGATGCCTACATGGATCGCACGGTCCGCGCCTTCGAGCGCGACAAGAACCATCCCTCGATCATGAGCTGGAGCCTTGGCAACGAGTCCGGCACCGGCGCGAACCTGGTCGCCTGCGCGCGCTGGATCCACGAGCGCACGGGTTCCCGGGCGATCGTTCACTACGAGGGCGACCACGGCCTCGAATACACGGACATCTACTCGCGCATGTACCCGACCCTCGAGGAAGTCGCCGCCGTCCTCGACGAAAGCGATCCCCACGCCGAGGTTGCCGTCCCCACGCACGTCGCCGCGCGGGTTGACGACGCCGCGCGCGAGCGCATCCGCCGCGCCCCCTACATCATGTGCGAATACCTGCACGCGATGGGAACAGGTCCCGGAAACGCCGCCGCCTACGCCGCGCAGATGGGCCACCCCCGCCATGCTGGCGGCTTCGTGTGGGAATGGCGCGACCATGCCCTGTGGCGCACCCTGCCCGACGGGCGACGAGCCCTGTCCTACGGTGGCGACTTCGGCGAGGAGGTCCACG
The DNA here is from genome assembly GCF_005696695.1 of Schaalia odontolytica. Taxonomy (NCBI): domain Bacteria; kingdom Bacillati; phylum Actinomycetota; class Actinomycetes; order Actinomycetales; family Actinomycetaceae; genus Schaalia; species Schaalia odontolytica. Next base: position 1,931,271 of record NZ_CP040006.1, on the reverse strand, counting down.
ACGGCAGCTTCGTGTGCGATGGCCTGATCGATGCCCTGTCGCGCCCCTACGCCGGCACCTGGTCGTGGGTTCAGGCGATGGCCCCGGACGCTCCGGCCCTCGCGAAGGCTGTCGAGTCCTCGCGCGGACATGGCCCGGATGAGGCCCGACTGCGCGCGCTCCTCGGCGCCCCCGTCGCGGTCGTCCGCTCGGACGATGATGTGGCAGCCCCCTACGCGCTCGATGCGCGCGGGCGCCTCGCGCGGATCGGTACCATGCCCGTGAGCGTCGACCTCAGCGTCTTTAGGGCCCCCACCGACAACGATCGCGGGCGCGGCCCCGTCGACTACTGGGGGATTGACGAGGCCGACCTCGGCCCGCTCGGGGTCGGGCGCGGCGAGCACGGAACTTCGCACGCAGCCCGCTGGGAGCAGGCTCGCCTGCACCTGCTGCGCCGACGCCTCGTATCCGTCGAGGAGGATGGCCCCTGCCAGCGCGTCGTCGAGCGCTGGGCCCCGCCTGTCGCGCAGTTTGGCGTCACCCTCACCTGGGAATATCGTCCCGTGCTGCTGGGGGAGACCCCGGCCCTGTCTGTGTCTGCTCGCGTCGTGCCCTACGGGGCCTGGCCCGAGCGTGTCCCGCGCCTCGGCGTGCGCATCGAGATGCCCGGATCGCAGTGGGAAGCCTCGTGGCTCGGCGACACCCTTATCGGATACTCCGACATGCGCGTGAGTGGCGCTCGCGGATATGGACGCGCCCCCGTGCGAGAGCTCTGGGATGTCAGCGTGCGCCCCCAGGAAGGCGGGCAGCGCCTCGACCTCGAAGCCCTCCGTCTGCATGGCGAGGCGGGCGACCTCCTCGTCGTGCCGACCTCGTCCCTGGGCTGGAGCGCCTCGCCGTGGAGCGAGCGTGAATTGGCCGAGGCCTCGCACTGGGAGGACCTGCCTGACAGTGAGCGTACGTTCCTGTGGCTCGACGCATTCCAGGACGGCATCGGCACACGTTCGTGCGGGCCTGACTCTCGGCCCGAGTTCGCCGGTTGTATGCGCGATACGGACCTGACATTCGTAATTGCCCAGGTTGGGGGTGATTAAGCCCCAACCTGTTATGTTGCGGCTTGATAACGATGCGTAAAGTTGTTGGCAAATGATGCGCGAAGCGTCACAGGCCGCTATGATTCAGACATCAACTAACACGAGATAGTTAGTGACTCGATCCCATCGATCGACCAACAAGAACGGACCAATGGAGGTTTCGCATGTTGAAGAAGAAGATGGCCGCAGGCGTTGTCGCCCTCGCCATGTTCAGCACCCTCGGCCTGGCCGCCTGCAACCCTGGTGGCTCCAGCTCCGACAGCTCGAGCGGCGGTTCGACCGCTGCCGGTTCCATCCCCGAGCCCGATGTCGCGTGCGACATCCCCGCGGGCAACCTTGACGACTCGAAGATCGACACCTCGAAGGTTGAAGGCGAGATCACGTTCCAGACCCAGGGTCTGCAGAACGACTTCGGCGACTTCTTCAAGGCCAAGATCAAGGAATTCGAGGACGCCAACCCCGGCGTCAAGATCAACTGGACCGACCAGGGCGGCGGCGCCGAGTTCGACCAGACCGTGACCGCTCAGGCCTCGAACTGCAAGATGGCGGACGTCATCAACGTTCCCTCTTCCACCATCCTCGCCCTGTCCAAGTCCAACCTCCTCATGGACTACGACGTCAAGGCCCCCGGCATCGGCGACAAGTTCGTGAAGTCCATTTGGGAGTCCACCGCCCTGGGCGCCAACGACCACCACACGGCTCTGCCCTGGTACTTCGGCCCCTACATCACCACCTACAACAAGGAGGTCTTCAAGCGCGCTGGTCTCGACGAGAACATGCCGCCCAAGACCATGGATGAGCTGTTCGAGGATGCCGCCAAGGTCGGCGCCGACGGACAGGGAGACTACGGTATCTACGGCTCGCCCGAGTGGTACATGATCGCTCAGCTGCACGGCATGGGCGTCAACCTGCTCAACGCCGACAAGACCGCCTTCGACTTCGCCGACAACGAGGCCGCGATCAACTACGTCACCAAGCTCTCCGAGCTCTACGCCTCCGGCGCCATCCCGAAGGACTCCCTGACCGGCGAGCCCGACCCGGGCAAGGCCTACACCGACGGCAACCTCGCCTTCGGTACCCCCAACGCCTCGTTCCTCAAGTCCGTCAAGAAGAACAACGAGACGGTCTACCAGAACACCGGCGTCGGCCCGTTCCCGACCAACCCCGGCATCAAGCCCGTCTTCGAAGGCCAGTACATCGGCGTCTCCGTCACCACGCAGAACGCCCCCCTGGCCATGAAGTTCGCCGAGTGGATCACCAACGCTGAGAACGAGTACGCCTGGACGCACGACGGCGGCGCCATCATCTTCCCGGCCGCCACCGACGCCCTTGACAAGCTCGTTGCCAACCCGCCGGAGATCGCCGACGACCCGGTCTTCAAGGCCGCCTACGAGGAGGCCGCTAAGGCCGCCAAGGACGCCGAGGCCTACACCGACGTCTTCTACGCGACCGGCGCCGTGAAGGACGCCCTCATTGAGAACGTCAACAAGGCCATCCGCGGTGAGGTCGATCCCAAGACCGCTCTCAAGACCGCTCAGGATCAGATGAACGAGAAGCTCAAGGCTCTCGGAGACTGATTGACCGTTCGGGGGCCGAGGCCTGGCCTCGGCCCCCGACGCATTCCTCGCCCAGCGTCGGGCCGCCGGCTCACGACCCCGCGCATCCCTGAAAAAGGACTTTGGTATGCCGACACGTAAGAGCGCGCAGACGCGCTCCCTCAATGGCGCCGCCCGATTCCGCCCGGGCTGGGTTCCCTGGCTGTGGGTGACCCTCCCGGTCCTCGCGGTCATCTCCTTCTACATCTACCCCTTCATCACGACCGTCTATGTGTCGTTCACGAAGACGAAGCCATTGGGACACATCGGTCGCTTCGTTGGTATCGACAACTTCGCCGCGGTGCTGTCGGATCCCGAATTCTGGCAGTCGCTGACGAACTCCCTCATCTACGCGGTCTGCGTCGTCCCGCTGATGGTGCTCCTGCCCCTGCTGCTGGCCCTCCTCGTCAAGTCGCACGTGCCCGGCATCGGCTTTTTCCGCGCCCTCTACTACCTGCCAGCCATCTCCTCGCTGGTCGTCATTTCGCTCGCGTGGCGCTACCTCCTGGACCAGCGCGGACCCATCAACAACATGCTGGCATCTTGGGGACTCGACCCCGTGCCATTCCTGTCGAATCAGTGGTTGATCCTCTTCTGTGCCATGCTCATCACCCTGTGGCAGGGCTTGCCCTACTACATGATCCTGTACTTGTCGGCCCTCGCGAACGTCGACAAGTCGCTGTACGAGGCCGCTGAACTAGACGGCGCCGGACCGATCCGACGTTTCCTGACCGTCACCGTTCCGGGCGTCAAGGTCATGATGTTCCTCGTCGCCACCCTGACGACGATCGGATGCCTGAAGATCTTCACCGAGGTCTACCTGCTGGGCGGCTCCGCCTCGCCCACGAAGACCCTCACGATGTACATCCGAGACCGAATCGTGGACCCGACCTTCGGGTCGCTGGGACAGGGCGACGCCGCCTCGGTGTGCCTGTTCCTCATCACCTTCGGTTTCATCATCGCTTCGCAGAGCCTGCAGAGGAAGGCTGAAGACTCATGAGTACCGCAACCTCGACCACTCCCGCCTCCTTCGGAGAGCGTTTCGCTCAGTGGCGCAAGGAGCGCCGCCTCGAACGCCAGGGGCGCAACACGGCATCGCGTCAGATGCGCGGCGGTGCCCTCATTGCCCGCTACGCCCTCCTCGTCGTCGTCGCCCTCATCCTGGTCGGCCCCCTCGTCCTGCCCCTCATGGCGGCCTTCAAGGCCCCCGGCGAATCCGTCTTCGGTCAGGGTGCAACCATGCTGCCCCAGCACTGGTCGCTGGACTCCTTCTACGTGCTCTTCGAACGCACAAACATCCTGCTGTCGATTAAGAATTCCGCGATTCTCGCGACCCTGACGGTCACCTCGAACGTTATCCTGTCGTGCATCGGCGGCTACATGCTGTCGAGGCGCGGGTGGACCGGCCGCAACATCATGTACTTCGTGGTCCTGTCCGCCATGATCTTCCCCTTCGAGTCGATCATGCTCTCGCTGTTCAAGATGATGGTGCAGCTGGACCTGTACAACACGCTCCCCGGCGTGTGGATGGTGGCCATGATCGGGCCGTTCCAGATCCTCATGATGCGCGCCGCGTTCATGGGCATTCCCGACGAGATCGAGGACGCGGCCCTGATCGACGGTGCGGGCGAGCTGCGCCGCTTCTGGTCGATCTTCCTGCCTCAGGTGCGCGGCACGCTCACCGTCGTCGGCCTGACGTCCTTCATTGGCGCCTGGTCCGACTTTATCTTCCCGCTGCTCATGCTGCCCGACCCGAACAAGCAGACGCTGATGCTGACGCTGACGGCCATCCAGAACTCGCCTCAGGGTGTCACCTACCAGCTCGTGCTGGCTGGCGCGGTCGTGGCGATGATCCCCGTCGTGCTGGTCTTCGCCTTCAGCCAGAAGTTCTTCTTCCGCGGCATCGAAGACGGCGGCCTGAAGTTCTGATCCTCATCCCCGCGGGTGCCCCTCGCACCCGCGGGGATCTTCTCTACCTAAAAGGAGGTTTTTTCACAAATAACTAACACGTGTTAGGTATTGTGGATTTGTGGCCGTCTAACGGCCGATCCCAGCCACCACCCCCATACTGACGAAGGAGTTAAACTCATGGGGACTAGACCCATCATCGGTGCACTCGGAGCCCCGATTCTTGCGGCCACCATGCTTGGCCTCGCACCCGCTGCGGCCGTCGCCGCCACCGAAACCCCTTATCACCCGACCGTCCTGTGGGCGACCTCCGAAGAGAAGGTCGGCGAAAGCGCACCCAACGGCACGATCGCAGCCCTCGTCGACGACGACACGACCCGTACCGACGCGACCAAGACCTTCTGGACCACCAAGTGGAAGGGTGGCCTCGACGAATACCCGCACGCCCTCGCCGTCGAGAACCCCACGCCCGGCACCAAGGTCTGTGGCCTCGGCCTGACCCCGCGCCCCACCTACGATTCGACCCTGGGCAACGACCAGTTCCCCGGCGAATACCGCGTGTTTGCCTTCGATGAGGACCCCGGTAATCCGGCCGCCGAAGCCTCCTTCGCCGACTGGAAGACCAACGTCGCCGCGGGAAAGTGGGAAGGCGGCACCGAGGTCAAGCACGGAAGCGACCTTCAGTTCGGGAACAAGGAACAGTACGTCACCTTCCCGGCGACCACGAAGCGCGTCTTCGCTCTGACCGGCCTGCGCTCCCTCGCCCCCGGCAAGAAGGACATGGCGCTGTCCGACATCAAGCTCCTGCCCTGCGACGCTGACGGTAACGCCATCACCTCCTACGGCAACGAGGACACCGGTGGCAACCACGAAGCAGCCCGCCCCGTCGTGCCCCACCCCGAGGCCCCCGAGCAGGGATCGGGCGCATCCGACCTCGTCGTTGACTTCGTCATCGACCAGCTGCCCTACGGCGAGCCCGGCAAGCCCGTTGACTTTGCCCCCGGCACCCACACCTACACGGCCACCGGCTACTACCACGCCAAGACAGTCTCCGCGCGCATCCGCGCTGTCGACGGTGCCACCGTCACCATCAACGGCGCGACCCCCGACGCCGACGGACGTGTCTCCAACCTCGACCTCACCACCGGCCTGAACGTCATTACAGCCACGGTCAGCAAGGACGGCAAGGAAGCCACCTACGTCGTCAACATCACCAAGGTTGACACCGACTTCCGCGGCAACGTGATGATCCCCGCGACCGCTCAGGCGAACGGCGGCACCGAGGCCGACAACGCGGCCTTGACCGACCTCGACCCGACAACGACGTGGACCTCCGATCCGCTCGTTCGCGCGAATGAATGGTCGAGCAGCGTCACCGGCATCGAGCTGCACCTGGGCGAGGCCCGCTACGTGCACCGCGTCAACGGCTGGGGCACCCCGACCCTGCCCGCCGGCGTGCAGGGCTGGCACGGCGGTAACTCCGTCGCCATCGCGGTTCAGGAGGCCGACGGTGGGCCGTGGAAGACCATCGTCACCCACGGCTCGCTCACGCGCGACGCGCGCGGCCTGTGGTACTGGGACTTCAACAGCTACCACCTCGCCAAGAACATCCGCATCTGGATGAACGATGAGACCGAGCCCCAGACCCCGCAGAACATCGCCACCGCGGTGACCTTCAACGACGTCGAGGTGTGGGGCCTGCCCGCCGGCAAGACCCCCGTCGCTCCGGCAGTCGACAATTCCATGTACGAGCGCTACTCCGGCTTCAACCCCGGTGACGGCAAGTGGGGCGTCAACCGCGCCCAGGCCCTCGCGCTGCAGTACGGCGTCATGATGCCCGCGTGGGTCCCCTCCGAGGGCTACGGCCGCGGCGGCTTCGATGCCAACGAGCGCGACCTCACGGGCGGCGCATTCCCGATGTTCTACGACCTGCCCATGTTCAACACCCCCATGATGGAGTCCCTGGGTAAGGGCGCGCCGTGGGCCCTCGCCAAGGCCCCCACCGGCAAGAACAGCATGTGCAACGCGGGCGAGCCGCGCGACTTCATGAACGAGTACATGAAGCCCTACGCCTCCACGCTCGTTGACATCCAGTACGGCGATGAAGGTGGATTCAACCGTGGCGAGTCCGAGTGCTTCAAGAACTGGTTCTCCTGGTCCAAGGAGAACATCCCCGGCGCCGTCGTCCACGCCAACTCCTGGGACGACCCGTCCTGGTACCGCGACACCAACCTGAGCTACTACGTCGAAAACGCCAAGCCCGACCTGCTCAGCTGGGACAAGTACTACTGGGGCGCCAACGGCGGCCCGGCTCCGAGCCGAGTCGTCATGGACCTGCTCAACACCAACACATGGAAGAAGCAGCGCGAATACGGCCTCAAGGGCCTCACCGGTGACGGCTCCAGCCCGATCCTGTACGGCCAGTACCTGGACTACAACTGGGATGCCAACGTCTCGGCCTCCGAGAAGTCGATCGTGCCCTCCCTGGGCCTGGCCACCGGCCAGAAGTGGTTCGGCCTGTTCCGCATGGAGTACAACGGCTACGACCGCTCCTCGATCATCGACCACGATGGCGCGCCCACGCGTTCGTTCTACGAGTTCTCCAACATCTTCGGCAACGTCACCTACATCGGTAACTACACGAAGGCCATGAACTCCACGTTCGTCGCCTACAAGCCCGGCCAGTACGCGGCTCGCGGCGCGACCCCCTCGCTGAGCGGCTACAAGTACGGTGACTTCGCCTCCGGCGACGAGGCCAAGGCCGCCAACGAGGCCGTCGGCCTGGTTGACATGTCGGTGACCAACGTCGGCTCCGTCAACGACGGAATGCCCGGCGACGTCGTCGTCGGCTACTTCGAGCAGCTGAAGGGCCTGGAGACCGCCAAGTCCGCCGAGATCTTCGGCGACTCCACGACGGTCCCCAAGGGCTTCATGGTTGTCAACGCCCTGACCGGCCAGACCCGCTACCCGTCCTACCTCCTCGACCCGCGCACCGACAACGGCTCGCTGGCCGAGACCGCTCAGGACATTACCCTGACCGTCAAGAAGCCGGCTGCGAACGCGCACCTGATGCTCGTCAACCCGGCCGACAAGACGACGCAGGAAGTCGAACTCGGCGAGGGCGAGACCTCGCAGGTCGTGCTCCACGCTGTTGGTGGCGGCGACTCGCGCTTCCTGTACTGGGTGACGATCGAGAACCCGGCTCCGACTCCGGACCCGCAGCCGACGCCCGATCCGCAGCCCACTCCGGACCCGCAGCCCACCGTGGACCCGACCCCGGCTCCCGAGCCGACCGTGGATCCCACCCCGGCTCCGACCCCGGATCCCGCGCCCCAGCCTCGTACCGGTCAGTGGAAGTCCGGCTACTTCGGCTGGTGGTACAGCTACTCTGACGGCACCTACGCGGCCAACGAGACTCTCGTCATCGACGGGCAGACCTACCGCTTCGACGCGAGCGGCTACCTGAAGATGGGCTGGGTCTACGACGGCGGACACTGGTACTACCACGGCTCCAGCGGCGCCCAGCAGTACGGCTGGATCATGGACCGCGGCTCCTGGTACTACCTCGCACCCGCGACCGGCCAGATGGCGACCGGCTGGACCCAGATCGACGGGACCTGGTTCTACCTGTCCTCCTCCGGCGTTATGCGCACCGGTTGGGTCAAGGATGGTGGCGCTTGGTACTACCTGTCGCCCTCCGGCTCCATGGTCACCGGCTGGCAGCTCCTCGGTGGTACCTGGTACCACCTGGGTGCCAATGGCGCGATGACCACCGGCTGGTACCAGGAAGGACCCGTCTGGTTCTACCTGCGCTCTAACGGCTCCATGGCCACCGGTTGGGAACTCATCGGCTGGTCCTGGTACCACTTCGCGCCCTCGGGCGCGTGGATCGGCTAACCGTTAGCTCCACATGAGACGAGGCCGTGGCCGGGTTTTCCGGCTGCGGCCTCGTTCGCGTGCGCTACGAGCGGGGGCGGGGTCAGTCCTTGCGGATCGACAACGATTCGACGCGGTGGTCGGCGCCCTTCGTGAAGATGAGGGTCGCGCGCTCGCGGGTGGGGCGGATGTTCTCGCGCAGGTTCGGCAGGTTGATCGCGTTCCACACGACGTGCGCGGTCGAGACGGCCTCGTCGTCCGTGAGGGAGGCGTAGGTCTTGAAGTAGGAGTCCTCGCGCGAGAACGCGGTCGCGCGCAGCTTGAGGAAACGGTCGACGTACCACTGTTCGATGAACTTCTCGTCGGCGTCGACGTAGATCGAGAAGTCGAAGTAGTCCGAGACGGCCACCGAGATAGATCCGGGCGCCGAGCGCGGCGGCTGGAGCACGTTGAGGCCCTCGACGATGAGGATGTCGGGACGATCCACGTCGATGTAGGTGTCGGGCACGATGTCGTAGGTGACGTGCGAGTACACGGGGGCCTTCGCGTGGGGGTTACCGGCCTTCACCGAGGCCAGGAACGAGATGAGGGCCGAGCGGTCGTAGGACTCCGGGAATCCCTTGCGGGCGATGAGGGAGCGTTCGTGCAGGATCCGGTTCGGGTAGAGGAAGCCGTCGGTCGTCACCAGGTCCACGCGCGGGGTGGAATCCCAGCGGGAGAGCAACAGCTGGAGGAGACGCGCGACCGTCGACTTGCCGACGGCGACCGAGCCGGCGATACCGATCACGAAGGGGGTCGAGTGGCCTTCGGGCTCTCCGAGGAAGGCATGCCGTTCGGCGGCGGTGCGGCGGCGCCCGTCGATGTAGAGCTGCAGCAGCGCGCTCAGAGGGCGGTAAATCGCGTCGACCTCGGTCATGTCGATGGGGTCGCCCAGCGACGCGATGCGGTCGATGTCCTCCTGCGTGAGCGGCAGGGGAGTGCGATCGGCGAGGCGGTCCCACTCGGAGCGATCGAAGCGCGCGTAGGGGTTGGGGGCGTTGCGCTCGTCGGCCAGTTTTTGCTCGTCAAACGAGACGCTCGACGAGGCCGGGAATGGGATGGGCGAGGGGCTCTCGGTGATGCTCACGCACCCATTGTGCCCCACAAGTTTGTGCTCGTGCGCACTTAGTTCACCACGTGAAGCGACACACGTTACTGACCAGCAGGGGGGTTCGGTGTGTTGCAATGGGTGCTATGTGCGGAATTGTTGGACATATTGCATGCAAGGCGTCCCAGCGTAGTCGCGAGGTTGTCCTCGGCGGCCTGGCGCGCCTCGAATATCGCGGGTACGACTCGGCGGGTATCGCCCTGGCGTCCCCGGATCACCTGGACGTGCGCCGTGCGCTCGGCAAGCTCGTGAACCTTTCCGAGGAGCTCGACGCGCAGCCCCCGGCCGATGCCTTTGCGGGCATCGGACACACCCGCTGGGCGACCCACGGGCGCCCGACGGTCGCGAACGCCCACCCCCATACCAGCCCGGACGGGCGCTTCGCCCTCGTCCACAACGGCATCATCGAAAACGCGGACGCCCTGCGCGCCGCCCTCATCGCCGATGGAGAGACCTTCGCGTCGGAGACCGACACCGAGGTGGTCGTCCACCTGCTGGCCCGCGCCTACGACCAGGCCGATCCGGCCTCGTACCAAGGTGCGGTCGCCGGACTGACCGGCACGGACGAGGAGGTGGCGCGCCGACTGGTCGTCGCCATGCGCGCCGTCACCGAGCAGCTGCACGGTACCTTCACTCTGCTGGTGCTGAGCACGCAGTCCCCGAACGTCATCGTCGCGGCCCGCCGCTCCTCCCCGCTGGTCATCGGCCTGGGGGACGGGGAGAACTTCCTGGGCTCAGACGTCCTGGCCTTCGTCGAGCACACGAACCGCGCCGTCGAGGTCGACCAGGACGAGGTCGTGGTTGTCTCCGCGACGGGCGTGACCGTCATCGACCCCGCGGGTAACCCCGTCGAGCGCGAGGCGTACGAGGTCGACTTCTCCTCCGACCGCGCCACCAAGAACGGCTGGCCGACCTTCATGGAGAAGGAAATCCACGAGCAGCCCGACGCCGTGGGCGCCACTCTGGCCGACCGCATCGACTCCCACGGCCACCTGGCCCTGGACGAGGTGCGTATCCCCGAGCACGTCCTGCGCTCCGTCGACAAGGTCATCATGATTGGCTGCGGCACCGCGTCCTACGCCGGCCAGGTCGCCCGCTACGCGATCGAGCACTGGTGTCGCATCCCCGTCGAGGTCGAGCTCTCCAGCGAGTTCCGCTACCGCGACCCGGTCGTCGGCGAGAAGACCCTCGTCGTCGCCATCTCCCAGAGCGGCGAGACCATGGACACCATCCAGGCGATCCGCCACGCCCGCGAGCAGGGCGCGAAGGTCGTCGCCATCGTCAACACGCCCGGCTCGACCATCTCCCGCGAGTCCGACGCCGTGATCCTCACCCACGCGGGCCCCGAGATCGCGGTCGCCTCCACTAAGGCGTTCACCGCGCAGGTCACCGCCTGCTACATCCTGGGCCTGTACCTGGCGCAGGTGCGCGGCAACAAGTACGCCGACGAGATCGCCGACTACATGGACAAGCTCGCGGCCATCCCCGCCGCTATCTCCCGCGTCCTTGAGAACGGGGAGAGCGTGCGTCAGTTCGCGCGGACGATGCAGGATGCGACCTCGGTGATCTACCTCGGCCGCCACGTCGGCTTCCCCGTCGCCCTCGAGGGCGCGCTCAAGCTCAAGGAAATCTGCTACATCCACGCCGAGGGATTCGCCGCCGGAGAGCTCAAGCACGGCCCGATCGCGCTCGTGGACGAGGGCCAGCCGGTCATCGTCATCGTGCCGACCCCGCGCCGTCCCGAGCTGCACGGCAAGGTCCTGGCCAACATCGCCGAGGTCCGCGCTCGCGGCGCCCGCACGATCATCATCGCCGAGGAGGGGGATTCCTCCGTCGACGAGTTCGCCGAGGTCGTCTTCCGCGTGCCCGCCGTGCCGACCCTGTACGCGCCGCTCCTGACCGTCGTGCCGCTGCAGATCTTCGCCTGCGAGCTCGCCGCCGTGAAGGGCCTCGACGTCGACCAGCCGCGCAACCTCGCCAAGTCCGTGACGGTGGAGTGATCCACCCGCGCGGGGCTGGTGCCCCGTGAACGCTCACGGGCCTCGTTCCTCATGTGGGACGAGGCCCGTGCTGCGTTTATGACGCCCCGTCAGATAGGGATGCGCCCAGGTGTGCTGCGTCATCGAACGGCCCGTAAAGGGTGAATGCGTTCACGAAAATGCTGTGAAACACTAGCCAAAACGGCGATCGAGCGTGCGAGGGTGGGGGAGGGGGTGACTAGCGTGGAAAGGGTGGCGCCGCGTGCGCCGCACCCAACAATGCAAGTCAACCCCGGCCTCGTGAAACGATGGCCGCGACCACCCCAGGAGGTGTGCATATGACCCTGTCCACGATCCTTATCGGAATCCTGCCCTCTGTCTTCTTCGGCGTCGCCACGACGCTGATGGGAAAGACCGGCGGATCAGACCGCCAGCGAGTCATGGGCGCCGTCCTCGGCGGCCTGCTCATGGCCGCCGTTGCCACCCCCTTCATGCACCCCGCGTGGACGCCGCTGAACCTGGGTGTGTCATTCCTGACCGGCCTGCTCCTGGGCGTCGGCGTGTGCGATCAGCTGCGCTCCTACTCGGTCCTGGGCATGAGCCGCACGATGCCCCTGTCCACCGGCGGCCAGCTGGTCCTCATGTCCCTGGCGGGCATCGCCATCTTCGGCGAGTGGCTGCACGGTGGCGCGCTGCCCTACGGCCTCGCCGCCATCGCCGTCCTCATTGTCGGCATCTGGTTCCTGTCGCGCTCCGAGTCCGGCTCCGACGCGGCCTCCCTTGACTGGAAGCGCGGCGCCTTCCTGCTGACGACCTCGACGCTGGGCCTCGTCGCCTTCCCGCTCATCATCAAGTTCTTTGCGATCCAGCCCGCCGAGTTCCTCCTGCCCCAGGCGGTCGGCTACACCGTCTACTGCGCGATCTTCTTCGCGATCCAGGGCCGTGGCGGCGTCGACCCCGAGGACTCGCTGCGCCACCGCCGCATGATCCCCTCGATCTTCAACGGCGTCCTGTGGGGCACCGCCATCCTGCTGCTCCAGCTCAACTCCAACAAGCTGGGCGCGGGAACGGGCTTCACGCTCTCCCAGCTCGGCATCCTCATCTCCACGCCGCTGGGCATCCTGTGGCTCCACGAGACGCGCTCGCGCAAGGAGCTGCGCTGGACCATCATTGGCGTCGCGCTCGTCATCGTGGGCGCGGTCCTGGCGGGCGTCGCCAAGACCCTCGACGTCGCCTGATCGGCGCGACGGCGTCGTCGTCGCGCAAGCGGCCACCCCAGGCGTGTGCGGTGTGAAACAATATGGCGCATGTTCACGATTGATGGAGCTGCCCTGTCCTTCGCCGACGCGCGGGAACTGGAGAAAAAGTGCGTTGACCAGGCGGTTTCCGAGGGTGATCCGGACCGCTACATGCTCGACGTTGCGGGCGAGGTCGCGGCCGCGGTCGTGCGCTGCGCAGACCTGCCCGTGAGCTGGAACGGCGAGGACACTGATCCCAACGCGGATGCTGAGGAAAACGGCGACGATGAAGGGGTCGACTGGATCGCCAGCCGTGTCACAGCCTTCGTCGGAGGCGGAGACAACGGCGGGGACGCCCTCTACGCCTGCGCGATCCTCGCGCGCGGAGGAATTGGAGCGACCGCTTACCTCCTGAAGAAGCGCTGCCACCGCCGCGCCCTCGCCGCCGCCCAGGAAGCGGGCGTACGCATCATCGACCTCGGCGGACAGTCGCTGCGCTCCATCGAGAACACTCCCGCGTGGTCCGAGGTCTTTCTCGCGCACACCTGGATCGACGGCATCGTGGGAACCGGTGCCCACGGCCCGCTCACGGGCGCGCTCGCGGAATCCGTGGAGCTCCTCAACAGGCTCTCCGCCATCAAGCCGCGCCCCGTCATCGCGATTGACGTCCCTTCGGGCCTGACCGACGACGACGGCGCGATCACGGGCCCGATCCTGCGCGCCACCCACACCCTCGCGGTCGGCACCTACAAGCGCGCGCAGGTCCTGCCTCCCGCCGTCGAGTTCACCGGGGACATCAGCCTCGTGACGATGGACTGGGATAGCAATGGGGTGGGCCGCGCCCAGGGTGATGACGGCGCGATCGGCGCAGATGACCTCTACGTCGTCGACGAGGCCGTCTCTGCCCACGAGGTCGTCCCCGTCCCCGCTTTCTCCGACGACAAGTACGCGCGCGGCGTCGTCGGCCTCGTCGCCGGATCCGACACCTACCCGGGAGCTGGCCTCCTCGCGACGCGCGGCGCACTGGCCGCGGGTGTGGGCATGGTGCGTCTGAACTCCACGAGGCGCGTCCAGGACCTCGTGCTCGCCGACCAGCCCGGCGTTGTCACCGTCGGCGGGCGCATCCAGTCCGCCCTCATCGGCCCCGGCCTCGACGAGGATCGGCGCGAGGACGCGCTCGAGCTCGCGCAATTCTGCGGGCAATCGGGCATGCCCCTCGTCATCGATGCGTGGGCGCTTGATCTCGTCCCCGAGCTGGCGAGTTCCATCAAGCCTGACGCCACCGTCCTCACCCCGCACTACGGCGAGGCCGCGCGCCTTCTGGGGCGCCTCGGCACTCCGGTGACGCGGGCCGAGGTTGCCGCCGCGCCTCTGCGCTACGCCCGCGCGCTCCACGAGGCGACGGGCTGCCACGTGATCCTCAAGGGGCCCGTCACCATCGTCTACTCCTTCGAATACGTCGATACGGAGGTGCAGGAGGCCTTCCAGCGTGCGCTCAATGCCGCGGAGGCATGGCCCGACGTGGACGCGCTGCCGCAGGGGCGCCTCGTGCGCTCCTACACCCCGACGGTCGGCCAGGTGACGACCTCCTGGGCGGGCGTCGCCGGCAACGGGGATGTGCTCGCCGGATTCCTCGCCGGCGTCCTCGCCCGACCGGTCGATGAAGGGGACGCGGTGCCCGGCCCCGATGGGCAGCCCCAGCGCGTCACCCCGGGACGCCTGGCGGCGGCGGTGAGCGTCCACGGGCGAGCAGCTCGGGTGGCCGCCGACGCTTTCCGTGGATTTGCGCCCATTCAGGCCTCGGACATTGCGGCCGCGATCGGTAAGGTCCTGTCGCAGCCCACGGCGTGATGGCCTGGTCGCTATGCCCGCGCAGACGACGAACGTGGGGGCGGTCGGCGCGCGCCGTGAGATACTAGAGGCGTGATTTCCACAGACGAACGAGTCGAAGGACGGGACTACCCGTCATCCGCGGCCGTCGACCTGGCCGCAATCCGTCACAACCTGGGCGTCCTGCGCGCAGCCGCCCCCGGCGCGCTCCAGCTCGCGACCGTCAAGGCGAACGCCTACGGGCACGGACTCCTCCCGGTCGCCCGCGCCGCCCTGGACGGTGGCGCCGACTGGCTGGGTGTCGCCCAGCTGGCCGAGGCCTTCACGCTGCGCCGAGGCCTCGACGAGGCCGGGATCGCCCGAGCCGACGCGCCCATCCTCGCGTGGATCTCCACCTCCTCCTCCGACTTCGCGGCCGCGATCGAGGCCGACATCGACCTGTCCGTGTCGTGGACGTGGGTGCTCGCTGACATCTGCGCCGCCGCCCGAGAAGCCGGCCGCCCCGCGCGCGTCCACGTCAAGATCGACACCGGCATGTCCCGCGCGGGCTCCACCCTCGCCGACCTGCCCGCCCTGGCCTCGGCCCTGCGTATGGCCGCCGACGACGGCCTCGTCGATGTCGTGGGCGCCTGGAGCCACATGTCCCGCGCCGACGACCCCAGCGAGGCGGGCAACGCCTCGACCGCGAGCCACGTGCGCATTTTTGAGGAGGGCCTGTCGATCCTCGCCGATGCAGGCATCACGCCGCGCATCCGCCACCTGTCCGCCACGTCGGGCATCCTGTGGCACCCCGAGGCTCACTACGACATGGTCCGCGCCGGCATCGGCCTGTACGGGCTGAGCCCCGACCCGGCGGTCGCCACCTCCGAGCAACTCGGCCTCATCCCCGCCCTCGAGCTGCGCGCGCCCCTCACCTCCGTCAAGGTCATCGAAGAGGGGACCCCGGCCTCGTACGGTGGAACCTGGGTCGCGCCCACGCGCCGCTGGATCGGCCTCGTCCCCCTCGGCTACGGCGACGGCATCCTGCGCGCCGCCTCCAACCGGGCACGCGTCGTCGTCCACACCGCCTCCGGCCCCTTTAACGCGCCCCTCATCGGACGCGTGTGCATGGACCAGTTCATGGTCGACCTCGGGCCAGCCGAGGGATGCCCTGGAACGCCGACCGCGCGCAGCGGGCAAGCCCCCGCCGTCCCCGGCGACATCGCCACCCTCTTCGGCTCCGGTGAGTATGGCGAGGCCTTGGCCGACGACTGGGCACAGGCAGCCGGTACCATCAACTACGAAATCGTCACCCACCTGGGCGCACACATCCCCCGCATCTACCGGGATGGCGCCGACGCGACCTTCGGGAGCAACTCATGACCCAGCCCATCGCCTCCTACGAGGTGTCGACGCGCGACGCCGACCAGACGCGCGCGTTCGGCGAAGACCTTGGTCGCATCCTCGCGGCCGGAGACCTCCTCATGCTCTCCGGGGGCCTCGGCGCGGGCAAGACCACCCTCACCCAGGGCATCGGCGTCGGCATGGGCGTGCGCGGACGCGTCGCATCCCCGACGTTCATCGTCGCCCGCGTGCACCCCTCTCTGAGCGGCGGCCCCGACCTCATCCACGCGGACGCCTACCGCATCACCGACCTGAACGACCTCGAGACCCTCGACCTCGACTCCTCCCTCGACGAGGCCGTCACCGTCGTCGAATGGGGCGAAGGCAAGACCGAGGCCATGAGCGACGAACGCCTCTCCATCGAGGTGCGCCGGGCCTCGGGCGGCGAGGCCGCCCACGACGGGGACGTCATCGACCTGGAGAACATGGACGACGGCACACGCGTCATCGTCCTGCACGCCCACGGGCACCGCTGGGACGGCGTCCTCGACGGCGTCGTCGCCGCCCATGGCGGAACCCGCATCGACGAGGCTGACACCGACGAGTAGGATCACACCGTGCGAGAGATAGCCCTAGACACCCAAGCAGCCACCACCGTCGCCATCATCGACGACGGCCGCGTTCTCGGCCGCGCCCAGAACGATTCCGGGCGCCACCACGCCGAATCCATCACCCCGCTCGTGCGCGAGGCGCTCGCGGCAGCAGGCCTGCCTGCGCAGCTCGCGGATGCCGGCATTGATCGCGTCCTCGTGGGCACCGGCCCCGCCCCCTTCACCGGGCTGCGCGCCGGCCTCGTCTCCGCCCGCGTCCTCGCCTCGGTCGCCGGCGTGCCCGCCTACGGCGTGTCAGCCCTCGACGTCATCGCCCGGCAGGGCCTCGACCTCCTGCCTCCCGACACTCGCGTCTACGCGATCGCCGACGCGCGCCGCCGCGAACTCTACTGGGGCTCGTACGTGGCCGCCGGGCCCGACGACGTCACCCTCGAGGGGCGCCTCGAAGTCGGCGACGTCAGCGCGCTCCTGGGCGCCATGCGGACCGCCCCCGGCCTCGTCGTCGCGGGAGCGCCGATCCCCGCGCACAGCGTCGACGCGCTCGCGCACGTAGACCTCGGACCCCAGGTGAGCCTCGATCCCGCCGTCATGAGCCGCATCGTCGCCACGCGCCTGTCGCGCGGCGAAGACGATCGCCTGCGCACCGACCCCCTGTACCTGCGTCGCCCCGACATTCAGGGCCAGCCCACCGCGCGCCTGTGAACGCCACGCTGCGCGTCGCGGAGCCGGGCGACCTCGAACTCTTCGCCGCCCTCGAGGCCGAGGTGTTCCCCGAGGACCCCTGGACCCCCTACATGATCGCCGAGGAACTTTCCTCCCCGGCCTCGCGCTATTGGATCGCCACGGATGAGTCCGGCGACGTCGTCGGATACGGAGGAGTCAAGGTCGGTGGAGACCAAGCCGACGTCATGACCATCGGCGTGCGCGCTCACGCGCGGGGCCGAGGTATCGGCGCGGCCATCCTGGATGTCCTCCTGGAGTGGTCGCGCGAGGCTGGAGCGCGCGAGATCTTCCTCGACGTGCGCCCCTCCAACGAGGGGGCCATCGGCCTGTACGAGTCCCGAGGCTTCGTTGAAATCGGGCGTCGTCCGCGCTACTTCCGTAACCCCGTCGAAGAGGCCGTCGAGATGAGGGCGCCCCTGATCTGAGGTGATGCGACGACCGCCACTAAATAGGTATGGTCGGTGTATCAAAATTCGTGTCTTTTTACCCCCGTTTGCGGGGTCGATGGTCCTAGGTGTTTTCCTTGCGATAGCGGCTCAAGCTGCCCGAGATAACCGCGGAAAATGGCCGAAAATGACACCGTGTCGAGATCCTTCGCGGGCGGCCTCGTGCCATGGTCCTACGAAGCGGACGAAAAGCGTCGATATGCTCATGGCATGGCCACTCAAAATGTCGCAACGAAGAAGCGCCGCGCGTGGACCACCAGCGTCTTTATTAAGCAGCTGATGGCCGTCTCGGGCTTCGTTTTCGTTTTCTTCTTGCTGTTCCACTCCTACGGCAACCTCAAGATGTTCCTGGGCGCGGAGGTCTACAACGACTACGCGCACTGGCTGCATGAAGAGGCTTTCGTGCCGATCTTCCCGCACGGCGGATTCATCTGGGTCTTCCGCGCCGCCATGGTGCTGATGCTCATCATCCACCTGTGGGCCGCCGCCTACACCTGGAAGCGTTCGCGTCGCGCTCGCTCCACCCGCTACGTCGTCAAGAAGTCCGTCTCGGACTCCTATGCGGCTCGCACCATGCGTATGAGCGGTGTTCTCATCCTGCTGATCCTGATCTTCCACATCGCTCACTTCACCACCGTGAGCCTGCCCGCGAAGGTCGCGAACTTCGGCGCTGACGTCACCACGCCCTACGCCCGTATGGTTGCTTCCTTCCAGTCGCCGGTCCTGGTGATCCTCTACGCCGTGTTCGTCGGCTGCGCCTGCATCCACGTCTCCCACGGCTTCTGGTCCATGTTCCAGTCGCTCGGTTGGGTGCGTAACGCGACCCGCAAGCCGCTGGTTCTCCTCTCGGGCCTGGTCGGTCTGGTCATCTTCGTGATGTTCATGGCCCCGCCCGTCGCCATCGTCACCGGCTTGATCCACTGAGGAAGGGCACGCAATCATGACCGATACACTCATCCACGGCCTCTACCGTGAAGGCGAGAAGATCGCTGACACGAAGGCCCCCCACGACGTCCCGATCGCGCAGCGCTGGGAGCAGCGTAAGTTCAGCGCCGCGCTGGTCAACCCCGCCAACCGCCGTAAGCTGCGCGTCATCATCGTCGGCTCCGGCCTCGCGGGCGGCGCCGCCGCCGCCTCGCTCGGCGAAATGGGCTATAACGTCGACTGCTTCTTCTACCAGGACTCCGCCCGCCGCGCGCACTCCATCGCCGCGCAGGGTGGTATCAACGCCGCGAAGAACTACCGCAACGACAACGACTCCGTCTACCGTCTCTTCTACGACACGGTCAAGGGCGGCGACTACCGCGCTCGCGAGGACAACGTCTACCGCCTCGCCGAGGTCAGCGCCAACATCATCGACCAGTGCGTCGCCCAGGGCGTCCCCTTCGCCCGCGAGTACGGCGGCCTCCTCGACAACCGCTCCTTCGGTGGCGTGCAGGTGTCGCGTACGTTCTACGCGCGTGGCCAGACGGGTCAGCAGCTGCTGATCGGCGCCTACCAGGCGCTCGAGCGTCAGGTCGCAGCGGGTACCGTCACCGAGCACTCACGTCACGAGATGGTCGAGCTCATCGTCGACGAGGGCAAGGCCCGCGGAATCGTCGCCCGCGACATGTCCACCGGCAAGCTCGAGACCTTCATCGCCGACGCGGTCGTCCTGGCCACCGGCGGCTACGGCAACGTGTTCTTCCTGTCCACCAATGCGATGGGCTGCAACGCGACCGCCATCTGGCGTGCGTACCGCAAGGGCGCCTACTTCGGCAACCCCTGCTTCACGCAGATCCACCCCACGTGCATCCCCCAGCACGGCGACCAGCAGTCGAAGCTGACCCTCATGTCGGAGTCGCTGCGTAACGACGGCCGCATCTGGGTTCCCAAGCGCGCTGAGGACTGCGAGAAGGACCCGCGTGAGATCCCCGAAGAGGATCGCGACTACTACCTGGAGCGCATCTACCCCTCGTTCGGTAACCTCGTGCCCCGCGACATCGCGTCGCGTCAGGCCAAGAACATGTGCGACGAGGGCCGCGGCGTCGGCCCGAAGATCGACGGTGTCGCCCGCGGCGTCTACCTCGACTTCTCCGACGCGATCAACCGTATGGGCCTGGCCGCCGTGTCCGCCAAGTACGGCAACCTCTTCGACATGTACGAGCGCATCACGGGCGACAACCCCTACGAGGTGCCGATGCGCATCTACCCGGCCGTCCACTACACCATGGGTGGCCTGTGGGTTGACTACGACCTCGAGTCGAACCTGCCCGGTCTGTACGTGGCCGGCGAGGCGAACTTCTCCGACCATGGCGCGAACCGCCTGGGTGCCTCGGCGCTCATGCAGGGCCTGTCGGACGGCTACTTCGTCCTGCCCAACACGATCAACGATTACCTGGCGCACTGCTTCCACCTGCCCAAGCTGGACGAGAACTCGCCTTCTGTGAAGGAAGCTCTCGACTCGGCGCAGGGCCGCATCGACACCCTCATGTCGATCAACGGCACCCGCTCCGTGGACTCGTTCCACAAGGAGCTGGGCAAGATCATGTGGGAGTACTGCGGCATGGAGCGTACCGAGGAAGGCCTCAAGAAGGCCATCGGTTTGATCCGCGAGCTGCGCGCCGACTACTGGAAGAACGTTCGCGTTCCCGGCAAGTCGATCGGTGAACTCAACCAGTCCCTCGAGAAGGCCGGCCGCGTCGCCGACTTCATGGAGCTGGGCGAGCTCATGTGCATCGACGCGCTGCACCGCGAAGAGTCGTGTGGCGGCCACTTCCGCGCGGAGTCCCAGACTCCCGAGGGTGAGGCCCTGCGTCACGACGACAAGTTCCTGTACGTGGCGGCTTGGGAATACGCTGGCGAAGGCGAGCCCCCGATCCTCCACAAGGAAGACCTGATTTACAACGACATCGAGCTGAAGCAGCGGAGCTACAAGTGAACCTGACACTGAGGATCTGGCGCCAAAACGGTCCCGAAGACAAGGGCGCAATTCATGAATACCAGGTGAAGGGAATCTCGGAAGAGTCCTCGTTCCTGGAGATGCTCGACGTCCTGAACGAAGAGCTCTTCGCACGTGGCGAGGAACCCATCGCCTTCGACTCCGACTGCCGCGAGGGCATCTGCGGTCAGTGTGGCATCGTCATCAACGGTATCGCTCACGGCCCGGAGGTCACCACGACCTGCCAGCTGCACATGCGTTCCTTCAACGATGGCGACGTCATCACGATCGAGCCGTGGCGTGCATCGGGCTTCCCTATCATCAAGGACCTCGTGGTCAACCGCAGCGCCCTGGATCGCATCATCCAGGCCGGCGGCTACATCTCCGTGAACACGGGTGCAGCCCCCGACGCGCACGCGACCCCGGTCCCGAAGCAGGACGCGGATCGCGCGTTTGAGGCCGCCGCGTGCATCGGCTGTGGTGCGTGCGTGGCTGCCTGCCCGAACGCCTCCGCGATGCTCTTCACCTCGGCGAAGGTCACGCACCTCGGCCTGCTCCCGCAGGGCAAGCCCGAGAACTACAAGCGTGTCGTCAACATGCTCAACCAGATGGACGAGGAGGGCTTCGGCTCCTGCTCGAACATCGGCGAGTGTGCTGAGGTCTGCCCCAAGCAGATCCCGCTCGACGTGATCGCAAACCTCAACCGCCAGCTCGGCAAGGCTGCCTTCAAGGGCGTCTGATTCGGCTGGAGTGGCCTCGCGGAGGGCCCGGCGCGCACGCGCCGGGCCCTCCCGCGTTTATGGGGAGCAAACGTGGTGGCACAGTGATGTGATAGTGGGGTGATGACACGGCGAGACAGCTGCCGTAGCGCACGCAAAATGCTCATGACGGTGCGGTAGGCGTCGTATCATGGAGGCATCATCGGCTCAGAGAGGAGCACGCCATGCAATTTGATGAAACCGGTCCGAACACGCATACGCGCCGCTACTGGGTCAGCGCGACCGTCGGCATCACGGCGATGATCGCCTTTGCGATTCTGTCGATCCTCCTGCTCCTGGGCATGCTCTTTGGCTCTCCCCAGATCAAGCCGATCGCCGATTCGTTGTTCCCCTGGAGCCTGCTGGTTTTCGCGGTTGCGGGCGTCTCGATGTTCATCGCGAACGCGCGTTCTCGCGATTAGATCGACGCCGACTCCGCACGCGGCGGACCCGCTTGCTTCGTGCGTGCGGCGGTGCCCGCATGCGCGGATTAAACTGGGGGCGTGAGTGAACCCCTGGTCCTTGGTATTGAGTCAACCTGCGACGAGACCGGCGTCGGCCTCGTGCGCGGTACGCAGCTGCTGGTCGACCGCACGGCCACGTCGATGGATGAGTACGCCCGCTACGGCGGCATCATCCCCGAGATCGCGTCGCGCGCGCACCTCGAGTCCTTCTTGCCTACGCTGGATGCTGCGCTCGACGAGGCCGGAGTGACGCTTGCGGACGTGGACGCGATCGCGGTTGCGGCCGGACCGGGCCTCGTCGGTTCGCTGACCGTTGGGATCTGCGCGGCGAAGGCGCTGGCCTCGTCCCTGGGCAAGCCCCTGTACGGCGTCAACCACGTGATCGGCCACCTGGCCGTCGATAAGCTCGCTGACGGGCCGCTGCCTGAGCACTTCATCGGACTCGTCGTCTCCGGAGGCCACTCCAACATCCTCGAGATCCGCAACATCGCGACCGACGTCGTCGAGCTGGGCGGAACCCTGGACGACGCCGCGGGCGAGGCCTTCGACAAGGTCGGGCGCCTCCTCGACCTGCCTTACCCGGGCGGCCCGCACGTGGACCGTCTGTCCCAGCAGGGGGATCGCGAGGCGATCCGTTTCCCGCGCGGCCTGGCTGCCGGCAAGGACAAGGAACGTCACAAGTACGACTTCTCCTTCTCGGGCCTGAAGACCGCCGTCGCCCGATACATCGAGGGTGCGACCGCGCGCGGCGAGGTCGTCAGCAAGGAAAACGTGTGCGCCGCCTTCTCCGAGGCCGTCAACGATTCCCTGACCGCGAAGGCCGTGCGCGCGGCGCTGGACACCGGATGCGACACGATCGTCGTGGGCGGCGGGTTCTCCGCGAACTCCCGACTGCGCGCCCTGCTGACGGAGCGGGCCGAGGCGGCCGGCGTTCAGGTTCGCATGCCCCCTCTGCGCTTCTGCACGGACAACGGTGCTCAGATCGCGGCGATTGGCTCCGAGCTGGTCGCGGCTGGCCTGCCGCCGTCGGACTGGGACTTCTCCCCGGATTCGGGCATGGAGCTGACGACGACGTATCTGGCGCCGCGCGCCTGAGAGCGGTCCGCGGGCCTAGCGCAGGCCGTCCATAAAGCTCTGCGCGATCGAGCTCCACGAGGTGTAGAAGCCGCCCACCATGTTGGCGGCAATGCCGACGAGAAGCGCGGCGCTTACCGTGGCCGCCCCGAGGGAGATCAGACGCGCTAGGTATCCGAGTACCCGGAGCGCGGGACGCGGTACAGAGGCGAAGAGACCCGAGCGTTGCGCGCGGTGACGCGCCCGGTGCGGATGGTCGTCGGCCTGTTCGCGCTCGTCGTCGTGACGGTGCAGCTGCCAGCGCGGCGCGACAGTCCACGCGACCACGAGTGAGACGAGCACGCCGGCGATCAGGAGGCCCAGCGTCAGGTACCCGTTCGGGGCGGTCGGCCGGACCTCGTGCGTCACGGTCGTCACCGGGACGATGGACGCGCTGGCGTCGGAGGACTGTGCGGTCGCCGCCGTCGAAGCGGCGCCGACGGCCCGGGAGACCCGGTCGGAGGACCCCCACCACGCCAGCATTGTCGGAATGTGCTCGCGCCACAGCGGGCCCGCGTGCCCGCCGCTCGGAGGGACGTCCGTGGTGACGCTGTCGGGTTCCTTGACGGTTGAGGCCATCTTGAGGGCGGTGTACGCGCCGCCAACGGCGTCGTCGCCGGCGGCCATCGCGTAGATGCGCATCCCGTCGGGGGTGCGATTTGCGAGCATGATCGACAGCGTGTTGTCGGCCAGGTACTGGTCGCCCTGGTTGGTCATCTGTCCCTCGATCTGCGTGTCATAGCCGGACAGCGAGGCGGCGGCGCCGTAGGTCTCGGGCGTACGCAGGGCCGTCCAGATCGCGCAGTAGGCGCCGGCGGAGAAGCCGCCGATCATCCAGGCGTCGCGATTGGACGTCGTATTGGGGAAGTTGTGTCGGATCATCTCGGGGACGTCGTGGGACACCCACGTGTAGACGGCGGGGCGCCCCTCGATGTCGGCACAGTCGTGGGCCTCCTCGTCGACGTTGAGGGAGGGGCCGACGATGATTGTCGGCGGGATGATCCCCGCGTCGATGGCGTTGTTCAGGGCTTCCTGTACCTGCGCGCCCTGCATGGTGCCGTCGGGGCCGCCGGGGTAGCCGTGGAGCAGCTCGATGACCGCGTAGGTCTTGCCGTCGGTGGGGGAGTAGTCGCGTGGGGTGATAACGAAGACGTCCTGGGTGATCCCGCTTGACGGGCCGGTCCAGGTGGTCTGGAGCATGCCGTCCTCGGTCTTTGTGAAGGTTGCGTCGAGTTCGGATGCGGCAGCGGACTGCGCGTTGACGTCGGCCTCGCCGCCGGATTGGGCGGTTGTTCCAACGGTGGTCGACAGGGCGAGTTTCGCTAGATCCCCGCTGGTCTTCACAAGGCCGAGCGAGCGATTGAAGACGAGCGCCCCCGCGGACGCGATAAGGATCGTAGGCACGAGGAGGATGACCGCGCGTCCCAGCCACCGCCTCGTGCGTCCCGGGCAGCGAGCGGGGGCCGATCGGGCGAGTAGGACCGCCCCCGCCAATAGAGACAGAACCGCCAGGACGGCGACCGCTACCAGGGTTTTGATCGAGGTCAGGGGGATGCTTCCCAAAACGCTCATCGCTGCTCCTTTCCGCCCCCATCGGACGAGGCCGTGGCAGCGAGCGCTTCCGCGTCGGGAGCGCTCTCCCGGGAGGCGGCGCGCGTCGATCGCAGGTCGCCGACACCCTTCGCGGCGAGCTTGGCAAGGCCGCCGGCGACGGAGGCGACGAGCGTGAGGGTCTGCGCAGGGGATACGTGGGGAACGTAGGCGTGCGAGATGGCCAGTCCGACCGTCGCGAGGGATGCGGGATCCGGCACCGCCAGGTACAGGGACTGCGTGCGGGGCTTGAACTTGCGCTTGAACGCGTGCAGCGAGGTGAAGCCGTAGAGCGGCTCCATGATGGCGGCCAGCGCGTCGGTGAGGGGGCCAAAGGCCGAGGTGTCATCGGCCGAGCGCGACAGGGGAGCACCCGACAGAGACAGGATCTCGAGCCCCTCTTCCTGTGCCGCCAGGGCGGCCTTGCCGATGAGGAACTCGATCGCGGGACGCCACCCGGTCGTGCGCCGACGCATGACGTCCAGGGTCAGGCCGACGACTGTTCCGTCGCGGTAGATCGGCAACCACGAAGTCACGGCGTGGATCGTCGACTCCTCGTCGATGGCGACCAGGATGCGCGTCTCGGGGACCGCAAGCTCTCGAACACCACCGAGCGTAAAGCTCATCTCAGGCAGGGCCTTGTCGTCGCTCCACGTATCGGAGATGACGGTGATCTGATCGCGCCAGCCCGCCGGGCACTCCTCCCAGGTAGTCCACACGGCCTCAACGCCCTCGCGGGACGCGTGGTTCATGGCGGTGCGCACGTCCTGGTAGGCCTTGCCCTTGAAAGCGAGGCCGGGCAGGTCCAGCAGTGACTCCTCGGCGACCTGCATGATCGTCCAGCCCTCCTCGCGCGCGGCCTGCGCGAGTTCCTCGTGGACCGAGTAGAGCGCGGGGGTCAGGCCCGAGTCGGACGCGAAGGCTGAGAACAGCGCGATCGCCTCGGAGGCCTTGCCCGGCTCGTACGCCAAGTCTGTGACCGTCAGCGCGACTCCGCCCGATCCGCGGTAGGCGACCCCGGCCTCGCCGGTAGGGGAGACCCACACCTGGTTGCCCTCCCAGGTCTGCATCCACCCGAGGGTGCCCGCTCCGTGGGCGCGCAGGAGCGGCGTGAGGCTCTCGAGCGGCGAGGACAGCGGGATACGGGGCCGAGCGAGCAGCGCGCTCAGGATGATCGCGAGGGTGCCGACCCAGGCGACGAGGGGAACCCACAGGACGGGCGCCTCGGCGAAGAGAGTCATCGGAACCAGGGATGGCTCGAAGATCGAAGCCGTCGCCGTGGGGAGCAGCGCGAGGGTGTAGTCGTGGAGGATCTGCAGGGGAGACGCATAGTCGGTGACGGTCAGGTCGTCGCCGGAGTTGAGGGCCTCGAGGGGGACGAACGAGTCGCTCGTGAGGAACCCGAGGACGAGGACCGCGCCCGCGCAGCCGACCATGAGGAGCAGCCAGCGCCGCACCAGGGTCGAGGTCGTGGAGGGCTCCGCGTGAATCGTGAAGGAACGGCGCACCCACCACGTGATGACGCACAGGGCAGCGTTGAGGATCACCGGAACGAGGAGGAGCGAGGCCGTGGTGACGAGCTCGGGCCTGGCCATCCCGTTCTCGTCGGTGCCCTGGGTGAGAGCGACACCCGTCGCCGCGACCGTCGACAGGCCGAGGACCAGCTGGAGAATGAGAGTACCGAAGTAGGCGGCGCGCCTGCCCTTACGCAGCCCGTACGCGAAGATTAGCTGGAGCGTGATAGGGGCCAGACACAGGAGAGTTGTGATGACGCCCGTGCGTCCCTCGAGCCACCACGCGGGGCCCAGCGACCACCGCATCTGAGCGAGCGGTCCTTCGGGGGCCGAAGAAACAACGGTCAGCGCCGCAGCGCAGGCCCAGCACAGCGCGGCAACGGAGGCGAGCTGGCGTCCGATCGTGATGTCGTTTCCGGAATCGCTGCGCGCCCCTCGAACCCCAGCCAGGCGCGCGGCGACCATGCCCGCGAGGAGTGCCCACACGCGCGCATACGAGATCGCCGATCCGAGGATCGCCGCCGACAGGAGGAGGATTCCGATGAGGAGGAAACGAGCGCGCCAGCGCCAGTGAGAGGCCAGTGACTGCGCTGCGGCGCCCACGAGGGCGACGAGGATGAGGCTCGTGCCCCACAGGCTCCCCGCATCGATCGTCTGCCCCCACATAGAGAACACCCTGGTGAGCAGGGGGAGTGTCAACCAGGTGGCAGCGATGCCGACGACCTGGCCGGCGGCAGCTGCGGCCACCCATGCGCGTGTGCCCAGGTGTCGCTCCGCAGCACCGCCCGCAATGATCATCGTGACGATGCCGAGCACGGCGGTGGCGATGAAGTTGCCGGGCACCGCGCCGACGGAGGAGAGAACCGACCACCAATGGGGGCCGGACGGGTCGGCCTCGAGGGCAGTGAATTGATCGCGCCACACCCAGTAGGTCGCCGACACGATCGTCAGGGCGACCGTAAGGACTGCGGTTGCCGGGCATCGTGACAGCCAGCGGATGGTGAGGTGGGCCAGCGACGAAAGCAGCAGCCACACAGTCTGCAGGGATGCTCCGATGGGGGAAGTGATCCTGACGAGCGTCGATGGTGCGCCGTCGGTATCGGGTGTCTGTGTTGCTTCCTGTACCACGGGCGAGTGTCCTCTCAGCGTCAGTTTCGAGCCACATCAAGGATACGGCGGCGATCTGAGAACCACCTGAATGCTGTCTGTGAGTGTGTGGCGATGACGACAGTGCGCCGCGCCGTTGAAGACGCGGGGCACCGCTTCGAATGGGTTAGGCGTTCAGGGTTGCGAATTCGGCGAGAGCCAGGGGGCGCCCGGCGCTCATCTCCGCACGCATGAGGTCCACGACCGCGTCGAGGCCCTGGCCGGGGCGAGCGGCCGCCGCGACGGCCCGCTGACGCTCGTAGGAGGCGCCGATCGTCAGGATCGTCTCCAGTCCGGCGAACTCGCGTGCGCAGTTCAGGTCGGCGGCCACGGGGGCCAGCTCTTCCTTCAATCGCGCGATGCCCTCGCGCGCGCTCTCGGTCGCGCCGTCGCGCGACACGATCAGCGTCGCGTCCATGCCGTAGCGCGCCGAGCGCCACTTGTTCTCAGCGACGAACCAATCCGGCAGGGAGGGAAGCGGCTCGCCCGCGTCGTACAGGCGCGAGAAGTGCTCGACGAGGACGTGGGTGAAGGCCGCGAAGGTGGCGACCTCGGTCGCGTTCGTCGCAGCGTCGTACACGCGGTTCTCGATCGTGCCGAAGGCCGGCGAGGGGCGGATGTCCCAGCGGACTTCGTCGAATCCCTCGATGACGCCCGTGCGGATCATGTCGTCCGTGTAGGCCTCGAGGTCCTCCCACGTGGCGAACTGGCGCGGGATGCCGGCGGTGGGCAGCTGCTGGAAGACCATCGCGCGGTTGGACGCGTAGCCCGTGTCCTCGCCCGCCCAGAAGGGGGACGACGCGGAGATGGCCTGCAGGTGGCCCAGGTGGGCGGTGAGGGCGGCCTGGATCGGGAGGATCTTCGCGCGGTCTTCGACGCCGACGTGCACGTGGACGCCGTACAGGAGCATCTGGTGTCCCCAGTAGGCGGTGCGCTCCACCAGCTGCGCGTAGCGCTCCGAGTCGGTGACGCGCTGGCGGCCCGGGCGTGCGAAGGGGTGCGTGCCGGCGGTGGCCAGGTCGATGCGCAGGTCCGAGGCTAGGGGGGTCAGGTAGTCGACGCAGTCCATGAGGTCGGCCATGCACTCGGCGACGGTTGCGCGCGGCTTGGAGACGACCTCGATCGTGTTGAGCAGCATCTCGCGGTGGACGCCCGGGTAGAGCTTCCCGTCGGTCGTGGCGCGGTCAATGATTGCGTCCGCGCTCTGACGCAGATCGTGGGAGTCGCGGTCGACGAGCTGGAGCTCCCACTCGACACCGATCGTGGAACGCTGGGAGGAACCGAAGGGCAAAGACATGTCAATCCTTTCGCTTGCTTCCTCCATTGTGGCAGGGGAGCGAGCGGTGTCGGCGGAGAGCTTTCTTACAGGTTTTTAGCCAACCGTCGGCAGATGATCGCGCGGTGGCGCCCGTCCACGCGCGTCGCGATGACGGTCAGCTGCTCGTCGCCTCCGCCCAGTTTCAGCGATTTACGCAGGTCGTCGGGGTTGATGTCGGCGCCGCGCTTCTTGATCTCGACGCTGCCCGCGCCGCGCGTGCGTAGCTCGGCGGAAATCGCCTTTGCTCGCAGGTTGGTCACTGCGAGGACCTCGAAGCGGTCGTAGAAGGGGGAATCGGGCAGGTCATCCCCGGTCAGGTAGGCGATCTTGTCGGACACGATGCCCGCGCCGACCTCGTCCGCGAGGCGTCCCAGGAGGCCCGAGCGGATAACCGCGCTGTCGGGCTCGGCAACCATTGCGCCCAGGGGAGCGACCTCCACGCGGGCTGCGGGGGCGTTGGGTGCGTACCCCTCGGGTGTGGAGAGCGAATGGGCGGCCCCGGCCTCGTCCAAGAGGAGGCAGGAGCGCCCACGGCCCTCGGGGGACAGGGCGGGGGACCAGAGCGAGGCCTCGACGAGATCACCGTCCACGCTCACCCACTGCGCGTGCCAGGAGGAGGGGATGTGCTCGTACGCGATGCCCGGCGCCACCTTGATGCCGACTCGTTCGATCGTGGAGGCCCAGCCGAGGGCGAGCGAGAGGGGAGGAGACCACTGCTCCGGGTCCGTGATGCGCGCCGACCCGCGCGAGGCGCCCGTGCGGCGGGCCGGGTCGGCGAAGATTGCGTCGACGCCCTCGGCGGCCAGCTCGTCCATGTCGAGGTCGGTGACGTCCCCGAGGCGCACCTCTGCCCCTTCGAAGGCTCGCAGGTTCGCGGCCACGGCGCCGGCGGTATCGGGATCGATGTCGACCGCCAGCACGTTCATGCCCAGGCCGGCGATCGCCATGGCATCCGACCCAATGCCGCAGCCAAGGTCCGCGACGCGCGTCGCGCCGCAATCCCTGAATCGCTGAGCGTGGCGGGCTGCCACGACGAGGCGTGTCGCCTGCTCGAGGCCGTCGCGGGTGAACACCATGTGAGAGGCAAACGGGCCAAATTTTGAACGCGCGGCCTGGCGCAAGGCCAGCTGGGTGAGGACTGCGACCACGAGGTCTGCGTCGAGGCCGGAGGCGCGCAGGGCGGATCCGAGCTCGGGCAGCGGGATGGGGTTGGTGGCCTGCTTCGCTTGCAGGGACTCCAGCAGCTCCCAGCCGGGGGAGGACAGAATGGGTGTCAGGGCGCTCACCCGCTCATTGTCCCATCTCTTTAGGGACGAGGCCGTGCGGGGCCTGCGGACGGGTGCGGGCGTCGTCTGCCCAGGGTGAACGCCCCTGGCACTCAGCTTGCCCGAGTGCCAGGACCGCGCCTACACTCGTGGAGGAAGCGCGGGAACACCCGCGACCGGTCCTGCACCTGACCCCCGCGACGGCAGGGAAAGGACGAGCACCTTCGTGACAAAGAAGAAAGGGAGCGACAATGTCGATCTCCATCAAGCCCCTCGAGGACCGCATCGTCATCCGCCAGGTTGAGGCCGAGCAGACCACCGCCTCCGGCCTGGTCATTCCGGACACCGCCAAGGAGAAGCCGCAGGAAGGCGAAGTTATCGCCGTGGGCCCCGGCCGCGTGGACGACAACGGTAACCGTATCCCCGTCGACGTCAAGGTCGGCGACGTCGTCATCTACTCGCGCTACGGCGGCACCGAGGTCAAGTACGACGGCCAGGAGTTCCAGATCCTGTCCTCGCGTGACGTGCTGGCGGTCGTGGAGCGCTGAGCGCTTCGCACCTGAACGCTACAGGGGCGGCCCGGAAGGATTCCTTCCGGGCCGCCCCTTTTGTTCGTCTCTCCCGCGCCGAGCATCCGTGCGGCGCGGGGCCTCGCGTCAGGACGCGGACTGCGCCGCCTGGTCGAGGATGGTGTTGCGGATGTAGGCGGCGTCGCGGTAGCCGCTGACGAACGCCTTGTTGATGAACATCGTGGGCGTGCCCGTGATGCCGGACTGGTGGGCCTGTTCCTTGGCCGCCTTCACCTTGGAGGCGGTGTGGTCGGAGAGCATCGTCTCGCGGAACTTGTCCAGGTCGGGCACACCCGCCTTGGCTGCAAAGTCAACGAGGGCCTGCTCGGAGTACTGGGGGTGACCGGTCGGGTCGGCCGCTGCGTACACCACGTCGTGGAACTCCCAGAACTTACCTTGCTCGCCCGCAGCGATGCCCGCCTGGGCTGCCAGGGGAGAGGTCTCGGTGATCTGGGCCAGGTCGTACCACTCCACGCGCAGGGTGCCATCCTCGACGAGGTCGGCCAGCGCGGGGTCGACGTCCTGGGCGTACTTCGTGCAGTAGGGGCACGCGAAGTCCGAGAAGAGCACCATTGTGACGGGGGCATTCACGTCGCCCTTCGCCTGCGGGTCGTCAGCCTGGTGGCGCATGAAAGACTTCATGATCTCCAGGTTTTTGGCGTTCGTCTGGCTGGGGGCCGCCGTCTCCGTGTTCTGCGGCATCTGTTCGGCCGCGGTCGGCGTGGCCGCCGGGGTTGCCTGGCTCGCCGGAGAGGTGGAGGAGAGCTGAACACCCATCCACACGCACGCGCCCGCGAGGATCGCGGTGATCGGTGCGGTGACGAAGAACAGGGTCTTGTACAGGTTGGTGGAGGTGTCCTCAGCCTTTTTCTGCGAGGCCTTGGTGTCGTTGCTGGTCATGCGAGCTCCCGGAGAGGATGGGCGTTGTGGCGGGCAGTAAAAAGGTGCGGCATCGCGGTGGCGATGCCGCACCGGAAAAATGGATGCGCGTTAGGAGACGCGGCGACCGCGTCCGGAGGAGCGGATCTCTTCGCGTCGTTCTTCTTCAGTCATTCCACCCCAGATGCCGTAGGGCTCCTGAGCGGCCAGAGCGTAAGACCGGCACTGCTCGATAACCGGGCAGGTCGCGCAGATTGCCTTAGCGTTTGCTGCACGGCGTCGGCGCGTGGAGCCGCGCTCACCCTCGGGGTGGAAGAACAGCTCGGTGTCCAGGTCTCGGCACGCCGCTTCGTACTGCCATTCCCACGCGTCGATCATGGGTCCGGGCAGACGGGAGACGTCAGTCATTGGGTGCCTCCTTCATGTCTGTCGTGCCGACATTTTCGGCACACGATGTCGGCAAGAATAGACACTTGTGCGGTAGTTATTCAAGGATCTTTCTCGAATTATGAGCCAGTTCTCAGATCGAGCGTGCCCGTGCTGTGAAAACGTGGAGAAACGTATGGCGCGCAGAGTGAACAGATTATGAATAACTTTTTGAACAACTTGGATGTGGGTGACATGTCCCTTCCTGTGGCGTGCGCGCTGCGAACACGCAAGAATCAGAGCAAGGCACGGACAAGGACCGGAGGGAGCGGACATGCCACGAGCCATACTGGCGCAGTCGGCGCACGCCGACCGCTCCCGCACCATGTCCTCTGTCTCCGATGAACTGGGAGTATCCCCCTCCACCCTGCGCACCTGGGAACGACGCTACGGCCTCGGCCCCGCGCAGCGTGAGACTGGCGAGCGACGTCGCTACCAGCCCGAGGACGTTGACCGTCTGCGCGCCATGATCCACCACGTGCGCGCCGGCATGTCCGCCGCCGAGGCCGCCAAGCGCGCCCTCGCAGAAAGTACGCTCCTGCCCCGTCGAGGCCCAGCGAACGCCGCCCAGCTGCGCTCCGTCGCCCTCTCCGATGACTACCAACGCCTCGAAGAAGTGATCGAGGCGGCCGTCGCCAGCCATGGCCTCGTCCATACGTGGTCGCGATTCGTCGAACCGACCCTCAAATCCCTGCGCTCCGCTCCGGGCGGCGAACCCATCGGCAGCACGCCCGCCCTCATGCTGGTCAACGCCTTCCAGCGCGTGTGCCGCTCCATCTACCAGTCTCGCCCGGCCCGCTCCCTCGTCGGAGGGGACCGCGTCGCGATCATCTCCGACTCGCTCCACGAGACCGCCGCCCAGGTCATCGGCGTCGCTCTGGCCTGGTACGGCTGCGACGTGCGCATGCTCTCCAGCGAAAACTACGGCGGCATCAGCACCACCGAACGCTTCCGCGAGTACGTGCGCGGAGGCGTCCCCGCCCTCACTGTCGTCCTCGGATGCGGTCCCGAGTGCGCGCAAACGGTAGAAAATCTCGTCGCGCGCTACGGAGTGCCGACGATCATGGTGGGAGCGGACGCCCCCGAGATCCTCTCGCCCCAGGTGCAGCGCGTGCGCACCATCAGCGCCTGCGTCGAGGAAGCCCTCGCCCTCCTTGCGCCCCAGGCCGACCTGGAGCTCGTCGGCCGCTCCTGACGCCTTGACGGCTCACTCGCAATTGTGCCCTCAACTGCGCGCACGCGGCCCCCACCTCCACCCGCGGTGCCTGGACAGGTGATACCGTGAAGGCACGTACCGGCAGGAGAACAGTCATGAACGCCCCCTGGAACAACGAAGATCTGCGCCGCGCTTTTGACGCTGATTTTGACGCGCTCGTCGCCTTCGCTTCCCGGTCGAAGGCGCGGGTCGGTTTCGCCTTCCTGCGCGCCGACGGTCAGGTCGATCTCGGGCGTCCCCTCGACGCGCGTATCAGCGCGCGCATGACCCACGTCTTCGCCCTCGCGCAGATGCGAGGCATTGAGGGTGCCGCGCACCTCGTCAACCACGGCCTGGCAGCCCTCGCAGGCCCCCTGCGCGCTCCGAATGGCTCCTGGTACGCAGAGGTCGTGCCCACGTCAGAGAACAGCGCCACCCCCGTTCCCCGCGCGGTATTTTCCCAGCGTGCACAGTCCGCGATGATCGGTGCGGCTGCCGCTGCCGCCATGGTCGGGCACGAGGAAGCGCGTGACCTGCTCGCCGACCTCGAAGCGGACCAGGATCAACGCTGGTGGGACCCGTGCGCCGGAGCCGTGCGCGAAGAGATTGATGCCGCGACCGGCTCCCGGTCGCCCCTGCGTCGACTCTCCACCAACCTCGACACTGCCCAGGCCTACCTGGCCGCCTGGGAGGCGACGGGGGAGCGCGTCTGGTTCGACCGCGCGCGCTCGATCCTGCGCCTCGTCGGAGAGATCGCCGCGCGCTGCGCCTTCGCCCTGCCCGACCTCTACGACGAGGAATGGCGACCCCTGCCCGCCTCCTGCGATCAGGCTCCCGTTGAGCTCATCCGACCCGGAGATACGCTCCCCGGCCTCGGCTTCAAGGCCGCCCGCCTCATCGGGCAGACCTACGCGATTCTCACGCACATGGGCGAAAAACCCGGCCCCTGGATGATCGACACCGCGACCGCCCTCTACGACCGTGCCCTCGCCGACGGATGGACGGACGAGGGCGTGGGCGGCATCGTCTACACCCTCGATCCCACAGGCGTCGTCGCCGCCCCCCAACGCATGCACTGGGTCGTGTGCGAGGCTGCCAGCGCCGCCCGCGTCCTCGCCGAGGTCGTGGACCCTTCGCGCGCCGAGGACCTCGCCGTTGACTACGCTCGCGCCGTCGCTTGGGCCGACTCCCACGCGCGCGCCGGCATGGGCCGTTGGATCCACGAGGTCGCCCCCGACGGCTCCGTCTCCATGCTCGTGTGGGAGGGGCGCCCCGACGCCCTCACCGCCGCCCGCATGCTGGCACGAGGCGCCGCCCCGATCCATCTCACAGTCACCGGCGCGACCGCAGCCCGCTACGCCTCCCAGGCCAGCCAGAGCGCGTCCTCCTGACGGTCCCCGAGGGTCTCCGGCCTCGTCCCCCGATGCCCGGCTTCGAGGCGTGCGTGGAAGCGACTACGCGAAAGCGCCACCGACCGCCTACAATTGGCCCATGGGAGAACTCGCTACACATGATCCTTTCGGCCTGACCGGCCTCACCTACGACGACGTCCTGCTCCTACCCGAGCTTACGGACGTCGTTCCTTCATCCGTTGACACGAGCAGTCGCCTGACGAAGAACATCTCGCTGCGCATCCCGCTCCTGTCCGCCGCCATGGACACCGTCACCGAGGCGCGCATGGCCATCGCCATGGCCCGCCAGGGCGGCATCGGTATCCTTCACCGCAACCTCTCCATCGAGGAACAGGCCGCGCAGGTCCGTCAGGTCAAGCGCAGCGAATCCGGCATGGTCGAGGATCCGGTGACCGTCGGCCCCGACGCCACCATCGACGAACTCGACAGCCTCTGCGGTCACTACCGCGTCTCCGGCCTGCCCGTCGTGAACGAGGACGGCGCCCTCCTGGGCATCATCACGAACCGCGACCTGCGCTTCGTCCCCCAGGATCAGTGGGCTACCCTGCGCGTGCGCGACTGCATGACCCCGCGCGATCAGCTGGTCGTCGGTCAGGTCGGCATCTCCCGCGAGCACGCCAAGCACCTGCTGGCCGAGCACCGCGTTGAAAAGCTGCCCATCGTCGACGACAACGACCACCTGACCGGCCTCATCACCGTCAAGGACTTCGTCAAGACCGAGCAGTACCCCAACGCCACGAAGGACTCGCGCGGGCGCCTCGTCGTCGGCGCGGCCGTCGGCTACTGGGGCGACACCTGGGAGCGCGCCACCGCCCTGGCCGAGGCCGGCGTGGACGTCCTCGTCGTCGACACCGCGAACGGCGGCGCCCAGCTCGCCCTCGACATGATCCGCCGCATCAAGGCCGATCCGACCTTTGCTGGCATCGACATCATCGGCGGTAACGTCGCCACGACCGAGGGCGCGCAGGCGCTCATCGACGCGGGCGTCGACGCCGTCAAGGTCGGCGTGGGCCCCGGCTCGATCTGCACGACCCGCGTCGTCGCGGGCGTCGGCGTCCCTCAGATCACCGCGATCCACCTGGCCGCCAAGGCCTGCGGCCCCGCCGGCGTCCCGCTCATCGCGGACGGCGGCCTGCAGTACTCGGGTGACATCGGCAAGGCCCTCGTGGCCGGCGCCGACACCGTCATGCTCGGCTCCCTGCTGGCCGGCTGCGAGGAGTCCCCGGGCGAGGTCGTCTTCACCAACGGCAAGCAGTTCAAGCGCTACCGCGGCATGGGCTCGCTCGGCGCGATGAGCTCGCGTGGGCGTAAGTCCTACTCCAAGGACCGCTACTTCCAGGCCGACGTCACCTCCGACGACAAGATCGTCCCCGAGGGCATCGAGGGCCAGGTGCCCTACACCGGCTCCCTCGCCCAGGTCATCTACCAGCTCGTCGGCGGCCTGCACCAGACCATGTTCTACCTGGGTGCCTCCACGATCTCCCAGGTCAAGGCCAACGGCCGCTTCGTGCGCATCACCAGCGCGGGCCTGCGCGAGTCGCACCCGCACGACGTGCAGATGACGACGGAAGCGCCGAACTACCACTCCTCTTCGGCGAGGTAATCGCAGACAGAGCGTTCGGAATGGGCGGGAGCAGTCGGTGGGCTGCTCCCGCCCGCGCTATCCTAGGGGTGCGAAAACTCACAACACCGCAAAGGAGCTGCTCAGATGCTCATCCTCATCGATCACGCGAACGTCGATTCCATCGCCAAGACCCTGGAATACCTGCCCATCGACGGCGTGACCACCAACCCGACGATCCTGTACCGCGAGGGCAAGGAACCCCTCGAGGTCTTGCACTCCATCAAGTCGCTCCTGCCCGACGGCGCTCAGCTGCACGTCCAGATCGTCTCCCAGCGTGCCGATGACATGGTCGCCGAGGCCCGCGCCCTGCGCGGCGAGATTGGCGGCAACCTCTTCATTAAGCTCCCCGTCACGCGTGAGGGCTTTGCCGCCATCCCGCGCATCGTGCGCGAAGGCATGCAGGTGACCGCGACCGGCATCCACTCCTCGATGCAGGGCTTCATGGCCGCCAAGGCCGGTGCCCGCTACGTTGCCCCATACGTGAACCGCATGGACAACTACGGCATTGACGGCGTGCGCGTCGCCTCCGAAATCCACCGTACCCTGCGTTCCTACGACCTGAAGGCCGACGTCCTGGCCGCGTCCTTCAAGAACTCCGAGCAGGTCCTCGAACTGGTCCGCCAGGGTGTGGGTGCCATCACCGCCGCCCCCGACGTGCTGGCCGCGCTCATCAAGAACCCCGCGACCGACGCCGCCATCGCGGACCAGAACCGCGACTTTGGCTTCCTCGTGGGCGAGCGCCGCACGTGG
The DNA here is from genome assembly GCF_005696695.1 of Schaalia odontolytica. Lineage (NCBI taxonomy): Bacteria > Bacillati > Actinomycetota > Actinomycetes > Actinomycetales > Actinomycetaceae > Schaalia > Schaalia odontolytica. The sequence continues at coordinate 1,894,579 of NZ_CP040006.1, read as the reverse complement.
CTGGACCTCATCAAGGAAAAATGAGCCTTGTGTAGAGGCCCGGGGGTGGTGTTCCACCTCCGGGCCTCTTCCATACTCGCATTGCTGCTGCGCCACCGGTGTTCCGGGCGCCGTCGGGCCCGCCCGCCCGCTCGCCGTCCGCGCCGCGAGCTTCGCTCGGCGCGTCGGCTCGAAGCCCGGCCAGGCCCCGCGGCCCCGCCGGCGCCCTCCCCGCTGGTGGCATCCGAGAGGCAACGAAAACGGGGGCCGGCGCCCGACCCCCGCCCGAAGCGTTCTTACTCCTGGTCGTCTCCGCGGCCTCGCGGCGTGATCTGTGGCCACTCGCGATCGATGTTCGCGTCCTTGCCCTGCTTGCGCAGGTACTTCTCGAAGTCCTCGGCCCAATCCTGGTGAGCCTGGAGCTGGTAGTCCATGAGTTCCAGGGCGCTCATGGACGCCAGCTGCGGGTACTTGTCCACCATGCCGGCGAGCACGTCGAGCGTCATGGCCACGTCGACCTCGGCCGTGTGAGCGTCGGGGGAGGCGACCGCCCCGTAGACGGGCGCCATCTCTGTCAGCGTCTTCTTGCCCTTGCGGAAGCGGTCGAGCTTACGATCCAGGACGAGCGGGTCGACGACGAGCATGGGCGCGCCCTCCAGGCGTTCCTCGAAGGAACCCAGGCGGTGGCGGCGCAGCTCCTGGTTGACCAGCGTGATGTCGTAGGTCGCGTTGAAGGCGACCACCGGGTAGCCGCGCAGCCAGTGCTCGACGATGGAGCCAGCCAGCTCGTGCAGAACCTCCTCGATGGGGCGGCCATCGCGTCGCGCCTGCTCGGTCGTGATGCCGTGGACGGCCGTGGCCTGCTCGGGGATCTCGACGCCCGGGTCGGTCAGCCACGTGGCCACCTGGTCGGGGGCGCTGATGCCGCTGCGGTAGGAAGCGCCGTCGATGCGCAGCACCAGCGCGGCGGTGACGAGACGATCCTTTAGCGCGCGCACGCCCGTCGTCTCGGTGTCAAAACCCATCCACGGGTCGTCGATCCAGCTCATGATTGCTCCTAGCCTTGCCGGTGACTCCAGTGTGGCAGACGGTGGGCACATCTGCGTCCCGTAGGCAGTAGAATCGGGTCATGAGCGACGAAGTGGAAATCGGTCGTGGCAAGCGCGGACGCCGCGCCTACACGCTGGACGATATCGCCCTCGTGCCCTCGCGGCGCACCCGTGACCCCGAGGATGTCAACGTCGGCTGGCAGATCGACGCCTACCACGTCGATATCCCCCTGATGGCGGCCCCGATGGACTCGGTGATGAGTCCGGAGACCGCGATCGCTTTCGGCCGCCTCGGCGGCATCGGCGTGCTTGACCTGGACGGCCTGTGGACCCGCTACGAGGACCCCACCCCGATCCTCGACCACATCGCTCACCTGGGTGAGGAGGAGTCAATCGCCACCCTCCAGCGCGTCTACTCCGAGCCGATCAAGCCCTCGCTGATCACGGAGCGCCTCAAGCAGCTGCGCGAGGCCGGCGTGGTTGTTGCCGGAAAGCTCTCGCCTCAGCGCGTGCAGAAGTACTGGCGCGCGGTTGTGGACGCGGGCGTCGATCTATTCATCATTCGCGGCTCGACGGTGTCCGCCGAGCACGTGTCCTCGCGCCGCGAGCCCCTCAACCTGAAGCGCTTCATCTACGAGCTGGACGTCCCCGTCATCGTGGGCGGCGTCTGCACGGACACGGCGGCCCTGCACCTGATGCGCACGGGCGCGGCGGGCGTCCTCGTTGGCTTCGGTGGGGGAGCGGCTCACTCGACGCGCCAGTCCCTGGGCGTGCACGCGCCCATGGCGACGGCGATCGCGGACGTGGCCGCGGCCCGGCGCGACTATATGGACGAGTCCGGCGGCCGCTACGTGCACGTCATCGCCGACGGCGGCATCGGCCGCAGCGGCGACCTGTCGCGCGCGATCGCGTGCGGCGCGGACGCGGTCATGCTCGGCGCCGCCATCGCCCGCGCGGAGGAGGCTCCGGGACGTGGCTGGCACTGGGGCTCGGAGGCGACCCACCCGGACATGCCGCGCGGCCAGCGCGTTCACGTCGGCACGACGGGCACGCTCGAGCAGATCCTCTACGGCCCCTCGACGCGCGCGGACGGCTCCCTGAACTTCGTGGGCGCCCTCAAGCGGACCATGGCCTCGACGGGATACTCGGAGGTCAAGGACCTGCAGCGCGCCCAGGTGGTCGTCTCCCCGTACTCGGCGTCCTGACTCGCGCTCACTGAGCGTGACGAGGCCTGGGCTGAGCGCGACGAAGCAACGGCCCGTAACGACGCCGGGCTGAGTTTGACGAGGCCGGGGTGCCCGCGCGCTCGCGGGTGCACGCCCGCCCGCTTGCGCCTTGTATTTTCGAGAATATTCTCAATCGCTTCCGCACGTTTGTGCGTGAGGCTACACTTGTCATAACTCGTGTTGCCGTTGGTAAAGACGCCTGCGGCACGGGGCTCGTCGGCCCCTCACGGTGAGGTGAGGTTGAGAGGACATCCCGATGAAGTGCGGGACACGATCACTAGCTGTATTCGGCGCGCTCGCGCTGTCCGCGATTGGGCTTGTGCCTGCCGCATGGGCGAACGAGGCATCCCAGTCCGGTTCCGCGCAATCGGGTGAGGCCAGCCCCGGCCTCGTCGATACTCCGATCCCCGACATCCAGGCCGTGGGAGAGGGGGATGATTCCACGATGGTGGGGACCACCGTGACGACTCTCGGGGTCGTGACGGCCGCGTACCCGGCCGCCGAGTCCGGGCTGGGCGCGACCCTGGACGGCTACACGATCCAGACCCCCGGATCGGGCGGCGCGTGGGAGCCGGGGCGCACACGCTCCGACGGCCTCTTCGTCTACGCGGGCAAGAAAGGCGAGATCCCGGCCCCGGGCACCTGCGTGCGCGTGACCGGCACGGTCGGTGAGTTCCCCGCGACGAGCGCGAAGGACAACCCCCAGAGCCTCACCCAGCTCGCCGTGACCTCCGTCAGCGTGGTCGAGGGATGCCAGGCGCCGACGCCCATCCCGGCGTCCAACGTCCCCACGCCGGACGAGGCGGAGGCCCTCGAGTCCATGCTCCTCGCCCCCCAGGGCACGTGGACCATCACCGACAACTACCAGACAAACCAGTACGGCACCCTGACCCTCACCCCGGGTGAGAGCCCGCTGCGCTCGGCCACCGACGTGGTGGCTCCCGGGCAGGCCGCCCGCGACTACGAGGCTGCCAACGCCGCCCGCGCCATCGCCCTTGACGACGGCACCAATACGAACCTGCAGAAGGGAGCGGCGACCGAGGTCGCCTACGCCTACCTGGCGAACGGTTCGCCCGCGCGCGTCGGCTACCACGCGGCCTTCACCAAGCCCGTGATCCTCGAGCCTCGGCACGGGTCCTTCGTCTTCCAGCCGACCTCCATGGTCGCCGGGCACCCCGACCGCTCTCCCGTGACCATCACCGGGGAGCGTCCGAGCGCACCCACGGTCGGTGGCGACACCCGCGTGGCGACGTTCAACGTCCTCAACTACTTCTCCGACCTCGGCGTCGACGAGGCCGGGTGCACGGGATATCCCGACCGCACGGGCGCCTTCGTGACGGCGAAGAAGTGCAAGGTGCGCGGTGCATTCTCGCGCGAGGCCTTCGCCAACCAGGAGGCCAAGATCGTCTCCGCGATCAACGCGCTGGGCGCTGACGTCGTCGCCCTCGAAGAGATCGAAAACCCCGTTGCCGTGGGGGTCGGGACAGACCGCGACGCGTCCCTCGCGCGCCTCGTCGAGGCCCTCAACAAGGACGCGGGAGCGGGAACGTGGGCGTACGTGCCATCGCCCGTTGCCGTGCCCGAGGCCGAGGACGTCATCCGCGTCGCCTTCATCTACAAGCCCGCGACCGTCGCCCCGGTCGGCCCCTCGCTGATCCACGACGACCCGGCGTTCACGGGCCTGGCGCGCCAGCCTCTCGCCCAAGAGTTCGCGCGCGTCACCGCCGAGCGATCCGCGCCCGCCTCCTTCGTCGTCATCGCCAATCACTTCAAGTCGAAGGGATCCGTGCCCGAGGGCGCTCCTGCCGGCAATGTTGATAGCGGGGACGGTCAGGGCAATGCGAACGCGATCCGAGTCGCCCAGGCGGGCGCCCTGGCCTCCTTCGCCGCCCGCTTTGCGGACAAGCCGACCCTGCTCGTGGGCGACTTCAACTCCTACTCGCAGGAGGACCCGATCAAGGCCCTCGAGGCTGCGGGCTGGGAGCGCGTCTCCGGCGCGGGCGAGGCCTCCTACGTCTACGCGGGACGCTCCGGATCCCTCGACCACGTTTTCGCCAACGCGGCCGCGAAGCCACTCCTCGCGGGGGTGACCAGCTGGGCCGTCAACGCCCAGGAGTCCATCGCCTTCGAATACTCGAGGGCCGGCATGAACGCCCACTTGGCGATCGAGGCCGACAACCCCTACCGATCCTCGGACCACAACCCCGAGCTCATCGGGCTCACCCTGCTCGGTGGGGACGCCCCGGCCCCGACGCCGAGCACTGAGCCGTCCGCCGCCCCCAGCGTGGCCCCCTCACCGAGCGCAGCCCCGTCCGCGTCCCCCGCGCCCGCTCCCTCGCGGCCAGCCACGGCCTCGTCCCGAAAGACGCCCACGCGCGCCGCGACGGTGGGCGGCCTGGCGCGCACCGGTGCGGACGCCGGCCCGGCAATCGGCATCGGCATCCTCCTCGCCGCCCTCGGCGGCGGACTCATCCTCCTCTCGCGCCGCCTTCGCCGCCGCGGTTGACACCACGAACTCCACACTCACCACGTAGGACGCGGCACCGACGCCGCCCCGATGAAAGGAACACACCCATGCGCAGACCATGGACTCGCCTCGCGCTCGCCTCGGCGGCCGCACTCTCCCTGGCGTCCCTGCCAGCCACAGCGCTCGCGGCACCGCAGGATGAAGCCTCACGGAACGAGGTCTCGCCCATCACCCTGGACCTCTACACCCTCACGGACGTGCACGGACACATCCAGCAGGTCGCCAAGAAGGGCGTCGTGCGCGAGGCCGGGTTGCCCGCGATGAACTGCTACCTGAAGAAGGCGCGCGCGACGAATCCCAACTCCTCGTTCACCCTGCTGGGAGACAATATCGGCGCGTCCCCCTACATCTCCGGCGCGCTCAAGGATAACCCGACCATCGCGGCCCTCAACACGATGAACCCCTTGGCCTCGACGATCGGCAACCATGAGCTGGACATGGGGCAGGCCGTCTTCAAGCAGCGCGTCGATGGCTCCAACCCGAGCGAATTCGTGCAGGCGACCTTCCCCTACCTGGGGGCCAACATCGAGGGCATGGGCACCTACGGTGACGGCATCCCGTATCTGGGGGACTACAAGGTGTGGATGTCGCCCTCGGGCATGAAGGTGGCGTTCATCGGTGCAATTGCTCAGGACGTGCCCTACAAGCTGAGCCCCGGAACGACTGAGGGCCTGACCTTCACGGACCCGATTGCGCGCATTAACTCGCTGGCTGCGCAGCTGAAGACCAGCGGACAGGCCGACGTCGTCATCGCCATGCTGGACGACGACGTGAAGAACAACTACACGAAGGTCGGCAAGGACGTCGACGGCCTCATGGGCGGGGACACGCACGTGCCCTACGAGTTCGACCACGTCAACTCGGTCGAGGCCTTCAACTCCGCGAACCCGCGCCTGGCGGGCATCGCATCGGGTTCCTACACGGACAACCTGGGTCTCATCCGCCTGACGATCGACCCCGCGACGCGTCAGGTGACCAGCGCCGACTCAATCCTCATCCCGGCCGCCGAGGTTGCCCAGTGCGGCGCGGATCCCGACACCCAGGCGATCGTCGATAAGGCCGAGGCCGACTCGAAGGAAGCCGGCAAGCGCGTCGTCGCTACCGGGTACACGGAACCCTTCAGGCGTGGAGTCTTCACGACGCCCGAGGGGGCAACGGACCCCGGGTCGAACCGAGGCATCGAATCCTCGCTGGGGGACCTGGTGGCCGACTCGCTGCGCGAAACCATCCTCACCCCGAACGGAAAGAGCGTCGACATCGGCATGATCAACGCGGGCGGCCTGCGCGCCGACCTGGTGCCGAACGAGGACGGCACGATCACCTACGCGCAGACCTACGAGGTCGAGCCCTTCTCCAACGAGCTGGGGTACGTGACCCTCAAGGGATCGGACGTCAAGGACGCGCTCGAGCAGCAGTGGAAGACGGACCTGAACTCGCAGAACTCTCGGCCCATGCTCAAGCTCGGCCTTTCCTCGAACGTGCGCTACACCTACGACCCGACCAAGCCCTACGGGGAGCGCATCACGTCGGTGACGATCAACGGTGAGCCGTTGAAGGCCGACGCGACGTACACGGTCGGCTCCGTGACCTTCCTGCTCGCCGGCGGTGACTCCTTCGAGGCCCTGACCCGCGGGGGAGCGGCCACGACGAACGGCAACCTGGACCGCGATTCCTTCAACGCCTACCTGGGCGCGCACTCGGGTGCGGCCGCCCGCTCGATCCAGGCCACGGGCGGTCTGGCGCCGCGCGAGGCCAAGTCCTCCATCGGCCTGACCCTGCCCACCGAGGCGGTGGCTGACGGCTCGACGGTGACGATCCCGCTGCGTGGCCTGTCCTTCTCCGAGGGGCCCTCCATCACCTCGAAGGTGCGCGTGAGCGCCGGGGGAGCGCAGGCCGTGGCCGAGGTCGACAACTCCCTCGTGGATGCGCACGCCTCTGACGCTGCCTCGGTGATCACGACGGATGGCGCGGGGCAGGCGAGCGTGGACGTGACGGTCGTGGGTGCCTGTGAGGGCAAGGCGGCCGGCGAGGTCGTGAACGTCCCCGTCACGGTCGCCACCGATTTCGCGACGGTCGTCGAGGCCGGGGACGGCCTGACGATCCCCGTGACCTGCGCGGGAACGGCGGCGCCCGACCTGAGTCCGTCGGCCGATGCTGCGGATGGTTCCCAGTCGGGTAACCAGGCAGCACCTTCCACGCAGCACAAGAACACGAAGGGGCCCAAGGGCTCCCTGGCCCGCACGGGTGCGGACGTGGGTGGCCTGGCCGGGGCGATGTTTGTCGGAGCGATCGGCGTTGCCGGGGTGTTCGCCCGGCGCCGCTTCAATCGTTACCAAAGCGAAAACAAGTAGACCTTGACAGGGGAGGGGCGGCGCGGGAGACTCGGATCAGACGTAAAAGTCGATCATGACAAATGTTCACGCAGCGGCTGCGTGGACATGATCCGCGGCCCGCGCCGCCACCGGTTCAAGGAAGAATCCACATCAACGGAGGAAAACACTCATGAAGCACCTCACGAAGCTCCTCGCCGCGGCGGGAGTTGCAACGCTCGCCTTGGCCGGCTGTGGCGGCGGCGGAGGAACCGCCACCAGCCAGTCCGGCGGGGCGAAGGATGCCACCTCGTTCAAGGCCTGCGCGGTCTCTGACGCCGGCGGCTGGGACGACAAGTCCTTCAACGAGTCCGCCTACGACGGCCTCAAGGCCTCCCAGACCAGCCTCGGAATCCAGATCAACACGGCCGAGTCCAACTCGGACGCGGACTTCAACCCGAACGTTGAGTCCATGGTCTCCGACGGCTGCAACCTGATTATCGGCGTCGGCTTCAACCTGGAGAAGGCCGTCCACACCTCCGCCGACGAGAACAAGGACGTGCACTACGCCCTTATCGACTCCAGCTTCAACGACGGCAACAACAACACGGTGACGCTGGACAACGCGCGTCCGCTGCTGTTCAACACCGCTGAGGCCGCCTACCTGGCCGGCTACGTGGCCGCGGGCATGACCAAGACCGGCAAGGTCGCCACCTTTGGCGGTATCCAGATCCCCTCGGTGACGGTGTTCATGGATGGCTTCGCTGACGGCGTCGCGGCCTACAACAAGGCCAAGGGGACGAACGTGCAGCTGCTCGGTTGGGACAAGGCTTCGCAGAACGGCTCCTTCACGCAGTCCTTCGACGATCAGACGCTCGGCAAGGAGCAGGCCCAGCAGTTCATCTCCCAGGGTGCGGACATCATCATGCCCGTCGCTGGCCCGGTTGGCCTGGGCGCTGCCGCAGCGGCTAAGGCGGATGGCAACACTTGGATCATCGGCGTTGACTCCGACTGGTACGAGGCCAACCCCGACTACTCCTCGATCGTGCTGACCTCGGTCATGAAGGAGATCGGCGCCTCTGTCGAGCAGGCGATCCAGGACTCGGTGAACGGCAAGTTCAGCTCGACCCCGTACGTGGGCACGCTGGCCAACGGCGGTGTCTCGATCGCCCCGTTCCACGATTTCGACGACAAGGTCTCCGCGGAACTCAAGGCAGACCTGACCAAGCTCACGGACGACATCAAGTCCGGCAAGCTCGTCATCGAATCGCAGAACGCCCCGAAGTGACGCGACGCGTGTGGGGCTGGCGGCGGTGACGCTGCCAGCCCCACACGGGCATCGGGGCGGGGCGCCCACCTGCTGGGGAAGGTCGAAGGTATGAAATTAGAGTTGCGGGGGATCACGAAGAGGTTTGGTCCCCTCATCGCCAATGACTCGATTGACTTAACGATCGAGGAAGGGCACATTCACGCGCTGCTGGGAGAGAATGGCGCGGGTAAGTCCACGCTCATGAACGTCCTGTACGGGATGCATGCGCCTGACGAGGGGCAGATCCTCATTGACGGCGAGCCCGTGACGTTCAAGGGTCCCGGCGACGCGGTTGCGGCGGGCATCGGCATGGTGCACCAGCACTTCATGCTCATCCCCGTCTTCACGGTCGCCGAGTCGATCGCCCTGGGCTTTGAGCCGACCGGTCCTGCCGGAATCATCAGTCGTGAGCGTGCCCGCCAGACGGTGCGCGAGGTGTCGGCGCGTTTCGGCTTCGACCTGGACCCCGACGCCCTCATTGAGGATCTGCCGGTGGGTGCCCAACAGCGCGTGGAGATCGTCAAGGCCCTGTCGCGCCAGGCGAAGGTCCTCATCCTCGACGAACCGACGGCGGTGCTCACCCCGCAGGAAACGGACGAGCTGATGACGATCATGCGTCAGCTCGCCGATGCCGGGACCTCGATCGTGTTCATCACCCACAAGCTGCGCGAGGTGCGCGCGGTGGCCGACGAGATCACGGTCATTCGCCGCGGTCGGGTCGTGGGGCACGCGTCCCCGAGCGATTCCGAGGCCTCGCTGGCCACGCAGATGGTCGGGCGCGAGGTGCTCATGCGCGTGGAGAAGGATCCCGCGCGTCCCGCTGGCGGCGGCCTGGCCTTCGAGGACGTGTCCCTGCTGGGCGCGGGCGGAGTGCCGCTGCTTGACCACGTGTCCTTCGACGTTCCCCGCGGCGAGATCCTCGCGGTCGCAGGCGTGCAGGGCAACGGGCAGACGGAGCTTGCCGAGGTGATCCTTGGCCTGCGGACTCCCGACAGTGGCGTGATCCGACTCGAGGACGCGGACATTACCCGCGCGAAGCCTCGCGAGTCCCTGGACGCGGGCGTCGGTTTCATCCCCGAGGACCGGTCGACGGACGGCATCATCGCCTCGTTTTCGATCGCGGACAACCTGGTGCTCGACCAGTTCCGCTCCTCCGCCTTCTCGGCTGCGGGATCCCTCAAGCGCGGCGCGATCGCGCGCAACGCCCGCGACAAGGAAAAGGAATACGACATTCGCCTGACGGCAATCGAGGACCCGGTCTCCTCCCTGTCGGGCGGCAATCAGCAGAAGGTGGTCGTCGCCCGCGAGATGTCGCGTGACCTGACGCTGCTGGTCGCGAATCAGCCGACGCGAGGCGTCGACGTCGGCTCGATCGAGTTCATTCACCGCAGGATCGTGGACGTTCGGGACCAGGGCTGCGCGGTCCTGCTCATCTCCTCGGAGCTCGACGAGGTGGTCTCACTGGCCGACCGCATCGCCGTCATGTACCGCGGCCGCATTGTTGGCATCGTCCCGGCGGACACGGGCCGCGACGTCCTCGGCCTCATGATGGCCGGCGTCCCCCTGGACGAGGCCGTGGCGGCTTCCTCGGGATCCGCTGGGGACGCCGGGACACCTCGAAAGGAGGAGCAATGAGCACGCGTAAGAGTAACGGGCCGGGGATTGCGACCCGGGTCTTTGGCTCCCAGTGGTTCGTATCGGTGCTGGCCGTCCTCATCGCCTTCGCGATCGGCGCGATCCTCATCGCGCTGTCGGGGGCGTCCGTGCTGGACGCCTACTATGCGATGTTCCGCGGCTCCATCGTGGATCCGAACGCGGCGAACGCTGTTCGCATGATCAAGCCGCTGACGGACTCTCTCTTCTATTCGATTCCGCTGATCATCTCGGGCCTGGGTCTGGCGCTCGGCTTCCGTGCCGGCCTGTTCAACATTGGCGGCAAGGGCCAGATCATCGTCGGAGCGCTCGCTGCCGTGTGGGTGGGCTTCGCTGTGAGCCTGCCTCCGGTTGTGCACACGCTGGTGGCCCTCCTCGTCGCGGTGATTGCGGGCGGCCTCTACGGCGGCATCGCTGGCGTCCTCAAGGCGAAGACGGGCGCGAACGAGGTGATCGTGACGATCATGCTCAACTCGATTGCGACGCTGGGCTTGGGATACACGCTCGCGCAGAAGGCATGGCAGGTGCCCGGAACGAATCAGCCGGTGACACCCAAGGTTGCGGAGAGCGCAGCTTTCGCGCGGCTCCTGCCCGCCCCCTTCAAGCTGCATGTAGGGTTCCTGGTTGCCCTGGTCGCCCTCGTCGCCTTCTGGTGGTTGATCGAGCGATCCACGCTGGGATTCCAGATCCGCGCGGTTGGTGCCAACGCGGCAGCCGCCCGCACGGCCGGTATCTCGGTCGAGCGCATCACGGCGATCACGATGGTTCTCTCGGGCGCGTTCCTCGGCCTGGCCGGGGCGAACGAGGCGTTGGGGACCATCGGGTACGTCTCGCGTGACGTGGCCGGTTCGATCGGCTTCGACGCGATCACGGTGGCCCTCCTGGGCCGCAACAAGACCTGGGGAACCTTCGGCGCGGGGCTCCTCTTCGGCGCCTTCAAGGCGGGCGGTTACACGATGCAGGCCAAGGGCGTGCCGATCGACATGATCCTCATCCTGCAGTCGGTCATTGTTCTGCTGATCGCAGCGCCCGCGCTCGTGCGCTGGCTGTTCCGTCTGCCCGATGTCCGCGCGCTCGCGGCTAACACGCGAAAGGGGAACGCCGATGAGCACAAGTGAGTCCGGCGTGGTCGCTCAGGTCGAGGCCAAGCGCTCCTGGAAGCTTCCCGGCATCTACGTCGCCGCCTGCGTGCTGCTCGTGGTATTCGCGGCCGCCGCCCGAGGCGACATGACGCTGCGCCTGAACGACAAGTCGCAGTCCTACTCGATTCCAGACATCGTCATCGCGGGCGCTCCCATCGTGTGGGTGCTCGCCGCCCTGACGATTGCGATCACCGCCTGGACGGTTGCGGCGACGCTGCGGCGCATCACCCAGCCCGAGTGGGCACGCGTCGGTGGCATGGCGGTTGTCGGGCTGTCCACGATCCTGGGCTTCCTGTTCTACGCGGGCTCCGGGTCGTCGGGCGTCGTCACGCTGACCTCGACCCTGGTGTCCACCGTGGCGATCTCGACGCCGCTCATCTTCGGCTCCCTCTCGGGTGTTATCTCGGAGCGCGTGGGCGTCGTTAATATCGCGATTGAGGGTGACCTCCTGGTGGGCGCGTTCGCGGGCGTCATGGCGGCCTCGTACTTCCAGACTCCCTACGCAGGCCTCGTCGCGGCTCCCCTTGCGGGTGCCCTCCTGGGATCCCTCCTGGCCCTCTTCTCCGTCAAATACGGGGTGGATCAGATCATCGTCGGCGTCGTCCTGAACGTCCTGGCCCTGGGCCTGACGACGTTCTTCTACGGCACGATCATGAAGGATGCTCCCGGAAGCCTGAACACCAACCAGTTCTCGCTGTCCGACATCAAGATTCCCGTCCTGTCGGAGATCCCGATCGTCGGTCCGGTCCTGTTCAACCAGTCGATCCTCGTGTACCTCATGTACGCGGCCGTCATCGCCTTGGCCTTCTTCCTGTTCCGCTCCCGGTGGGGCCTGCGGCTGCGGGCCTGCGGTGAGCACCCGCGCGCCGCCGACACGGTGGGCATCAACGTGGGGTGTACGCGCACCCTCAACACGATCCTGGGGTCGTCCTTCGCCGGCCTGGGTGGCGCGTTCTTCACGATCGGCTCCGGCCTGGCCTTCACGGACAACATTTCCGCGGGCAACGGCTACATCGCCTTGGCCGCCATGATCCTGGGCAAGTGGAACCCGCTGGGAGCCATGGGTGCGGCCGTCATGTTCGGCTTCGCGCAGGCCCTGGCCCGGATGCTGCCCAACATCGAGCCCGCGATCCCCGCCGACCTCGTCTCGATGATTCCCTACGTGGTCACGATCGTGGCCGTCGCTGGATTCGTTGGTAAGTCGCGCGCGCCGGCCGCTGAAAATATTCCCTACGTGAAGTGAGAACCCGCATGGATCCAACAGATATTGACTGGGACGCCCTGCTGGCCGAGGCCATCGACGCGATGAAGCACGCGTACTGCCCCTACTCGAACTTCCCCGTGGGGGCCGCGGGACTGACGGCGGACGGCTGGCTCGTTAGCGGATGCAACGTCGAAAACGCCGGATACGGCGTCACTCTGTGCGCCGAGTGCGGCATGGTCTCCGACCTCATCCGCTCCGGCGGAGGCACCCTCGTCGCGGTCGTCGCCGTCAACGGCAACGAGGAGCCGGTGGCCCCGTGCGGGCGCTGCCGCCAGCTTATCTACGAGCATGGCGGGCCCTCCTGCCTGGTCCTCATGCCCGATGGTGTCGCACCCATGACGGAGGTGCTGCCCGGCGCGTTCGGACCCCACGATCTGTCGAGCGTCGCCCAGGCGGCCCCGGCCTCATCGGAAGAGAAAGAAGGACACGATGGCTCTCTTTGATGCCGTTGACATCATCCGCGTCAAGCGCGACGGGGGAGTGCTCACCCCCGACCAGATCGACTGGACGATCGACGCCTACACGAAGGGCGTCATCAAGGACGAGCAGATGGCCGCCCTGGCGATGGCGATCTTCCTGCGCGGCATGGATCGGGGCGAGATCGCCCGCTGGACGGACGCGATGATCCGCTCGGGCGCGCGCATGGACTTCTCCGGTATCGGCAAGCCGACCGCCGACAAGCACTCCACGGGCGGCGTGGGTGACAAGATCACGCTGCCCCTGGCCCCGCTGGTCGCGTGCTTCGGCGTGGCCGTCCCGCAGCTGTCGGGCCGAGGCCTGGGGCACACGGGCGGTACCCTCGATAAGCTCGAGGCGATCCCCGGGTGGCGCGCGCAGCTGAGTAACGACGAGATCATGACTCAGCTGGGGCAGGGCTGTGGCGCGGTCATCTGCGCGGCGGGCTCGGGCCTGGCGCCCGCGGACAAGAAGCTCTACGCCCTGCGCGACATCACCTCGACCGTCGAGTCGATCGCGCTGATCGCCAGTTCCATCATGAGCAAGAAGATCGCAGAGGGCACGGGAGCCCTCGTCCTAGACGTCAAGGTCGGGTCGGGTGCCTTCATGAAGGACCTGGATGCTGCGCGCGAGCTCGCCCGCACGATGGTCGACCTCGGACGCGACGCGGGGGTCGCCACGCGCGCCCTCCTCACAGACATGTCCGTGCCGCTGGGGCGCAAGATCGGCAACGCCCTCGAAGTGGAGGAATCCGTCGAGGTCCTCGCCGGCGGCGGCCCCTCCGACGTCGTCGAGCTGACGTGCGAGCTCGCGCGCAACATGCTCGACCTCGCGGGGGTCCGCGATGCCGACGTGGAGGCCGCGCTGGCGGATGGGCGCGCGATGGACCGCTGGCGCGCGATGATCCGCGAGCAGGGCGGAGACCCGGATGCACCGCTGCCCCGCGCCGCTCACACCCACCAGGTCCTCGCCGAGGCCGGGGGAACCGTGGTCGGCATGGACGCCCTGTCCGTGGGCGTGGCCTCGTGGAGGCTGGGCGCTGGCCGCGCCGTCAAGGAGGATCCCGTGCAGGCGGGCGCCGGCATCGAGATTCATGCAAAGCCGGGCGAGCGCGTCGCGGCGGGCCAACCCCTGCTCACGCTCCACACCGACGACGAGTGGCGCATCGAGCGCGCCCTGGAGTCCCTCTCCGGTGCCATCGAGATCGCCGACGGGGTCGCCCTCGAGCCGCGCAGCGTCGTCCTGGAGACGGTGTCCTAAAGCCGGCGAGGCGCGAGCGAACAGGGAGGAGGAATCGTGGAACGGCGCGACGAACAGTCGATCGAGGCGGTCAAGCTCTACTACCAGCAGGGCCTCAGCCAGGCCGAGGTCGCCACCCGCATGGGCCTGTCGCGCCCCACGGTTGCCAAACTCCTCGCTCATGGCCGCGAGCGCGGCTTCGTGACCATCGAGATCCACGATCCGCGCGAGGATGCCTCGGAGATTGCGCTGCGGCTGGAGAGGCGCTTTGGACTGGCCTGCGCTCGCGTTGCCCATGGCGCGGGCGCGACTGAGGACGAAGCCATTGAGCAGGTCGGCCGCGTCGGTGCCGATGTTGTCACCCAGCTCGTGCGCGACGGTATGAGCGTGGGGATTTCTTGGGGGCGCACGATGAGTGCGCTCGCGGCCCACCTGGCCCGCGCTCCTCGCGTGGGTGTGCGCGTCGTCCAGCTCAAGGGCGGGGCGTCGTTTTCCGAGAGGGCGACGCACGATTTTGAGATCATGCGGTCCTTCTGCGAGGCCTTCGGTGCTGAGCCGCGCTACCTGCCGCTCCCCGTCATTTTCCAGGACACCGCGATGCTCTCGATCGTGCGCCGTGACCGGTCGATCGAGCGGATCCTGGAGGAGGGGCGCGGCGTGGACGTGGCGGTGTTTACCGTCGGTTCCCTGGGTCGCGAGGCCCTCTCGCTCAACCTTGGCCAGCTCGAGGACGACGAGGTGGAGGCGCTCCTGCGCGACGCGGTCGGGGACGCGTGTTCGCGATTTTTCACGCGCGAGGGCGGCGTCGCCCTGGCATCGGTCGACCGCAGGACGGTTGGCATCACGCTCGAGGAGCTGCGCTCTCGCCCTGTGCGGGTGCTCGTTGCCGGCGGGCGTGTGAAAGCGGAGGCGCTGGACACGGCGCTGCACATGGGGTTGGCCACGCACCTGGTGGTCGACCAGGACCTGGCCCTCGCGCTGCTGGAACGGCCGCGCGGGGCAACCCCGCGCGGGGTGCATGATCGCACCCCAAGCGGATGAGAACATTTGTCAAACCACTCGTTGACACATTTCAATTGCACGGCATAGCCTTGCGACAAGGGTAAAGAAGCCTCGACGGAGCCCCGGGCTCCTCGACACCACAGGAGGACACATGCGCTCGACACCGCACATCAACCCCACCGCCCCCATCGCGCCGACGATCCTCCTGCCCGGAGACCCGCTGCGCGCGAAGTTTATTGCCGAGACCTACCTGGAGGACGCGCAGCAGTTCAACGCCGTGCGTAACATGCTGGGCTACACCGGCACGTACCGCGGCACCCCGGTGTCCGTCATGGGCTCGGGTATGGGCATCCCGTCGATTTCGCTGTACGCCCACGAGCTGATCCACGAGTTCGGCTGCACGCGCCTCGTGCGCGTGGGCACATGCGGTGCCCTGCAGCCGGACGTCAACCTGTACGACGTGGTGGTCGCCCAGGCCGCCTGCTCGAACTCGGCGTTCCTGGATCAGTACCAGATCCCCGGTTCCTACGCGCCGATCGGCTCCTTCCGCCTCATCGAGGACGTGGTGCGTCGTGCCCGTGAGGCCGACGTGCCGATCCACGTGGGCAACATCCTCTCCTCTGACACGTTCTACAACGCGAACCCGACCTTCAACGAGGCCTGGCAGCGCATGGGCGTTCTCGCGATCGAGATGGAGTCCGCGGGCCTGTACGCCACCGCCGCCCACGCGGGCGTCGAGGCCGTGGGTATCTTCACCGTCTCGGACTCCCTGGTGACGGGCGAGGCCACCGATGCCCAGGCGCGTCAGACGTCCTTTACCACCATGATGGAGCTGGCCCTGCCCCTGGCCCAGCTGTGATGCGACAAGAAAGTAGTTCCATGAACAAGCGTGACGTGGCCGCGATGATTGACCACACGATCCTCAAGCCCGAGGCAACCAAGGCGGACGTGGCCCGCATCGTCGAGGAGGGCGCCGCAGCCGGCACCTTCTCGGTGTGCGTGTCCCCCTCGATGCTGCCCCTCGACGTCCCCGAGGGCCTGAAGGTCGCCTGCGTGGTCGGCTTCCCCTCGGGCGCGGTCAAGCCCCAGGTCAAGGCCTTCGAGGCCGCCCAGGCCGTCGCCGACGGCGCGGACGAAATCGACATGGTCATCAACATCGAGCTGATCAAGGACGCGCGCCTCCGCGAGCTCGAGGAAGAGATCGCGGCCGTGCGCCGCGCCGTCCCCGCGCCTCGCATCCTGAAGGTCATCATCGAGTCCGCCGCGCTGACGGACGACGAGATCGTCGCCGCATGCACCGCCTCGGTGGCCGCGGGCGCGGATTTCGTCAAGACCTCGACGGGCTTCCACCCCGCGGGCGGCGCCTCGACCCACGCGGTCGCGCTCATGCGCGCCACGGTCGGCGACGCCCTGGGGGTCAAGGCCTCGGGTGGCATCCGCGACGCCGAGACCGCCCTGGCCATGATCGAGGCCGGAGCCTCCCGCCTGGGAGTGTCCGCAACCAACGCCATCCTGGCAGGACTGGAGGACTGAGACGATGGAGCTGCTCGAGCGTGCCCGCCAGTGGGCGAGCCACGACCCGGACCCCGCCACGGCCTCGGCCCTGAGCGCCGACATCGAGGCCGCACAGGGCGGCGACGAGGAGGCTGCGGCCCGCGTCGGTGCGGCCATGAACGGCCCCCTCCAGTTCGGCACCGCCGGCCTGCGAGGCGTCGTCGGTCCGGGCGAGTCCCGCATGAACCTCGCGGTCGTCATCCGCGCGACCGCAGGCCTGTGCGAGGTCGTCAAGCGCCACGCAACCGGCACCCCCACGCTGGTGGTCGGCTGCGACGCCCGCTACGGGTCCTCCGAATTCGCCACGGCCGCCTGCCGCGTCGCTTCGGCCGCCGGCGTGCGCGTCCTCGCGCTGCCCCAGGCCAACCCGACCCCGCTCACCTCCTTCTCGATGCTGCACTTCGACGCGGACGCGGGCGTCATGGTGACCGCCTCCCACAACCCCGCCCCGGACAACGGCTACAAGGTCTACCTGGGTGGCACCGTCGCGCAGGGCGACGGGCGCGGTGTCCAGATCGTCCCGCCCTTCGACGCGGAGATCGCGGCGGCCATCGAGGCCGCGCCGCCCGCGGACGAGGTCCCGATGAATGACGACCTTATCGAGGCCGTGGACCCGCGTGAGGAATACGTGGCCTGCGCGTCCGCCCTGGCCTCGGGCGAGGCCTCAGCCCGTGAGGACCTGCGCATCGTCCTGACCGCCATGCACGGCGTTGGCGCCGCGATCACCTCGCGCGTCCTGGCCGAGGCCGGTTTCTCCAACGTCTCCCTCGTGGCGGCGCAGGCCGATCCCGATCCGGACTTCCCGACCGTGCCCTTCCCCAACCCCGAAGAGGCCGGCGCCCTCGACATGGCGATCGAGCAGGCGCGCGAGCAGGGGGCCGACCTCATCATCGCGGTCGACCCCGACGCGGACCGCTGCGCGCTCGCGGTGCCTGACCCCGCCTCGGAGACGGGATGGAGTCCGCTGAGCGGCGACCAGATCGGCTCGCTGCTGGGCGAGTTCCTGGCTTCGCGCGGCATGACGGGGTCGCTCGCGAACTCGATTGTGTCTTCGCGTCTGCTCTCGCGTATTGCCCGTGCCCACGGCCTGGAGCACCACACGACGCTCACCGGTTTCAAGTGGATCGCCCGGGCCCCGGGCCTCGGCTTCGGCTATGAGGAGGCCATTGGCTTTTGCCCCGATCCGGGCCACGTGCGCGACAAGGACGGCATCGCGACCTCGGTCGTCGCCGCCTCCCTGGTGGCCGCCCTCAAGGCGCAGGGGCGCAGCGTGTGGGACGAGCTGGAGCGCCTGGCGCGACTGCACGGCCTACACGTGAGCTCGCCGCTGACCTTCCGCGTCGAGCAGATCGAGCAGATCGCCAGCGGCATGGCACGCCTGCGTGCCCAGCCGCCGAGTGTCCTGGCCGGCTCTCCCGTCGTCGAGGTCTCGGACCTGTCGCAGGGATACCGCGGCCTGCCGCCCACGGACGGCGTCCTCGTGCTCACCGAGGCGGGGGACCGCGTCATCGCGCGCCCCTCGGGCACCGAGCCAAAGCTCAAGTGCTACCTCGAGGTGATCCTGCCGGTCGCCGAGGGGGAGCCGCTGCCCTGGGAGCAGGCGCGCGAGCGCCTCGACGCAATTAAGGCTGCTTTCGCCGAGATTATCGGCCTGTAGAGGCGAATCGGGACTCCGTCGGCGTATTTTCTGTGGGTATAGCCCTGCGTGAAGAAATAGATAACGCTATACTTGCGTATATGGCAACTCACAGTGAATCGCTGGCGGAGACCCTTCCCTTCGCCGACCGGCCCGTCGAGAAGGCGCCCGGCCACTGGGTCCTTGCGCGCGCCGGAAAGACGGTGCTGCGCCCCGGCGGTCTCGCCCTCAGTACGTGGGCGCTCAAGCGTGCCGTGTTGCCCGGCTCGGACGTCGTCGAGTTCGCGCCCGGCCTGGGCGTCACGGCCTCGGCGATTATTGAGGTAGGCCCCGCCTCCTACGTCGGCGTGGAGCGCGATCCGAACGCCTCCGCGCGCGTGGATGCCATCGCCTCGGGTGTGGGGCGCTGCGTGAATGCTGATGCCGCTGAGACCGGCCTGCCGGACGAGAGCGCGGACGTCGTCGTCGGCGAAGCTATGCTCTCCATGCAGGGAGAGAAAGCCAAACGCGCCATCATGGGCGAGGCCGCGCGCATCCTGCGCCCCGGCGGCCGGTACGTCATCCACGAGCTGGCGATGCGCCCCGACTCCATCGCGGAAGAACCCGCCACCGAGATCCGCCGCGCGCTGGCACGCGCCATCAATGTCAACGCCCGGCCCCTCACGGTCGCCGACTGGAGGCGCGCGCTCGAAGAGGTTGGCCTCGTCGTGGAGGAAACACGCACGGCTCCGATGGCCCTCCTCAAGCCCGGCCGCATGATCGCCGACGAGGGCGTGCTCGGAGCGCTGCGTATCATGCGCAACGTCGCGCGGGACAAAGACCTGCGTGAACGCGTCACGACAATGGCGCGCACGTTTAAGAAATATGATCGACACCTGTGCGGCGTCGCCATCGTCGCGCGCAAACCCAAGGAGAGCCAATGAGCCTGTCGCCCGAATCGAACACCGAGGTCCCCACGCCCATCATGACGGACCTGCAGGACATCGCCTCGATGATCCAGATCAACGAGGAAGCCACGGTGTCGCGCACCGTCATGCACGCAGAGGGCGTGCGCCTGGTCCTCTTCAGCTTCGATAAGGACGAGATCCTCAGCGAGCACACCGCCGCGATGCCCGTCATCCTGCACACCCTTGAGGGTGCCCTGGAGATCGAGGCCGACGGTCGCACCGTCGTCCTGAAGCCCGGCGACGTCATCCACTTCGGCACGCGCCTGCCGCACGCCGTGCGCGCGCTCGAGCCCTCGAAGATGGCCCTGTACATGCTCGACCGTCGCGAGCGCCCCAAGGCCTGAGACCCCGACACTGTGCGGCGGGCCCCGTCCTCGTGAGGTGATGCACGAGGCCGGGGCCCGTTTGTCGTATCCGCGCGGGGCGGGCGGGGCGGCGGCGCCCCGCGGAGGTTTACTTCAGCGACGCCTTGCCGGCGCCCTTCGCGACCAGCCAGAGGCCGACCTCGACGATGAGGCCTGAGACGATGAAGACGATGGGCACGGAGATGCGCGCGTCCATGAGGGTGGTGGCGGCCAGGGCGATGCCGTGGGCGGTGCCCAGGACGCCGCCGCCGAAGAGGATGGGCCAGGCAGCGCGGTGGGCGCGCTCCCAAGCCTGCGAGCCGGGCTCGACGCCCTGAAGGCGCAGCCCCAGGGGAGGTCGGCACACGCCGGCGCGCGCGGTCAGGCCCGACGCGAACAGGTAGAGCCCACCCGCGATGAGAGCAACGGCGAGAATCAGGAAGGCAACGATCAGTCCGACGTGCACGGGAACCCCTCGAAAGATAAGCGTTTCACGGCCGTTTCACGAAGGGCCGCGCGACCATTCTACCCGGCCCCGGCCTCGTCACCGCGCACGCGGCCCCGAAGAGGATCCACCAGCGGCGCCGGGCAGATGGGGACGTGAACGCGCCGGTGCGCCGGGTGGGGCGCTTCGTGTGCGCGGACGAGGCCGGGGTGTGGGAGGCAGCCTTGCGTTGCGCGGGGGAGGTCAACGCGTTCACAGGACGGCTCCTCTCCTGGCCTGGCGCAGCACGAGCGCGGTGAGTAAGCCAAGGGGCGGTGCTCGCGTGAGCACCGCCCCTCAGGAAACAGCTCGGCTTGCCGAGCGTGTGTCAGGTTAGTCGACCAGGCCCTTCACGGCCTCGTCGAGTTCGGCGACCCAATCCGCGCCCGACACGTCCGAGGGCATGCGCCAATCCCCGCGCGGGGACAGTGAGCCGCCGGCCATGACCTTCGGGCCGTTGGGCAGGGCGCTGCGCTTGAACTGCTGGCTGAAGAAACGCCACAGGAACAGGCGCTCCCACTTGACGATCTCCTCGAGCGAGTACGCGACCTTGTCCTCCTCGGGGAAGCCGACCGGCCAGGAGCCCACCGAGGCGTCCGACCAGGCCTTCTCCGCCAGGAAGGCGATCTTCGAGGGGCGCGCGCCGCGACGCAGCACGTGGTACAGCGTGAAGTCCTGCAGGTTGTAGGGGCCGATCTTGTCCTGCGTGGACTGCATCTTCTCGCCCGGCTTGGCGGGAACCAGCTCGGGGGAGATCTCCGTGTGGAGGATCGACAGGAGTACCTCGCCAACGCGGTCGTCGAACTGCTTGGAGGCCACGACCCAGCGGATCAGGTGCTGCATGAGGGTCTTCGGCACGCCCGTGTTGACCGCGTAGTGGCTCATCTGGTCGCCCACGCCGTACGTGCACCAGCCCAGCGCCAGCTCGGACAGGTCTCCCGTACCCAGCACGATGCCGCCCAGGTGGTTGGCCAGGCGGAACAGGTAGTCGGTGCGCAGGCCCGCCTGGACGTTCTCGAACGTCACGTCGTAGGTGGCCTCGCCCTCGCCGTAGGGGTGCCCGATGTCCTCCAGCATCTGCGTGGCAGCCGGACGGATATCGATCTCCTCGAAGGACGTGCCCAGGTACTGGCACAGCAGGGTCGCGTTCTTCTTCGTGCGCTCGGAGGTGGCGAAACCGGGCAGCGTGTAGCACAGGATGTCCGTGCGCGGACGGCCCAGCAAGTCCATTGCGTGCGCGGCCACGACCAGCGCGTGCGTGGAATCCAGGCCGCCGGAGACGCCGATGACGATCTTCGGGTTGCCGATCGCGCGCAGGCGCTGGACCAGGCCGGCCACCTGAATGTTGTAGGCCTCGTAGCAGTCCTGCTCCAGGCGCGTGGGATCGTTGGGGACGAAGGGGAAGCGGTTGACTGCTCGCTCCAGGCCCAGGTCGGTGCGCGGCGGGTCGAGCGTGAACTCGACCTCCTGTGGGGCCATGCGCTCGTCGCCCGCGAAGTAGCGCTGTGCGTTGTCCGTGAACGAGTTCTGGCGCTTGCGCTCGGTGCGCAGGCGCTCCAGGTCCACGTCGGCGATCGTGATGTGGGTGCCCTCCTGGAAGCGTTCGCCGATCGCGAGGCGATCCCCGGCCTCGTAAATCATGGTTTCGCCGTCCCAGGCGAGGTCCGTGCTGGACTCGCCGATGCCGGCGGCCGTGTACACGTAGGCCGCGCAGCAGCGCGAGGAGATTGAGCGCACCATGAGCTCGCGGTCGGCGCCGCGTCCCACGGTGATGGGGGAGGCCGACAGGTTGGCCAGGACGGTCGCACCCGCGAGCGCCAGCTCCGTCGATGGGGTGACGGGGACCCACATGTCCTCGCAGACTTCGATGCCGACCGTCAGGCCGGGCACGTCGTCAGCGGACAGGAGGGCCTGGCCGAAGGGAACCCACACGGGGCCGCCGCTGAATTCCTCGACGCCGCCCCACGGCACCTCGATGCGCTCGCAGGCGCGCGGGGGCATAGTGACGAAGTGGCGCTTCTCGTAGAACTCGCGGTAGTTGGGCAGGTGGGACTTGGGGACGATCGCCAGCACGCGGCCGCGGTGGATGGCGACGGCGCAGTTGTACAGGGCGTTGTCCTTGCGCAGGGGCGCGCCCACGATGAGGAGGGGGAGCAGGTCGGCGCTGGCCTCGACGATCTGTGCGAGGGCCTTCTCGACGTTATCGAGCAGCACGTCCTGCAGGAACAGGTCGTCGATGGCGTAGCCGGAGACGCACAGTTCGGGGAATACGCCCATCGCGACGCCGCGCGCATCAAGCTCGCGGGCGGCGTCGATGATCTCGCGCGCGTTCTCGAACGGGCGGGCGGGGTGTACGGGCAGGGTCACGGCGGCAACGCGCGCAAAGCCCTGATCGTAGAGGGAATGGAAGTTCATGGTTCTCCTTCGGTACTGGGCTATTCTTGCGCACTCGGCGCGCTCGCGCTCTTCATCGACGAGGCCGGGGCTGGGGCGGGTGGGCGGCGCAGGGGCGGGTCGAGGACGAAGGCCGTAGCATCGACGCCCGGGACGAGTCGGTAGAGGGCGGCCGGGCGCCCGGCACCCTCGCGCACCGTGCCGCCCGTTGGTTCGATGAATGACGCGGTTTTTGTTGCTTTTCGATGAAAATTGCGCGGGTCGAGCGCCGATCCCCAGATGGCTTCGTACGTGTTGCGCAGCTGCGTGATCGTGAACTCGGGGCCGCAGAAGGATGTGGCCAGGGGTGAATATTCGATCTTGGAGCGGGCGCGCTCCACGCCGTCCGCGAGGATTCTCGCGTGGTCGAAGGCGAGGGGCGAGGTGGGCGCAAGGAGGGCGTCGACGGGGTGCCACAGGGCTCCCGTGGCGTCGCCTCCTGCCTGGGTGGGCGAAAACGAGGGGGCGAGGAGGAGGTAGGCGACGGAGAGGATGGGGCCGCGCGGATCGCGGCCCTCCGGCCCGTAGGAGAAGAGCTGTTCGAGGTGTCCCGGCGGAGTGACGCCGGTTTCCTCCTCGAGTTCGCGCGCTGCGGCCTCTTCGGTCTGTTCGCCCTCGCGTAGAAAGCCGCCGGGAAGTGCCAGGTGGTCCTTGAAAGGCTCGATTCCGCGCCGCACGACGAGGGCGTGGAGCGTGTGGTCGATGACCGTCAGGGCGACGATGTCGACCGCGACGGGAATGGTCAGGGGTGAGGTCATGGTGCAAGCCTAGCCTATTTGTGTCGAGTTGACATTAAATGCGATGAGGGGTTATCGTCATCCTGACATAAACAAGTGGTTCGCCACCCAACCAAGGAGTCATCATGGGAACCCTTCGCCACCACCCTTTCCTCATCCGCTACCAGGGCGGCGCCGGCGATCACGTCGTCCAGATCCGCGCCGGACGCACGATCCGATCCGGCGTCGGCCAGTCCTTCTGGCTGCGAGCCGGCCGCTGCGCGCTCGCCGAGGTGCCCACCGCTAACCGGGCCCACAGCTTCCTCGTGCAGGCGACCACCGCGGATCAGCAGAACATCAACGCGCAGGTTGCCATCACCTACCACATCGAGGACGCAGAAGCCGCCGCCGCACACTACGACTTCGGGCTCTACCCGCGCGAAGTGGGAGCAGACGCCCAGGGACTGTGGCAGATCGACGAAACCGTCACCCGCATCGCCTTCTCCGCCCTGGCCTCGGCAATCGGCGAGATGACCCTCTCCGACGCTATTAGTGGCTCCCTGGAGAAGGTTGGTCACGTGCTCACCCAAGCCTTCGCGGACGATCATCAGCTGCGCGCCACCGGCGTTGCCGTCGTCGACGCGCGCCTGCTGAGCCTGCGCCCGGACGAAGGGGTCGAATCCTCCCTGCGCGCCCCGCTCCTCGAGCAACTCCAGGCCGAGGCCGACCGCGCCCTCTACGAACGCCGGGCGCTCGCCGTCGAGCGCGAGTCCCAGATCTCCGCAAACGAGATGCAATCCAAGCTCGACCTGGCCCGCAAGCGTGCCGACCTCGTCGACCAGGAAGGCCATAACGCCAGGCGCGAAGCCGAAGAGAAGGCCGCGGCGGACGCTATTGAGGTCGAAGCGGAAGCGCGCCGTATCACCGAAAAAGCCAAGGCGTACGAAGTCGACTGGAACACCGCGGGCCGCGCCCGCATCGCCAACGACGCTGCCTACATCCAGGCGCTCGCGCAGGCCGGGCCCGAGGTGGCGCGTGCCCTCGCGCTGAAGGAAATGGCGAAGAACATGCCGTCCTTCGGGAACATCACCATCACTGCCGACGTGCTCAGCGATCTTGTCGCTGCCTTCACCGGCTCGTCGAAGGCGGGACAGTAGTCATGCGCCGCCGCGCCGTCATCGTCCGACGCCCCACCGAGTTCGACGAGCTCATGGACCGCTACTCCACGCGCGGCCAGGTCGAATTCGTCCTGCGCAGCCGCGGGCGCACCCTCGAGTCCGTCGAGCGCGCGCACGAGTCTCACGTGGCCGCCCTGGCTCGCGTGCGGGCAGGAATACCGGACGGGTGGGCGAGCGCCGACGTGGAGCGTGATTCCCTGTCGCGCTTCCTTTTCGCCCCCGAGGACGTCATCGTCGTCGTGGGACCCGACGGTCTGGTCGCCAACGTCGCCAAGTATGCGGGCGACCAGGCCGTGGTCGGCGTCAACTCGGTCCCTCAGTCGAACGCCGGCGTACTCGTCCGATGCACTCCCGACCAGGGGGTCGCGGCCCTCGGTCGTATCGACGCGGGCGGCGACCTGCGGGTGGACCAGCTGACCATGGTGCGGGCGACCGCCGACGACTCTCGCACGCTCACCGCCCTCAACGAGGTATTTGTTGGGCACCCGAGCCATCAGAGCGCACGCTACGAGCTGGCCCTCGGACCCCGTGTGGAGCGACAGTCCTCCTCGGGCGTCGTCGTCTCCACCGGGACCGGGGCGACCGGGTGGGGCGCCTCCCTCAAGCGCGGCCGCCACATGGGGGACCTGCCCGCTCCGACCTCGCGCTCGCTCGCGTGGTTCGTGCGCGAGGCGTGGCCCTCGCCCTTCACCGGCGTCGAGTACACCGAGGGGATCCTGGACGAGGACGAAGACCTCAGCCTCGTCGTCGCCTCCGAATCCCTCGTGCTGTTCGGCGATGGCATGGAGTCCGACCGGCTGACCCTCACCTGGGGCCAAAGCGTGCGGATTTCGCGCGCCCCGCGGGCCCTGTCCCTCGTGGACCCCGCGGGCCTGGGGGAGGGCTGATCCTGCGGGGTCGTGCGCCAACGCCTACGCAGGCAGAACACCCCGTGCGCGCAGCTGGTCCATGACGCGGTCGAGGGTCGCGCCCACCGGCTCACGGATGATCAGGTCGGCATGCGCATCCGCCGAGGTCGGGGTGGCGTTCATGAGCACCAGGTGGTCCCCGGAGAAGTAGTTGATGAGGCCCGCCGCCGGGTAGACCACGAGGGACGTGCCCGCCACGATCAGCGTGGATGCCCGCGCGATGGCGGACACGGCGGCCTCGATGACGCCCTCGTCGAGGCATTCGCCGTACATGACGATGTCGGGGCGCATCTGCGAGGCGCACGAGGGGCACGCGGGCACGGGATCCCCGTCAACCGTGACGGCATCGCCTAGTGACGCGACTGTCCCGCAGCTCGTGCATACGAGCCGCTCCCAGTTGCCGTGCAGCTCCCATACGGAGCGCGACCCGGCCCGCTGGTGCAGGCCGTCAATGTTCTGCGTGATGACAGCATCGAGGAGCCCGGCGCCCTCCAACGCGGCCAGGGTCCTGTGCGCGCCGTTGGGCTCCACCGGACGGTAGATCTCGTGGAACCACTCCCAGTAGGCCTGCGGGTGTCGCTCAAAGAAGTCAATGCTCAGCACCGTCTCGAGGGGGATCTCGCGCTCCTGAAAGTAGAAGCCGTTCGCCCCGCGAAAATCGGGGATCCCGGACTCGGTCGAGACGCCTGCGCCGCCGAAAAACACGGTCGATGGGGAAGCAGCAATCCAGTCCGCCAGGGTGGAAACGTCGCTGTTCATGAGGCCCTCCTCAGGATGACTACTCTCCCAGGATACGCCCGAGGCCGGGGCCCCACGTGGGAACCCCGGCCTCGTTGACACGAACGAATCAGGCGAAGGTCAGCGCCTGGCGGGCGATCGCCAGCTCCTCGTTGGTCGGGTAGACGACGAGGGTGACGGTCGAGTCGGGAGCGGACACGATGCGCGGCTCCTTGACGCGGCCCTTGTTGGCCTCGACGTCGATCTTCACGCCGAAGGGGGCGAGGGCCTCGGCCAGCTCGCGGCGCACGTCGTCGTCGTTCTCGCCGATGCCGGCGGTGAAGGTGATGACGTCCAGGCCGCCGAGCTCAGCGGCGTAGGAGCCCACGTACTTCAGCAGGCGGTTGATGTACACGTCCATGGCGGTACGCGCGCGCTTGGCGGCCTCGGGGTCGGAGGTGTTGTTGATGACCTCCCACACGGAGCGCATGTCGGACTCACCGGTCATGCCCTTCATGCCGGACTTCTTGTTGAAGAGCGTGTCGACCTCGTCGACGGTCATGCCGGCGACGCGCTGCAGGTGGAACACGACGGCGGGGTCGATGTCGCCGGTGCGGGTGCCCATCATGAGGCCCTCGAGGGGGGTCAGGCCCATGGAGGTGTCGATCGGGTGGCCGTTCTTGACGGCGGAGGCGGACGCGCCGTTGCCCAGGTGCAGGACGATCTGCTTGAGGTCGTCGCGGCCCAGCATCTTGGAGATTTCCTGGGAGACGAACTGGTGGGAGGTGCCGTGGGCGCCGTAGCGGCGCACAGAGTACTTCTCGGCGGTCTCGGTCTCGAGGGCGTACAGGGCGGCCTTGTCGGGCAGCTGCTGGAAGAACGCGGTGTCGAAGACGGCGACGTGGGGGACGTCGGGCATGAGCTCACGCGCCACGTCGATGCCCTTGAGGTGGGCGGGGTTGTGCAGCGGAGCCAGCGGGCACAGCTCTTCGATCAGGTTGCGGACCTCGTCGGTGATGAGGGCCGGGCCGTCGAAGTAGCGGCCGCCCTGAACGACGCGGTGGCCGACGGCGAGGATGTGGGCCTCGGCCAGGGACGGGCCCTCCGTGTCGAAGAGGCGCAGGACCTCACGCATGCCGACGGTGTGGTCGGGAACCGGGAGCTCTTCCTTGGTGACGGCGTCGCCGTGCTCATGCTTGATGAGGCCGGTGGTGTCACCGATGCGCTCGACGATGCCCTTGGCGATGGCGTCGCCGGTTTCGGGGTCGACGAGCTGGTACTTGATGGAGGAGGAGCCGGAGTTAATGACGAGGACGGAGGACGAGGACACGCGTTCGCCTTTCGTGGTGTGGGGGATAGGAAAG
Source organism: Schaalia odontolytica (assembly GCF_005696695.1). Taxonomy (NCBI): domain Bacteria; kingdom Bacillati; phylum Actinomycetota; class Actinomycetes; order Actinomycetales; family Actinomycetaceae; genus Schaalia; species Schaalia odontolytica. The sequence continues at coordinate 1,867,143 of NZ_CP040006.1, read as the reverse complement.
AAAAAGTACGAGGCCGGGGCCCGGTTCGCATCAATACTAACCGGACCCCGGGGGCTCGTTCCCGTTCAGCCCTGGGCCTGGACGGCGGTCAGGGCGACGGTGTTGACGATGTCTTCGACGAGGGCGCCGCGCGACAGGTCGTTGACGGGCTTGTTGAGGCCCTGCAGGACGGGGCCGACGGCGAGCGCGCCGGAGGAGCGCTGGACCGCCTTGTAGCCGATGTTTCCGGCTTCCAGCGAGGGGAAGACGAAGACGGTGGCCTTGCCGGCGACCTCGGAGCCGGGCAGCTTGGTGGCGGCGACGGCCTCGTCGACGGCTGCGTCGAACTGGATGGGGCCTTCGATGGCCAGCTCGGGGGCCTTCTCGCGGGCGAGGCGGGTGGCCTCGATGACGACGTCGACGTCCGGGCCGGCCCCGGAGGTGCCGGTCGAGTAGGAGAGCATGGCGACGCGCGGGGTGACGCCGAACTGGGCGGCGGTGCGCGCGGAGGTCACGGCGATGTCGGCCAGCTGCTCGGAGGTGGGGTTGGGGTTGACGGCGCAGTCGCCGAAGGCCCACACGCGGTCCTTCATCGCCATGAGGAAGATGGAGGAGACGACGGAGACGCCGGGGGCGGTCTTGATGATCTGGAAGGAGGGGACGATCGTGTGCGCGGTCGTGTGGGCAGCGCCCGAGACCATGCCGTCGGCGTCGCCCATGTGAACCATCATGGTGCCGAAGTAGGACACGTCGGTGACCTTCTCACGGGCCTGCTCGAGGGTGACGCCCTTCTTGGCGCGCAGGCGCGCGAACTCCTCGGCGTAGCGCTCGAGGTAGGCGGGATCGTTCACGGAGACGACCTGGGCGGCGCTCAGGTCGAGGCCGAGCTCGCCGGCGCGCTTGGCAACGTAGTCGGCGTCGCCCACGAAGGTGATGTCGGCGATGCCGGCGGCGAGGACCTGGGCGGCGGCCTGCAGGACGCGGTCGTCGTCGGGCTCGGGCAGGACGATGCGCTTGCGCTCGGCGCGGGCGCGCTCGATGAGGTCCGCCTGGAAAGCGAGAGGGGTGACCGCGGTGGGGGCGGCGGTGGCGCGCAGGGTGGCCGCGGCCTCGTCGCCCAGCGGCAGGGTCAGAACGGGGACGTCGGCCTGAAGCGCGGGGGCGCCACCGGTCAGGACGACGGCGACGACGGATGCGGCAGCGGCCTTGGCGCGCAGGCGAGCGGCTGCGATCTCTTCGGCGAGGAGCTCGGCGCTGGCACCCTCGGCGTCGAAGGCAAGGATGACGCCGGCGCGGGTGGAGGCGGCGAGGTTCAGGTTCCAGGCCACGTGGTCGAAGGCGCGGTTCGAGGCCTCACGGGCGGGGGCGATGAGCGCGTCGTCGCCGGCGGCGCGGACGGCTTCGACCGCGGCGGGCAGAGCGGAGGCGGGACGGAGGGCGGCGTCGGTAGCCGTCGTGCCGGCCAGGGCGTCGACGGTGGCGACGCCGAGAACGCGGGCCAGCTCGTCAGTAGCGAGGGCGGCTGCCTCCGACGAACCGGGGGCGACGACAATAAAGCGGGACACTCGAATGCTCCTTTGGTGCGAGAAATATGTTGCGGGTCTCAGGGACCTTTGGACCAATACTAAACCCGCATGCCCCTTATTCCTATTCTTTTGAAAAGACGAGGCCGTGGTTGGCTTGGTGGGGCGCAGATGAGCGCGCGCATGATGACGAGCGCTCGTGCGATAGGGTAGGGGCGTGAATAACGAGGAAAAGACCGCGCGCGCACGAGTGGGTGCGTGGCTTGGCGCTGCCCTGAGTGCGCTCGGCGTTCTCGGCGTGATTGCGCTGGCCGTGAGCGATCACCGCCATCGCGCGGTCATGCTCATGGTCGCTGTCCTCGTTGGCATGGGTGCTCTGCGTCTGTGGACGCCGGGACGGCCCTGGTTTGCGTCGCGAGCTCGTCTGATGGATGCCGCGGTGTACGTGATTCTCGCCGCGATTATTTGGTGGTTCGCCCCCTACGTCTCCACCCTGGCGGTGCGCTAAATCCCCTGGGAACAGTGGTGTTGCGAGCGGTGGCCGGCCTGCGCGAGCACGACATTTCTTCCGTGATTTTTGCCGCATCTATCCCGAATCCTGGTTACCGCTTCAAGAATTCGTAAAGCTCGGGCATGCTATGAGCGACCCATCATCCCTAATTGTCAAGGTGAAACACATGCGCGAGTTCCTGCGTAAATCCGGAATCCTCGTGTGGGTGATCGCTGCGATCATCCTCGCGACCGTCCTCGGATCCGTCCGTATTGGCGGCGACCACCTGGTTCCCGTCGAGATCGGCCGTATTTTCGCGACCTTCTCGGCGATCTTCAGCCAGTTCCTGTCCTTCTCTATCCCGCTGATCATCATCGGCCTCGTGACCCCCGCTATCGCGGACCTGGGCCGAGGCGCGGGCAAGTGGCTGGGTATCACGACGGCGATCGCCTACGCGTCGACGCTCTTCTCGGGCTTCCTCACCTACCTGGTGTGTGCGTCCCTGTTCCCGCGCCTCCTCGCTTCCACCCAGCTGGCCGACGTGGCCGAGCCGGGCAGCGCCCTCGAGTCCTACTTCACGATCGAAATGCCTGCGCCGCTGCAGGTGATGACGGCGCTGCTCCTGTCCTTCGTGGTGGGCCTGGGCCTGTCGATGGTCCCGCGCGGCGTGCTGCGTAAGGGATTCATCGAGTTCCGCGCCATCATTACCCGTCTCATCGAGACGATCATCATTCCGCTGCTGCCGCTGCACATCTTCGGCATCTTCCTGAACCTGACCTACACGGGCGAGGCCGCTTCGGTCATCCGCACGCTGGTGCGCGTGGTCATCGTGGTTCTGGTCCTCGAGGTCATCATCCTGCTGACCCAGTTCTGCTTCGCGGGCCTCGTCGCGCGTCGTAACCCCTTCAAGGCCATCGTTACGATGATGCCGGCCTACCTGACGGCTCTGGGCACCTCCTCGTCCGCGGCTACCATCCCGGTGACCCTGCGTCAGACGAAGAAGAACGGCGTGTCCGACGCGGTCGCGTCCTTCACGATTCCGCTGTGCGCGACGATCCACCTGGCTGGCTCGACCTCGAAGATCTTCTCCTTCGCGTTCGCCATCGTCCTGACCCAGGGCCTGACGGTGAGCTCCCTGCAGTGGGTCGGCTTCATCTTCATGCTGGGCATCACCATGGTCGCCGCCCCCGGCGTCCCCGGCGGCGCCATCATGGCGGCCACCGGCCTGCTGAGCTCCATGCTGGGCTTCAACGACGCCCAGGTCGCGCTCATGATCGCGACCTACATCGCCCTGGACTCCTTCGGCACCGCCACCAACGTGACGGGCGACGGCGCGATCGCGCTCATCGTGGACCGCATGGCCCACGGCTCCATCGGCAACGAGGGCGACCCGGAGAACGCTCGCGAGCTGGCGTTTGACGGCATGGCCTACCTGGACCGCGTCTCCGTCGAGGGCGTTGTCAGCCCCGAGGAACTGGCCGAGTCCGCCGCCCGCAATAGCAGCGAAACTGTCGCCTAGTCTCCAGTGACCGCGTGAGCGCGCGCCCGCCGTTGTCGGCGGGCGCGCGCTTGTCGTTTCCTCGGTAAATGGGAGTAAGGCCCTAGTGGTGGAGGCGCAGGTCACGTAGAATAGGGAACGATAGGCACACTGGGCCTCGTGGCCCGCTCCGTCAACGAAAGATGGCAGAAAAATGAGCACAGTTCGTATCGGTGTCCTCACGTCGGGCGGTGACGCCCAGGGAATGAACGCGGCTGTTCGAGCCGTCGTGCGTACGGCGCTGGCGCGTGGAGCGCAGCCCTACGCGATCTACGAAGGCTGGCAGGGTGCCTGCGTGGGTGGCGATTCCATTAAGAAGATGGAGTGGTCGGACGTGTCCTCGATCCTGGCCGAAGGCGGCACGGTGATCGGCACGGCTCGCAGTGCTGACTTCCGCACGTACGAGGGGCGCCACCGCGCGGCTGCGAACCTACTCGAGCACGGTATCGATCACCTCGTCGTGATCGGTGGCGACGGCTCCCTGTCGGGTACGAACGAGTTCCGCGGCGAGTGGGCGCAGCACGTCGCCGAGCTGGCTGCCGAGGGCGTGATCTCGCCCGAGACCGCCGCCGAGCACCCGGCTCTCATCATCGTCGGCCTCGTCGGCTCGATCGACAACGACCTGGTGGGCACGGACATGACGATCGGCGCGGACACAGCGCTGCATCGCATTCTGGACGCCATCGACCAGCTGACCAGCACGGCGGCCTCGCACCAGCGCACGTTCGTCGTTGAGGTCATGGGCCGCCACTGCGGCTACCTGCCCCTCATGGCGGCTGTCGCGGGCGGCGCTGACTACGTGTTCACGCCCGAGGACCCTGCGGGCCCGGGCTGGCAGGATGACCTGGCCGAGCACCTGCGCCTCGGCCGCGAGGCTGGTCGCCGCGAGTCCATCGTCCTGGTGGCTGAGGGCGCGCACGACCGCGACGGCAACGAGCTGTCGACCCAGCTGATCGCCGACACGATCCAGGAGCGCACGGGCGAGGACGCCCGCGTGACGATCCTCGGCCACGTGCAGCGCGGCGGCACTCCCTCGGCCTACGACCGCTGGATGTCCACGCTGCTGGGCTACGCGGCCGTCCAGGAGATCCTGGCGTCCTCGGCTGAGGATGAGCCCGTTATTCTGGGCGTGCGTCGCAACCGCATCACCCGCATCCCCCTCATGAAGGCCGTGCACGATACGCGTGCGGTCAAGGACCTGATTGCGGCCGGCGACTACGCGGCGGCCCAGGCCTCGCGTGGCTCGTCCTTCTCGTCGATGGTGGGCATCAACCAGATCCTGTCCACGCCCCCGCAGCTCACCCCGGAGCCGACGGGCGAGATCAAGCGTGTCGCGATCCTGCACGCGGGCGGTCTGGCCCCCGGCATGAACACGGCGGCCCGCGTGGCCGTGCGCCTGGGTATCGCGCGCGGCTGGACGATGCTCGGTGTCGACGGCTCGTGGAGCGGCCTGGCGGATGACCGCGTGCGTGAACTGAGCTGGTCCGACGTGGAAGGCTGGGCCTTCAAGGGTGGCGCAGAGCTCGGGACCAAGCGTGATATTCCGCCGGTCGAGCAGTTCTACGCGCTGGGTCGCGCCATTGAGCGCAACGAGATCGACGCCCTCCTCATCATCGGCGGCATGAATGCTTACCTGGGTGTTCACGCGATCACCTCGGAGAAGGACCGCTACCCGGCGTTCCAGATTCCGATTCTGCTCATCCCGGCCTCGATCGACAACAACCTGCCGGGCTGCGAGCTCGCGATCGGCACGGACACGGCAATCAACAATGCGACGTGGGCAATCGACCGCATCAAGGAGAGCGCGGCCGCGTCCAAGCGCTGCTTCATCGCTGAGACGATGGGGCGCCGATGCGGCTACCTGACTCTCATGAGCGCCCTGTCGAGCGGCGCGGAATATATGTACATCAACGAGGAGTCCCCCTCCCTCGAGCAGATCGCCGCGGATGCCGATCGGATGGTCGCCTCCTTCAAGTCCGGTCGACGCCTGTTCCTCACGTTGCTCAACGAGTCGGCGTCCCAGTACTACGACCGCGAGTTCCTGGCTGACGTGTTCAACGCCGAGTCCGAGGGGATCTACGACGTGCGGCACCAGGCCCTCGGCCACATGCAGCAGGGCGGCTCGCCCTCGCCGTACGACCGCCTGCTCGCCACGCGCCTCGTGGCGCGCGCCTTCGAGCAGCTCCTCGACCAGTTCGATCGCGGCGACCGCGGCGCCTACTACATCGGCCAGGTCGGCAACGCCGTCGAGGCGCGCCCGGTCAAGAACATGTTCGATGACCTCGACATCGAGAATCGTCGCCCGTTCCACCAGTGGTGGCTTGACCTCGTCCCCGTCCAGCGCATCGTGTCGCTGCAGAACCCGGGCATCGAGGCCACTCCCATCCACATCGACGATCCGGTCGCCTGAACCCCGGGTCTTCTGACGGCATACGAGGCCGTGGTTCCGTGAGCACTTGCGGGCCACGGCCTCGTCGTTTCAGAAGCGAGAAACGAGGGTGACCAGGGGCGCAGACCCCGCTAAACTAAAGTGCGAACCAATCTCTACTGTCAGGAGACCCCATGAGTGATATCCCCGTGATCGACCCGACGATGACCCCCGCGTGGGACACGCTCGACCAGCTGGCCGACAACTTCGATCCCGACCTGCGCAAGCTGTTCGCGGACGACCCCAACCGCACCCAGACTTTCACCTTCGACGCGGCCGACCTGCACGTCGACCTGTCGAAGAACCTCGTGTGCCCCACGCTGGTGGGCCACCTCCTCGCCCTCGCTGAGCAGACCGGCGTCCTGGAGCTGCGCGACCGCATGTACGCGGGCGAGCACATCAACGTCACCGAGGACCGCGCCGTCCTGCACACCGCGCTGCGCCGCCCCGCGACCGACTCCCTGACGGTCGACGGCCAGGACGCGATCGCCGACGTGCACGAGGTGCTGGAGAAGGTCTACGCCTTCGCTCGCCGCGTCCGCTCCGGCGAGTGGGTCGGCATCACCGGCAAGCCCGTCAAGACCGTCGTCAACGTCGGCATCGGTGGCTCCGACCTGGGCCCCGTCATGGCGTACGAGGCCCTCAAGCCCTACGTGCAGGAGGGCCTGGAGTGCCGCTTCATCTCCAACATTGACCCCACCGACGCGGGCGAGACCACGAAGGACCTGGACCCCGAGACGACCCTCGTGATCGTCGCGTCCAAGACCTTCACGACGCTCGAGACCATCACGAACGCCAAGGTCGTGCGCGCCTGGCTGCTCGACGGCCTGCGTGAACGCGGCATCGTCACCGACGAGGCCTCCGAGAAGGAAGCAATCGCCAAGCACTTCGTCGCCGTGTCCACCGCCCTGGACAAGGTCGCCGAGTTCGGCATCGACCCGGCCAACGCCTTCGGCTTCTGGAGCTGGGTGGGCGGCCGCTACTCCGTGGATTCCGCCGTGGGCACCTCCCTGGCCGTCGCGATCGGCCCCGAGGGCTTCTCCGACTTCCTCGCCGGCTTCCACGCGATGGACCGCCACTTCGCCGAGGCCGCGCCCGAGAAGAACGTGCCCCTGCTGATGGGCCTGCTCAACGTGTGGTACTCGAACTTCCTGGGCGCCGACACGCACGCCGTCCTGCCCTACTCCCAGTACCTGCACCGCTTCCCCGCGTACCTGCAGCAGCTGACCATGGAGTCCAACGGCAAGTCCGTGCGCCGCGACGGCAGCCCCGTCACCTACGAGACCGGCGAGGTCTTCTGGGGTGAGCCCGGCACCAACGGCCAGCACGCCTTCTACCAGCTGATCCACCAGGGCACCCGCATGGTCCCCGCCGACTTCATTGCCTTCGCGAACCCGACGTGGGCGCTGGGTGACGGCGACGCCGACATGCACGAGCTGTTCCTGTCGAACTTCTTCGCCCAGACCAAGGCCCTGGCCTTCGGTAAGACCAGCGAGGAGGTGCGCGCCGAGGGCACGCCCGAGGCCATCGTCTCCGCCCGCGTGTTCACCGGCAACCGTCCCACGACCTCGATCATGGCCCCCGCCCTGACCCCCTCGGTCCTGGGCCAGCTGATCGCCCTGTACGAGCACATCACCTTCGTTGAGGGTGCCGTGTGGGGCATCGACTCCTTCGACCAGTGGGGCGTCGAGCTGGGCAAGGTCCTGGCCAAGCAGATCCTCCCCGCCATCGAGGGCTCGTCCGAGGCCCTGGAGGCGCAGGATCAGTCCACCCGCGCTCTCATCGAGTACTACCGCGCGAATCGCACGAAGTAATCGCATCTGAGCTGTGCTCGGGGGCCGCGCCGCAAGGCGCGGCCCCCGACGTGTATGTGGGGCACGTTTTGGCGTGCTCGTATGGGGGTGTTCAACGGACGGGGAGTGTCGGACCCCCGAGAGAGTGTGAAGCCCTTGCTGCCTCACTGTTTGTGGGGACGAGGCGTCGCTTAGTGCTCGATGTGCTCGTGGCTCGCGTGCTCGGGACATTCGAGCTGGAACGTGGAGTGCGCGATGGGGAAGTGGTGGCACGCGCATTCGCCGAGCTCGTGGACGATGCGGTCGCGCGAGGGCCCGTCGGCCTCGTGCGTGACGGTCACGTGCGCGGTGACGGTCACGAGGTGCGAGGACACGGCGGCGACATGCAGGTCGTGCACGTCGAGGACGCCCTCGACGCCCATCATGTGCGCGCGCAGCTCGGTCACGTCCACGCTCGCGGGTGTCTGTTCCATGAGGATCGCGACAGAGCGGCGCAGGAGCGTGAGCGCGCGAGGTGCCATGAGGAGGGCGATCAGGAGCGAGGCGATTGCGTCGGCGCGCGTCCACCCGAAGGCCCACTCGGCACCGGCCGCAACGATGACAGCGAGGGAGCCGAGCGCGTCGTTCGCGACCTCGAGGAACGCGGCACGCATGTTGAGGTTCGCCTCGCGCCCGCCCGCGAGGATCGCCAGCGACACGATGTTTGCTACCAGGCCGATGACGCCGACGAGGAGCATGGGGCCGGCCTCGACCTCGGGCGGGGATGCCAGGCGCCACGCGCCCTCCCACGCGACCATGACGCAGATGACGAGGAGCATGCCGGCCTGCAGGGCGGCGGCCAAGACCTCGGAGCGCGCCCACCCCCACGTGTGCTTCTCGTCGCGCGGGCGGCGCATGAGGCGTGCGGCGATCAGCGCGATAACGAGGCCGGAGGCGTCCACGACCATGTGCCCCGCGTCCGCCGCCAGCGACAGGGATCCGGACCAGAAGGCGCCGACCAGCTCGGCGACAACGACGGCACCCGTGACCGCGAGCGCCCACCCCAGGCGCTTGGTCGAGGCCCCCGCGTGGGAATGATCGTGCGAGTGGCCTCCACGCTCGCCGCTCGGGGAGTGCGCGTGATCGTGGGAGTGAGCCACGGCCTCGTCGACGTGGGACGAGGCGGGGGCCGATTCTCGCGCGGATCCGGCGCTGGGGGAGGGGCTGGGACGGTTGTCGGACATGCTCCTATTGTACGTGCCGATGGGGCCTGCGGTGGAGACCTCCGCTCCTTTGATATGTTGCAGATCACTGCTTGGGTGGGTTCTCTTGGGACTGGGTGCCCGGGTCTGAGTGTGACGGACGACGTATCCTAGAAGACAGAGCGCGGGGAACACCGCGACTGAAGGGCACACGCCCACAGGAACTGTAAAGGAGCGCCACATCATGGCAGAACCTCGTATCGTCACCGTCACTGGCGCAGCCGGCAACATCGGCTACGCCCTCCTGTTCCGCATTGCTTCCGGCCAGCTGTTCGGCCCGGACGTGCCCGTCAAGCTGCACCTGCTGGAGATCCCGCAGGCCGTGAAGGCTGCCGAGGGCACCGCGATGGAGCTCGACGACTGTGCGTTCCCGACCCTGGCCGGCGTTGAGATCTTCGACGACGTGAACCGTGCGTTCCAGGGCACCAACGTCGCTTACCTGGTGGGCGCCATGCCGCGCCGCGCCGGTATGGAGCGCGCCGACCTGCTCGAGGCCAACGCGGGCATCTTCGGCCCCCAGGGCAAGGCCATCAACGACGGCGCCGCCGACGACGTGCGCGTCCTCGTCGTGGGCAACCCCGCGAACACCAACGCCACCATCGCCCAGAACGCCGCGCCGGACGTCCCCGCGTCGCGCTTCACCGCGATGATGCGCCTCGACCACAACCGCGCGATTGCGCAGCTCGCCCACAAGACCGGTGCCGCGAACGCCGACATCAAGGACGTCGTCGTGTGGGGTAACCACTCGGCCGACCAGTACCCGGACGTCTCCTTCGCGAAGGTTGCCGGCAAGCCCGCGACCGAGCTCGTGGACGAAGAGTGGCTGTCCAGCTACTACCGTCCCACCGTCGCCAAGCGTGGCGCCGCCATCATCGAGGCGCGTGGCGCCTCCTCGGCCGCCTCCGCCGCGAACGCCGCGATCGACCACATGTACTCGTGGATCCACGGCACCCCCGAGGGCGAGTGGGTCACCGCCGGTGTCATGTCCGACGGCACGCACTACGGCGTCCCCGCCGGCCTGAACTTCGGCTTCCCCGTCACCTCCGATGGTGGCGAGTGGCAGGTCGTCGACGGCCTCGAGATCTCCGACGCGACCCGCGCCGGAATCGACCACAACATCAAGGCCCTCCAGGAAGAGTACGACGCCGTCAAGGCGCTCGGCTTCATCAAGTGAGGCGACCGCCCTCGTGGCGGTTGGTGGGAAGGGCGCGCGCCCGGCTGATTGGCCGGGCGCGCGCCCGCATGTATGCGGGGTGTTGTTGGGGGTTATGGCCGCGGGGGCGGTGTGTGCCTGCGTGAGGGCTGCGGTTGTGGCTTGGGGTGGTCGTGGCTTGGGGCCGCGGGCTTGCTGGGGTGTTCGTCTGTGAGTGTGGCGCGGTCGTGGTGCCTCGGTGACGTGCGGCAGCCCTGCGCATGGAGCGATCCACTAGGTGCGGCAGCAATGCACTGCTTACTATCCAGTGCAATGCTGCGCTAAGTAGTGCAATGCTGCCGCGCAACAAGCCTGCGCGCGGCGCGGCCTGCTCCATAGCTACTCCAACGAGATTCCAGCCGAGCCGTGCCGGGCAGCCCTGCGCCAGTAAGGGAGCATTACACCAGTTAGGAGCAAGTGTGATTGCGGTCGGATGCCTGCCGTGCGTCGGTGAGTGGCATCGTGAGTGGCCTTGGCTGGAGCGTTGGTGTGTGGGAGGGGGTTTAGTCGTGGTGTCCGTTCCGCGTAGGAAGCGCATCCGCGATAGAGCTTGTCGTCGATGAGGGCGTGCACCCGATCAGTGAGCATTGCACCCGTTCTGATCGGGTGCAATGCTCCATAACGGGTGCAGCTCTCAAAATTTCGCACGTAATTCTATTCAGAGTCCTTCAGAATTTGAAATCAGAACGTTGAAATTCCGCGCTTTCTGGGGTATCGCAAATTTGTGGTGTCTAGGAATTACGTGCGAGATTGTTCGGTAGCTCAGTGTGGTCGAGGAGGTGGAACTAGTTGGCTGCTGCGCCGGTAGAGCTGTCCTTGATCCAGTCATAGGCAACGCGCTCCGTGTCGTTGGTAACGGTGATTGTGCCGCACTCTTGGAATCCGAAGGATTCGAGCGCGCGCCGCATCGGGGCGTTGTTCTCGTGGGTGTCGCAACGCAGGTAGTTAGCGTGCTCAGCCGCAAAGTTGAAAATTGCCCGCGCGACCCCATGCCCGCGCACTGCTGCCACGCGGTGAATCACGTGGTACTCAGCCTCGAAATGCCATGCGCCGTCGATCTCGGCATACGTCTCATCCGGTCCTGGAGCGAGGGTGAAAACAGCAAGTGGCCCCTCATCGTCAGCCACAAGGAAACAGTGCCCGTGCGCGATGTCTTCCTCAGCGTCAATGTGGCTCGGGTATCCGAAGGGCCACTGAGTCGCATTCCCATTCGCCTGCATAAACGCGCGGGCATGCACATACGCGCTCCCGATGAATGCGATGTCGCCAGGGGATGCGATTCGAATCTGCATCCTGAAATCGTACACGCAAACTATTCGTCTTTTGCGAAAGGCGAAAAATATTGTATGTGGGACCTAAGATGCGTTTACTTCGACTTAATGCAATCGAAGTGCATGCGGTGATGTGTAACCGCATCATATTGTTGTGTACGAACAGTGTCGGAGTGGGCAGTGATTGATATGATGGTCAAATCTGAAAATGTGAAAGTTGTGCCTTAAGGTGATTGGTTCAATCGTTCTCAATTGAAATCTGCAGATGCTCAACTTGCTGCTCGTCGGTTGGTGCAGCGTAAAGATGGAGCAGTTGGTGTCTGTCGCGATTGTGAAGTGTAATCGTTAATCTCTTAGTGCGCGTTATATGCTGGGGTTTCTTTCTTCGAAAGGTATGTGATTTGTTTCTGTGCCAATCTTTAAGTATCTTTCGCCAATAGTGGTGCCAGTTAATTCTAGTGTTTGAAAAATTGGTTGTCCGTTCTCATTTTGAATGTGTGCCTGATTGTCCCTCAGTCGAAAGAATGTACGTGGTATGAGACCGCTGTTGCCGTTGGTTACATGTACTAGTTTGATTGGGGTGTTAAAATTGCTGGACATTGCGAAAATGCAATCTTCGAAGATGATGTGGTCTTGATCCTCGAATGAAGATGATCGATTTGCTGTCATGATGGCAATGAAGGCCAGCGATGCGAAGTAGCATGATGTGAATTCCGTGTTCGAGTGTGTTAGTCCTGAGTCAACGGTTACTTTTTCGAATGTGCACCGGTCAAATCTTAAGCCTGTGTCGCGTTCATGCGTCGGTGTGCTGCTGTAGTTGATTTGTTCGATGCGGAGTATGCCCCATGTGTAATTTTCTGGAAGCTGTGTCTTGTCTAATATGGATTTACCTTCTGTTCTCCGGTATGCAACAGGGCTATTTGAGGCTTTATGAAATGTGCTAATTGTGTGGAGGAAAGTGCATTCCGAGAAATTGAGATAATTTATATCGTCGTAGTCAGAGCTGTCTGATTTGTTAGATGCGCGAATGTTGATTCTGTGGTCAATCCCTTCCGTGGACTCGTCCTTGCAGAACGCGATTCCTTTGAAGTCCCCGTAGCTAATATATTTCGGAAAATTGTCGTGTGAAACTATCGTCCCAGGTGTATTTTCTTTGCGTTGTGAGTGGAACGTGAGTTGCTTCATGAAGCTGCTCTTGTGCCACACGAGCTTATGTATTGTGCATCCGCTGAAGGTTGCGTTTTCGTGAAATACTGCTCCCGTTAGTACAATGGTACATTGTGTCTTACGGTCGATCATTTTAAATTCGGTATAGAAGTTAACGTTCCTGAAGTTTAAAACTTCCATAGACCAATTTGCTAGAAGGTCTTTTTGGTCGGCAGGATCTACTCGTCTGAAAATCACCTCTAGAATTTCGCTCTGAATCCCAATGTGATCTTCTTTGGTTCCTTCTGATTCGATTAGTTGGCCCTCATGGCGCATCTGGAGACAAAGTGTGCTGATGATGTGCTGTTGGAGTTGTTGCTGTGCAGTGTGATTGAGTTGGCCGCTGTGTGCGGCTGAATCGGCAAGTTCCGCTAGAAGGCTTACCGCTGCAAGGCGGATACCTGGATTGTTGCTGTCGAGTGTGTGAAGAATATGTTCGCGGCGCTTCCAGTATTCGTCGCGCTCAATCTGTTCGAGGCGATTATGCTCTTGTCTCTTTTGTTCCTTTTCGGCTTGCTGCTGCGCCTTCGTTCGTTCTTCTTCCCTGATGGCGTTGTCGTGGCTCCGCTGCTGCCAAGCCGAGAATGCGAAGCCGGCCGCCGTGATGGTTAGGCATACTTCGATTTCCTCGCGAGATGGTGTGCGCATGTGGAATGGCCAGCGCTTGGGGCAGTCTTGTATCGCATGCATGATCTCGTCGAAAGTCGCTGAGCCCCAGATGGAGGTGATGAACATGCTGCCTAAGAACAAAAAGGCGGCTAATACGAACGGTATCCACCAGTGCATCAGGCAGCCGGGCATGGGGGTGAGATGACTGCTCTTGCACTCTTTCGTGGATGCGCTGCTGTCGACCTCGGGGGTGTCCTTGGGGTCATCGTCGGCGGGGACCATGCTGGCTCCTTTGCTCTGGGGTCACTGCTTCGCATCGTAGCAGCCTGTCCAGGGAATTGGTCCCGAGATGAAAGCTTGTGGGGCTTTGGTGTCAAGCTAATGTTCATGCGGGTGCCTGGTGTCGCAGTTCTGCAGCGTGGAGTGCGATAGGAGAGGTCGATGGGTATCGCTCAGTGGGGCGACGTGCCAGCGGTTGTATCAGCCGGCGTAGTTTGGCTCCGGCTTGGGTGCGTGGCCACAGGCGTTTGGGGGAGGAGCAGGCTAGGCGTGCGTGAAACGCGCGTGAAACTAGGGTGCTAGCCTCGGCGGCTCATGAAACGAGCGCGAAACCGCAACCCCGACCGCAGCAATGTAGCAACGCAACCCCGCCCAGCAACAACCCCACCCCGTAACCCCGTGGCATCTCCCGCAAACCCTGCCCCTGCCTCGTTCGCGGGTATGAACCTAGTTAGACTGGAACGCATGACTGAAAACGCGCAGCTTGTTGTGACTCTGTCCTGCCCGGACCGCCCCGGTATCGTGCACGCCGTGACCGGTGTGATCGGCGAGTCCGGCGGCAACGTCATCCAGTCCCAGCAGTTCGGCGACTCCGACACGGGTACCTTCTTCATGCGCGTCGAGGTCGACTCCCCGAAGGGCCGCACCCCCATCGACGAGGGCCTTGCCCGCGTCGCCGAGGAATTCGCCGCAACCTACCGCGTCGACGACCTGGGCCGCAAGCTGCGCACCATCATCATGGTCTCCCGCGAGGGCCACTGCCTCACCGACCTCCTGTATCGCCAGCAGACGCAGGGCCTGCCCATCGACGTCATCGCGGTCGTCGGCAACCACCCGGACCTGGCGCCCGTCGCCCAGTTCTACGGCGTCCCCTTCCTCAACATCCCCGTCACGAAGGACACGAAGGCCCAGGCGGAGCGCCAGCTCCTCGACCTCATCGCCTCCGAAAATGTTGAGCTCGTCGTCCTGGCGCGCTACATGCAGATCCTCTCCGACGAGGTCTGCCGCGCCATGCAGGGCCGCGTCATCAACATTCACCACTCCTTCCTGCCCTCCTTCAAGGGCGCGCGCCCCTACGCGCAGGCCCACGAGCGCGGCGTGAAGCTGATTGGCGCGACCGCCCACTACGTGACCGCCGACCTCGATGAGGGCCCGATTATCGAGCAGGACGTCACCCGCGTCTCCCACGCCGACTCCACGCCTGACATGGTGGCCCTCGGCCAGGACGTGGAGCGCCGCGTCCTCGCGCAGGCCGTCCGCTTCCACGCGGAGCGTCGCGTTCTCATGAATGGCAACCGAACGGTCGTCTTCTCGCGCTGAGGTCCCCTCGCGCACGCAGTAACGAGGCCGGAGCGCGGTCCGCGCACACGCCGAGCCTGACCGCCCGACCGGCGCGCCGGCCTCGTGACACCCGGCTGGCATGTCGCAACCTGTAACAAGGTAACGTGCGGCCATCTGGTCATATTTGCGCGATATGACGGCCCTGTGTGGAGCGTCTTGTCACTTGGTGGGGAACGCTGGGACGTGATCTTTCGGTCATTTAGTGGGTAAGTGTCGCATTGACCGCCTGATAAATGGCACACTTGTTACGTGGACGAAACGACTCAGCAACGCACCCCCATCACCGGCTACGTGCCCGGGGGTTTTGACATGTTCCACCAGGGACACCTCAACATTCTGCGCGCCGCGCGTGAGCGCTGCGATCGCCTCGTCGTCGGCGTGACCTCGGACGAGGCCCTCATCCGTATGAAGGGCCGCGCCCCCGTCATCCCGCTCAAGGAGCGCTGCGACCTCGTGTCGTCGCTGCGTTTCGTGGATGCGGTTGTCGTCGACCTGGACCAGGACAAGCGCCTCGCGTGGCGTCTCCAGCCTTTCGACGTCCTCTTCAAGGGTGACGACTGGAAGGACACTCCGAAGGGCGCCGCGCTCGAGGCCGAGATGGCCGAGGTCGGCGCGCGCGTCGTTTACCTGCCGTACACGCCGTCGACGTCGTCGACGAAGCTGCGCCGTTTCATCGCCCCCGAGGACTTCTCCGACGAGGCCCCAGCGAAGGAAGCGGACCAGGCGGCGGAAGGGGAGGCGCAGTGAGCCTGCCCGTCGTGCTCGAGCCGGGTTCCTCGTGGGGGACTCGTTTTAGCGCTTACCGCTCCGCGCTGGCTGCCGCGCAGAAGCCGGGCGCGGGCGTCCCCGCGTACATGCGCTGGGTGAACCGCGGCGCTGCGCGCGTCGTGGCAGCCGCCTGCGCGGCTTTTGGCTGGACCCCGAACTTCGTCAGTTTCATCTCCGTGTGCTTCTCGACGCTCGGCCTCATCGTCCTCGTCGCGCTCGAACCCGCGTGGTGGACGGGCCTCATCGTCGGCACGGCTCTTGCGGTCGGCTTCATGTTCGACTCCGCGGATGGCCAGGTCTCGCGTGTCACGGGCGCTTCGTCGAAGACGGGCGAGTGGGTGGACCACGTCGCCGACGCGTTCCGTTCCCCCGCGATCCACTTCTGCACCGCCGCCGCAGTCATGATCTACCGCCCCGAGTCGTGGTGGCTGGCCGTCGTCGCGCTCGTCTACGGATGGGTAACGTCGGGCCAGTTCATGAGCCAGATCCTCGCCGAGCAGTTCGTGCGCGCGGCGGGCCGCAAGCAGACGCGCGGCGGGAACCTGCGTTCCTTCGTGCTGCTGCCCACCGACCCGGGTGTGCTGTGCTGGTCCTTCGTGCTGTGGGGCTTCGGCGTTCCTTTCATGGTGCTCTACACGTTCCTCGCAGTTATCGCGGTCGCGCACTCCTCGATTTCGCTGCGTCGCCGGTTCCGCGACCTGCGCGCCCTGGACGCGGCCGCTAAGCAGGCCGCCACGCAGGGGGAGTCCCGTGCCTGAGCTGTCCGTCCTGCTGCCCGCGCGCAACGCGGCGGGCACGATCACACGCGCCGTGGCCTCGACGCTGGCGGCCATGCCGCGTGACGCCGAGCTGGTCGTCGGCAACGACTCGTCGTCGGATTCGACGGTCGGCGAGGCGATCCGCGGCGCGTCGCGTGGGGGAGTGGTCGATCCTCGCCTGCGCATCGAGGACATCACCCCGGGCGAGGGCGGCGTCTCTCGCGTCCTCACTCAGCTCATGGAGCGCACCGACTCGCGCCTCGTGGGGCGTATGGACGCCGACGACGTGTCTCTCAAGGGCCGCTTCAAGCGCACGATGCGTGCCATCGAGCGCGGCGACGACATGGTCTTCACGCAGATGATCGAGCTGCGTGGCTCCCGCCCGGTGCCCCGCATGCCTTACGAGATCACGCCCGAGGACATGGGCTGGCATCTGCTGCTCACCAACCCCGTGTGCCACCCGACCATGCTCGCCACCCGCGAGATCATGGACCGCGTCGGCGGCTACCGCAGCGTTCCCGCCGAGGACTACGACCTGTGGATGCGCGTGGCATCCGCGGGCGGTCGCATTCGCCGTATTGCGCCCTGGGGTCTGCTGTACCGCATCCACCCGGGCCAGGTCACCGGAAACGCCTCGTGGCGCTCGGATTCGTGGAAGAATCCCGAGCAGGCCCAGGCCTTCGCTGACCTGTCGGTATCTCTGACGGGCCAGGAGCTGCCGCGCCTGGTCTCGCTCGTTTCGCTTCCTCGCGACGAGGCCGAGCGTGAGCTCGACCGCTTCGTGCAGGTCTACACTCAGGGGGTCGCGTCTCGACCCGCATCGTCTCGCCGCGCTCTCGAGCGCCGGCTCAATGCGCGCGCCGCGTGGGTGCGCTCTCACCTCCAAGGAGAACAGTCATGATCCTGACCCCTCCGCCCACGGGCGGCCAGCAGATCCTTCGTCACGCGCTGGCACGCCGCTGGACCTCGATCGTTGCGGGGACCGTGGCCGGCCTGGTCGTAGGTGTCGCAGCCGCCTTTGGTGTCCCCACGTCGCACTCGGCGGCCGTGTCGATGACCGTGACGTCTCCGTCGATCACCCCGGCTCCCGCCGTGCGCGCCTCCCTGTCGAATACGACGGACATGGTGACCGAGCAGGGTATCGCGAAGTCCGCCGCCGTCCTCGACGTCGCAGCCGCGCGCCTCGGCAATGGCGTCACCGCCGAGGAGCTTCGCTCCAACATGGAGGTGTCCGGCGACACGAACGGCACGATCGTCAAGATCGAGTACGTGGCTCCCACGCGCCAGCAGGCCGTTGACGCCGCGGACGCGATCGCCAACGCCTACCTGACCGAGCGCACCGCCCTCGTCGAGCAGCGCGCCGACGAGATGGCCGCCGGCATCAACGAGCAGATCCAGGCTCTGGAGACCGAGCTCGCCGGCCTGACCCCCCTGGTCGACGAGGACGGCAACACGAAGGACAACCCGCGCGCCTCCGAGATTCGCACCGAGCTGACGAAGCTTGCGAAGGATGCCGAGCAGCTTGCCCCCTACCACGCCACCGCCGGCCGCGTGATCACCCCGGCCGCGGCCTCGAGCGACGAGGTCTCGCCCTCGAAGGTGCGACTGATCCTGATCTCGACCGTCGTTGGCGTCTTCGCGGGCCTGGTCCTGGTCCTCATCCGTGAGACCCGCTCGCGCTCCCTGATCTCGCCCACGCAGCTCGCCGACCTGACGGCGCTGCCCGTGTGGAGTGCCGAGGAGGGTGCCCCCGAGCCGTGGCTCGCCCCCACCCGCATGCTCGCGATGGCGATCGACCGCGATCACTGGGTTGACCTGATCGTCGACGCATCTGACCCGCAGGCCCGCGACCTGCATCGCGTCCTGTCCGCCTCGCTGGCTGAGACCCGTGTGCCCGCGCCGCGCCTCATCGACATCAACCAGCCCCTCGCCTCGCTCCTCGACGAGGTCCGCCCCTCGCGCCACGTCCTCGTCGCCGTGCGTAAGGGTCACGATCTGAAGAAGCTGCACCACCTGCTCGACGAGCTCGCGATCATCAACCGCGAGGTGAACGGCATGATCTACCTGGGCGACCAGGTGGCCGCGCCCGCCTCCGCTCCGACCGCTCCCGCTCAGTCTGCCGAGGTCATTGTCCCCAAGGACGAGGCACCGGCTGGGTCCGCCCAGACCTCGGAACCTGAGGTCGATGCCGCTGAATCCACGCCTACCAAGGAAACGGAAGACACGTCCGATTCCAAGAAGTCGGACGCCAAGGCTTCCTCGAAGAAGGGCAAGAAATGACCGCCGAGGAGACCACCGCAGCCGACCACAAGGCCGCCTCGATCTGGCACGTTGACCGCACTGCGCGCGTCTCCCAGCTGATTTCGGGCGACCCGTCGGATCCGCGAGCGCTCGTGCTCGTGCGCGATAACGGCCGTAACTCGGCGTTCGTCGAGATCGAGGGCACGGACCATCCGGAGACCGATCCGCGCGTGCTCGAGGTCGAACCGGCCCCTGCGCGCGGCTGGGAAGAGGGCGCTGGCGCCGACGTGGACGCGACCGTCGTCATGTGCACGGTCGGCTCGTGCGACATGCTCGAGGATGCCGTGCGCGCCATCCTGGCCCAGGATCACCAGCGTTTCACGCTCGTCGTGGTGGATAACGCTCCGCACACGGGCCTGACTCGGGAGAAGCTCGCGGGTATCGACGATACGCGCCTGAGCATCGTCTCTGCCTCCCGTCCGGGCCTGTCTCGCGCCCGCAACCGCGGCGTGCTGGCTGCTCGCGGCGAAGTCATCGTCTTCACGGATGACGACGCGATCGTCGACCCGCACTGGCTGACCGCCATGATCGACCCGTTCACGGCCTCGCCGTACGTGGCCGCCACGACGGGTATCGCGCTGCCCCTGGAGCAGCGCTACGCGCCCCAGCGGTGGTTCGAGTCGCGCGGCGGCTTCCCCAAGGACATGTCCCCGCGCGTGTGGTGCGTCGGCGATATCCCCGAGGGCCTGGAGGTCCTGGGCGAGAAGGGGGACGGCGGCCCGCTGTTCCCGATCACGACGGCCCGCGTGGGTGCGGGCGTGTGCATGGCCATGCGTCGCGACGTCCTCATGGAGGTCGGTCCCTTCGATCCGGCGCTGGGCGCCGGCACCTCGACGCGCGGCGGCGAGGACCTCGACATGTTCGCGCGCATCCTGGCCACGGGTGACGTCATCGTCCACACGCCCGACGCTCTCGTGCACCACCGTCACCGCGTCGACGAGGCCGGCCTGGACAAGCAGATCCGCGGCAACGGCTCGGGTATGGCGGCGCTCCTGACGAAGGCGATCATCGCCAAACCCTCCGTGCTCGGCACGCTGGCGACCCGTGTGCCCGGCGTCCTCAACCGCGTCAAGCTCGGTGGCGCTCGCGTCGCCGGCACCGACGAGGACGTGCCCGGCTCGCTCACCAAGTCCGAGATCAAGGGCTTCCTCGAGGGTCCCTTCCTCTACCTGTCGTCGCGCAAGCGCAACAAGCTTGGCGCCCCGCGCCAGGCCGAGCCGGCCCCCGCGCAGGATAGCGTGACCGCACCGAGCAGCGCTGAGGAGGCCCAGGCCTCGTCCGCGACGGAGACGACCGGCGAAGGGAACGGCAACGCGTGAGCCCACGCCGAGGACTCTGGGCCAAACCCGCCCCCGCCCAAATTGGGCCGCTACGAGAGGACGCGCAGGATCTGCCTGCGTGGCCCTTCGTCGTGGCCTATTCGGCGTACTTCCTGTGGTGGGTTCTCGGCTCCGGTGATCTGATGTGGCCGCTGTTCGCATCGATCATGCTCGTGTTCATGATCGGCCGACACGGCCTGCGCTTCCCGCCCGGATCCATCCTGTGGGTGTTCTTCCTGGCGTGGGTGCTGGCCTCGATGACCATGCTCGACACGGGCGGGCGCGTCATCGGCGCGTTCTATCGCTTCCTGCTGGAGCTCTCGCCAGCTATTTTCGCGGTCTACGCCTTCAACGCACGCAAGTCCCTGAGCGTGCGCACGATTACCGGCACGATGTGGGGCTTCCTGGCGTCGACCACCATCGGCGGCTTCATCGCCATGGCGGCGCCGACGCTGCGCTTCAAGACGCTCATGTACTACCTGGTGCCGCGCGCCCTGCACTCCAACGACTTCGTCAAAGAGTTCACGAAGCGCGCGACCACCCAGTGGAACCCGTCGTCGTGGATCCTCTCCGACCCGCGCCCGTCGGCCCCCTTCATCTACTCCAACACCTACGGTAACGTCTACTCGCTGATCTTCCCGCTCGCGCTCGTCTTCGCGTACGTGCTGTGGCGCGAGCGCTCCAAGTGGCGTTTCATCGTGGCCGCCGTGTGCGCTCTGTCGGTCATTCCGGCAGCCGCGACGCTCAACCGCGGCATGTACATCGGCCTCATTGTTATCGTCGTGTGGGTGGGTTTCCAGCGCCTGCGCGCGGGAGCCTGGCGTACCGTCCTGGGTATCGTTGCGGCCATCGTCGTGGGCGTGATCGCGTGGCTGGCCACGCCGGCCTCCCAGTCGCTCCTTGAGCGCGTCGCGGCCTCCTCCTCGACGGAAGACCGCGCCTCCAACTACCTCGAGACGCTCTATGAGCTCCAGCAGTCCCCGCTCCTGGGCTTCGGCGCCCCGCGCCCCTCGGCCTCGCCGTGGCTGCCGTCTCTCGGCACGCAGGGCCAGTTCTGGACGGTCATCTTCTCCTACGGCCTGGTTGGCCTGGCGCTGTTCCTCGCCTTCTTCCTGCGCATGTTCCCGCGCATCTGGCGCGCCACGGACGTGTACGGCTCGATCCTGGGCGGCATCATCCTGGCGACCCTGGTGGAGCAGTTCTACTACGGCATGAACACCGGCCTCATGATCTCCGTTGTCGCGGTGGCGCTCCTGTCGCGCCACCTGGAGGAGGAGAGCGATCCGATCAAGCGCGCCGAGGTCGAGCGCGACGGCCGCGCGAGCGCCGGTAGCGTCGCCGGGACCGTCCGCGCCCAGCGCGCGGTGCGCATGGGGCAATGGACAAGCCCCGCCGCGAACGACGGGGCTTTTGCCACTCACATGCTTGCTCGACTCAACAAGTCGGGTCGTCGGGGAACGAGAAGCCGGACAGCTTCCACGCGCCGCCGTCCTTCACAAACAGAAAATAGGTGAGGGCGCGGGTCATGGTCGTGTCGTCCGTCAGCGCAGTTCCCGCGTCGTTGAGGACGCGAACGTTGGAAGAATCGACGCACGCCGAGACCGTGACGTTTCCGGCACCGTCATCGCTGAGGATGTGCACGTCCTCGAGGGTGGGTGAGCCGGTGGTGTGGGTGCCGTCCCTCGTCCACTCGAGAGCCTGCGCGTCGAACTCCTCCAGCGCCGAGGCGGTGAGTACGGAGGACAGGTCGGTCGCACGAGCCTGCTCGGGGTCCGTGTACGCGTCCCACAGGGTGTTCATGACGAAGGTGGCCTGTCCGGCGGCCTCGGCGTCCGTGGCCAGCGAACCGGATTCGTTTGCGGGCCCGCCCGACTGCGGGGTGATGGTCTTCGCGACGGACTGTGGGATGTCGGACTGCGGGTCCTCCTCGGCGCTCTGCGCGCCGGACGCCGCGGAGGCGGCCGCATCCGTCTCAGAGGAGCCCGTCAGGCGCAGGAAGCCGGCGATGACGAGCGCGATGATGAGGAGAATTGCGGCTGCCAGCAGGCTCTTCTTGCGGGCAGGGGAGAGCGAGTTGATGAAGTCCATGTGTATCCCATCGGTAGGTTATAGAGAAAGGCTACCGCGCGGTAGCGGGAAGGTTAATCATGAGTGAGGCAAATCAAGCCAGGCGTTCCCTCGCGCGCGGGGGCATCGTTGGCTTCGTCGGAGCGGCCGCCTCGGCGGTCCTGGGCTTCGCGTTCACGATCATCCTGTCGCGCATGCTGGGCGCCGAGGGAGCCGGTATCGTCACCCAGGCGACCGGCGTCTTCGCGATCGTCATGGCCCTGGCCAAGGTGGGCCTCGACTCCACCGCCATCTACCTGATGCCTCGCCTGTCCCTGGATGCTCCCGAAGAGATCCGCGCGACCCTGTCCTTCATGGCCTCCCTGACGGTGGGCGTATCCACCGTGTGCGTCCTCATTCTCGAGGCCGTGGCCCCCCTGATCTGGAACGCCGAGGTGGCGGCATCCACCCGGGCCGTCCTGTGGTTCGTGCCGATCGGCGCCCTCACCCTGGTCGCATCCGCCGCCCTGCGGGCGCTCGGCAACATGCGCGAGTACGTCCTCATTCAGAACCTGCTGCTGCCCGGCCTGCGCCCGCTCCTCGTTGCGCTCGCGGCTGCGTTCACCGGGTCGCTGGCCTTCGTCTCGGTCGCCTGGGCGCTGCCCTTCGTCGTTGTCCTCGTCGCCGCGTGGTGGCTGCTGCTGCGACACATGCCCTCGGCGGCCGACTCGGTGGGCCGCTGGCCAAGTGCGCAGCGGCGTCGTCAGGTCGTGTCCTTCGCGCTTCCTCGCACCCTCACCGCCGGCCTCGAGCAGGCGCTGCAGTGGCTCGACGTCCTCCTCGTCGGTCTCCTGGCGGGCGATGCGGCCTCGGGCATCTACGGTGGCGCCATTCGCTTCATTCAGGCGGGCATGGTCGTCGACACGGCTTTGCGGGTCGTCGTCTCCCCGCAGTTCTCCAAACTCCTGCACCAGGGTAAGACGAAGGAGCTGCGTGACCTCTACAGCACGGCCTCGATCTGGCTTGTCCTGTTCGCCGCCCCGATCTACGCCCTCATGGCGATCTACGCGCCCGCGCTCATGCGCATCCTCGGTGACGGCTTCGCTCCCGGCGCGAACGTCCTCGTGGTCCTGTGCATCGGCTCCATCGTGACTTTCATGGCGGGAAACATTCACTCTCTGCTCATCATGAGTGGACGCTCCGGGTGGGCAGCGGTCAACAAGATCGTGGTCCTTACCCTCAACGTTGTGGGTAACGTCATCTTTATTCCTCGCGGAGGAATGGTCGCTGCGGCGATCGTCTGGGCCGTGTGCATGGTGCTTGACGCGACCATGGCGACCGTTCAGGTCTCGCGGTTTATCGGTGTGACACCGAAATTGTCGGAAGTGGTCAAGCCGATTCTGGTTGTGGGCGTATCTGCGGTGATTCCGGGCGGGTGTATAGCATGGTGGCTGGGGCGCGATTCTTTCGTTGCGACCATTGGTGGCTCGGCGCTCTCGGTCCTGGTTTTCGCCTGTGTTTGCTGGGCGTTTAGGGATCGTCTGCACCTGTCGGGACTTGGGTCCCTGGCGAGGCGTCATCGGGGGTAGGAATGCGGTGCGTGGTGCACCTGTGAAAGTTTGAGTTAACCATTCGGTTGATCTGATGGGGATTGTTGTGTAATTATTTATGCAACAAGTTTCCGTTCCTCCGAAAGGTCGTGTCATGGCTTCTGCGATTTCGCGCCTTGCAATCCTTGCAACTGCGCCGATTGTCGCCTGCGCTTCCCTCGCGCTCGCTCCGATGGCTCACGCTGTTGGTGCAGGTCAGGGAGATTCGGCACCCGGTCAGGCTATTGTTCGCGACGGTTCGAGCGCCGCGACTGCAGCCGCGTCGTGCTGGGACATTAAGCAGCGGAATCCTGAGGCAGCGGATGGCGCCTACTGGCTCCAGACTCCTGCGATGGATCACCCCGCCCAGTTCTTTTGTGACCAGACGACAGATGGCGGCGGCTGGGTCCTGATCGGCCGCGGCCGTGAAGGATGGGAATCCTGGAGCGGCGGCAAGGGCGATCCTGCGAAGTTGACCTCTCGCTCGCGGACCTCCGATGACTTCGAGGTCGTTCAGCTCTCCAACAAGTCCGTCACCGAGCTCCTCAACAACGAGCCGGTCAAGGACCAGGCCGACGGCGTGCGCGTCATGCGCTCGTGGAGCGCGTCGGGCCGCTCCTACCAGACGGTGGATCTTCAGTTCCCGAAGATGACGGACTTCGTCTGGCCCTTCAAGATGGCCCACCCGGTCAACATCCAGCTCGACAAGGGCGGCTGGCGCTCTGGCCTCATGTGGGGCCTGACCGGCTACGACAACGAGTGGAACGGCCTGCAGACCTACCCCTCCGCCCGTATCACGGGCTGGAAGACGGGCTGGGGCTACGGTGCTCTCACCGCCAACTGGACCGGTGACGTCACCTCCGCAACCTCCTACTTCCACAAGTCGGGCCTGACGGTCTTCCCCTACGCCGAGGCCTACGTGCGTCCGCGCATCTCCTCGGACTCGGCTGCCTTCGCCCGCATCCCAGACGAGGGCCTGAGCGCCTCGACGGTTTCAGGTGTCGTCTCGCAGTACGCCGCCAAGACCTCGTGGGGCGTGAGCGGCAACCTCAACGGCTCCGTCCGTGAGGGCAACATCCAGGTCCAGGCCTTCGCCCAGGTCGGCTCCACCATGTACGTGGGCGGCAACTTCACCGGTGTGAAGCAGGGTGAGAAGGGCGCCGAGATCTCCTCGCGCGGCCTTGCGGCCTTCGACGTGGCCACCGGCGACTTCACCGGCCAGACCTTCGACTTCAACGCGCAGGTCAAGGCCCTCCTCGCCCTGCCCGACGGTCGCCTCCTCGTCGGCGGTGACTTCACCCGCGTCAACGGCGAGGCCCACTCCGGCACCGTCGTTATCAACCCCTCGACGGGCCAGATCGACCCCTCGTGGGACCTGCAGGTCATCAACGCGCTGCGCGGCGGTGCCGTGAGCGTGCGCGCCCTGGCCTACTACGACGGCAACGTCTACATGGGCGGATCGTTCACCCACCTGTCCGGCGGCGGCCGCACTAAGGTCTACGCACGCAACGCCGGCCGCGTTGGTCTTGATGCGCGCCCCGACCGTTCGTGGAACCCCGAGATCAGTGGCTCCGTCCAGGCGGTCGGCGTCTCCGAGGCGAACAGCGCCTTCTACGCGGGCGGCCACTTCACCACCGCGCACGGTAATCAGCGTGCCTGGTACGCCGCCAAGTTCTCCACCGAGCCGGGTGCTGCCCTGGACGCGGGCTTCAACTTCGAGCCTTCTAGCGCCACTGCCGGTAAGTACCAGCAGACCATCGCCACGGCGGGCAACCGCGTCTACGTCGGCGGTTCCGAGCACTCCCTGTTCGGCTACGACACCGCCACCAACCAGCGCGTCTCCGGCGCCATGACCTTCAGCAACGGTGGCGACCTCCAGGCTACGACCGTGTCCGCCAAGGGTGTTATCTACGGTTCTTGCCACTGCTCCGACAGCACCTACCAGGACATGTACGTCTGGTCGATGAACGGCTCTTGGTCGCGCGTCGACGAGATCAAGTGGGTCGGTGCGTGGGATGCCGCTACCGGCGAGAGCCTGAAGTGGACCCCCTTCGAGCTCTCCTCGCGCCGCAAGACCGGCGCCTGGGCGCTGACGAGCGATAACTACGGCAACCTGTGGGTGGGTGGCGACTTCACGCTCTCCCACACCGACGCCACGCGCACCCAGTGGAACGGCGGCTTCGCCCGCTACGACAACCGCGACAACGTCGCGCCCGAGGCGCCCTCCTACCTGCGTTCCTCCGCGTCCAACGACTCCACCGTGACCCTCGCCTGGGAAGGCGTCGCCGACGCCGTGTCCTACGAGATCCTGCGCGACGATCGTCCGATCGCCACCTCCGAGACCACCACTGTCGAGGTGCCGCGCGGCGGCGAGAACCGCTACTTCGTGCGCGCCGTCGACGCCGAGGGCAACCGCTCCGCGACCACCGCGGTCTACGCCGCTCCGGCTCCGGGCCAGGTGGACGCCTCCAACCCGTTCCTCCTCGAGGCCGATGCGACGTGGAACTACCGCGCTGACGCCAGCGCTGCCCCCGAGAACTGGGCCCAGGCCTCGTTCGACGACTCCGCGTGGCCGACCGGCGCAGCCCCCCTGGGCTACGGTGACTCTGCGATCACGACCCAGATCGCCACCAAGGGCTCGCGCCCCGTGACGACCTACTACCGCACGCACTTCCAGGTGGCTGACGCGAAGGGCCTCAAGGGTATCAACGTCAAGTACCTGGCCGACGATGGCGCCGTCGTCTACATCAACGGCGTCGAGGTGGACCGCACCCGCATGGGTGCCGGCACGGTCAGCTACACGACCCGCGCCGACGCCGCTCCCAACTTCGCTGCGGCTTCCGCCTCCCAGTCCGAGATCTTCGTCCCCGCATCGGCGCTGAAGACCGGTGACAACGTGATCGCCGTGGAAACCCACGTCAACTACTTGCGCACCGCGACCGTGTCCATGCAGGCCTCCATCTTCCGCGTGGATGGCACCCCGGACGACAACAGCTCTGTTCCCGCCGATCGCAGCACCCAGCCGACCGACGCGACGCAGCCGATCAACGCGGCCTCCGTCAAGTCCGGCACGGTCATCCAGACCGGCGACGAGTGGAACTACTGGACCTCGACGGAAGCCCCCGCCTCCGACTGGGCCACGACCGGCTCCTTCCAGAGCTGGAACCGCGGTTCCGGCCCGATCGGCTGGGGAGACTCCGGTGCGGCGACCGCCCTCGACATTGCCAAGAAGGATCGTGCGATCACGTACTACTTCGCGCGCGACATTGACCTGGGCGCGATCACCCCGAACACCTCGCTGACCGTCAAGGTGCGCGCGGATGACGGTGTCGTTCTACGAGTCAATGGCAAGGTCATCGACACGAAACGTATGTCCGATGGAAACATTACTCACACCACCTACGCGAACTCGGCCGTGAGTGCCGCCAAGGCAGCCTCCGATCTGCTCGAGGTCACCATCCCCGCCAGCCTCTTGACAAGCGGCGTGAACCGCATCGGCGTTGAGGAACACCTCAACTACAAGGGCTCGCCCTCGATGACCTTCGATCTGAACGCAACTCTTGTGAAATAAGGGAAGAATCGTTCTTCTCCGCTCGAGTTCGCGCGAGGTGTGAGCCAGTGAAAATGGTTCGATCCAGCTCGTGAATCGTGTTGACAGGTCCAACCCCTGCCGTTTTGGCAGGGGTTGACTTGTATGTGGTAAACGACTCCCACCTCCTCCTAACCAAGTGGTTGAGCGCTGGCAATTATCGTGACACTATAGAAGTAACCATTTACGCGATACCTGTGAGGACCCCATGAGTTTTATGCGCCGTTGCTTGGCGCTCGGACTGGCATCAGTGACCGGCCTGAGCGTGCTTGCATTTTCCCCGGCTGCCCACGCAGCCGCCGACCCGCTCCACGATGGCCTGAGCGAGGCCACCGCTGCGGCCTCGTGCTGGGAAATCAAGCAGAACGACCCGCGTTCTCAGAACGGAACGTACTGGCTGCAGACCTCCACCATGGAGGCCCCCGGCCAGTTCTTCTGCGACCAGACCACGGACGGCGGCGGCTGGGTCCTCATCGGTCGCGGCCGCGAAGGCTGGGAGACGTGGAGCCAAGGGAAGGGCGACCAGGAGAAGCTCAAGACCCGTCCGCGTACGGCCGGCGACTTCGACGTCGTCCAGGCCTCGCACGAAACCGTCAACGGCCTGCTCGGCGGCACCGCGGTCTCCGACCTCGATGACGGCATCATGGTCCAGCGCGCCTGGAACCACAGGGGCACCGCCTACCAGACGGTACGCATGCGCTTCCCGAAGATGCGCGACTTCATCTGGCCCTTTAAGAGCGCCCACCCCGTGGACGTGAAGTTCAACCGCGAGTGGTGGGTCAACGGCGGCATCGTCTGGTCGGGCTTCGGCACGAACACTGGCTGGGGATACGTCAACCTGACGGCCTCCGCGCAGAACAAGTACACGATGGGCTGGGGTTACGGCCCTCTCGCCACGTCGTGGGCCGACACGTCCTCCTCGACGTCGTACTTCCACTACAACGGCTCGATCATTAACCCCTACGCCGAGGCCTACATCCGCCCGCAGCTGCGCTCGACGGATGCCAGCTTCCGCGCCATCGGCGACGGCGGCACGCCCGCCGAAAAGCAGAAGGACACCGCTTCTGAGTTCGCCTCGCCGATGTCTTGGGGCGTGACCGGCAACCTCAACGGTTCCTACAAGGAAGGCAATATCCAGGTCCAGGCCTTCGAGCAGATCGGCTCGACCATGTACGTCGGCGGTAACTTCACCGGCGTGCAGAAGGGTAAGAACGGCCAGGAAATCGCCTCCAGTGGTCTCGCCGGCTTCGACGCGACGACGGGGGAGTGGAACGGACAGACCTTCTCCTTCAACAACCAGGTCAAGGACCTCGCTGAGCTGCCTAACGGCAAGCTCCTCGTGGCCGGCGACTTCACCCGGGTCAACGGTGAGACCCACGTCGGCACGGTTCTGATCGACCCCGCGACCGGCCAGATCGACCCGTCGTGGACCCTGCAGGCGCGCACCGGCGCCAACGGTGGCCGCGTCTCGGTGAAGTCCATCAAGATCATCAACGACCACATCTACCTGGGCGGTATCTTCACGCACTTCCAGGGCAACGGTGCGTCGTGGACCTATGCCCGTAACGGCGCGCGCCTCGATATCAACGGCAAGCCCGACCGCTCGTGGAACCCCGAGTTCAACGGCACCGTCATTGATATCGACGTTGACGAAAACGAGACCTACTACTACGCTGCCGGCTACTTCACGCGCGCGCACAACCTGGTCGTCGAAAATGCGGGTCGACTGTCCACAGCCACCGGCGCTGCGCTGGACTCGTCCTGGACCTTCCAGCACTCCTACCTGATCGGCAAGTACCAGCAGACCGTCACCGCGCGCAACGGCCGCGTGTACTTCGGCGGCTCGCAGCACTCGCTCTTCGGATACAACTCCGACTCGATGACCCGCACCTCGGGTTCCATCACCATGCAGAACGGCGGAGACGTTCAGGCGAGCACCCGCTCCGCCACGGGTGTCGTCTACGCCTCGTGCCACTGCTCCGACTTCGCCTTCCAGGACGCCTACCACTACCTGACGCTGGGCACCTCCTGGACGCGTGCCGACGAAATCCAGTGGGTCGGCGGCTGGGACGAGGCCACGGGCCGCCAGCTCGGCTGGACCCCCTACCGCCTGTCCTCCCAGCGTTTCACCGGCGCGTGGGCCCTCGAAATGGGCGACGACGGCGCGCTGTGGGCAGGCGGCGACTTCAACTACTCCTACACGTCGCTCACCTCGGGACAGTGGTCCGGCGGCTTCGTGCGCATGCCTGCGCGCAACGCTACCGCACCCGCCGTGCCCGCCAACCTGCGCGCCTCCGACGGCAACTCCCAGCAGGTGACCCTCAAGTGGTCCTCCGTGCCCGGTGCCGTCTCCTACGACATCCTGCGTGACGATCGTCCGATCGCCACCACGACCTCGAACTCCGTGACCGTGCCCCTGGGCGGCAAGAACCGCTTCTTCGTGCGCGCTGTCGCCTCCGACGGCCTGCGCGGCGCGTCCACGCACGCCTACGTGGTCGACTCCAACGGTAAGCCCGCGCAGCCCGACGATTCTTCGCTGCTCGTCGACGAGGACGACACCTGGGCGTACCACTGGTCGACCGATCCGGTCGCCGAGAACTGGGCCCAGACCTCGTTCGACGACTCTGCATGGAGCCGCGGTGCATCCCCGATCGGCTACGGCGGCCCCGGCCTCAACACGAAGCTGACCCCGGGCACGGCCAAGACCCGCCCCGTCACCACCTACGCGCGAATCAACTTCACGGTCGCTGATCCCACCGCCATCGGCGGCGTCAACGTCGCCGTGACGGCTGACGATGGTGCCGTGGTGTACGTCAACGGCAACGAGGTGGCTCGCCAGCGCATGGGCGATGGAACGGTTGACGCGTCTACATTCGCATCCGCCTCTGTCTCGACGCCCTCTGCGCGAGCCGACCGACAGCTGGTCTTCGTCCCCGCGGACAAGCTGGTCGCCGGCGCGAACACGCTGGCCGTCGAAACACACCTGAACTACCGCTCCAGCTCGTCGATGACCATCGACGGCATGGTACAGGTCGTCACTAAGGGCAACGAGCCGGCACCCGCTCCCGCGCCCGAACCGGAGCCGGCACCCCAGCCGCAGCCGGATGTTCCGCTCACGCCTGACCCGGACAAGCCCCTCGAGGTCCTCGACGTGTCTGCGCTTAACTTCGGACCCTTCCTGTTCTCGGGCATGTACTGGAACTACTGGAACTCCAAGGAAGCGCCCGACGCCAAGTGGAACTCCACCGCCGACCTGTCCTCGTGGAAGCACGGCGCCAGCCCGCTCGGCTGGGGCGACCGCGACGCCGGTACGCCCTTCACGATGCCTGCGGCGGACCGAGCCATCACGAACTACTTCGTGCGTGACGTCAACTTCGGTACCCTCAGCGCCGACTTCGAGGTCACCCTCGATGTCCGCGTTGACGATGGTGCAGTCATCTACGTGAACGGCACCGAAATTAAGCGCGTGAACATGCCCGAGGGCACGATCGACGCCAACACGCGAGCCTCCTCCAACGTGGGCCTCACTACGGCGAAGAACAAGCTCGTGCGCATCACGGTGCCCCGCAAGCTGCTCAAGGATGGCGTCAACCGTATCGCCGTTGAGTCTCACGCCAACTACGCGAAAGCATCGTCCGTGACCTTTGATCTCACGGCAAGCCTGGTGAGGTGATCTCCATGACCGTGACGTCAACCCCCGCCGGCGGCTCGGAAGAGGCCGAGGCCGCCGGCGCGGTCGGCGCCCCCGCGACCGACCCCGCGTTCGACGCGATGGCGCAGCGCGTGCTCACCCGAGGGCACACGACCACGTGGCTCAACCACTGGTCCCTCCTGCACGCCGACTTCCGTGCGCTTGCCCGCATGCACACCGTCGGCTTCGACGGGACCCTCCTGCAGATGCGTCTGCGCGCAGCAGGCCACGAGGTCGCCCGCACCTCCGCGGACCTCGTCCTGCCGCACGTCTTTGAACGCCTCGAGGATGGCACCCGCATCACCCTCATCGGGGCTGTTCCCGAGGCTGGTCAGGCCGCAGCCGAGCGCCTGCACCGCTTCGATGTGCAGGTCATCGACGGGTACGAGGGGCTTCGTCGGCTGAAGGTCGATCCCTCGGTGCTCACTGCCTTCGATCCACGCCTCGTGATCGTCGGCCTGGGGGCCGGTCTCCAGGAGGTCGTCGCGTCCTTCGTTCTCGGCCTCCTGCCCGAGGCGTCCGTGTGCACCGCGGGCGGTTGGATCGACCAGTACGCACGCGCTGCCGACGACTATTTCCCGAACTGGGTGCACGCCGCCCGCCTCGGGTGGGCCTGGCGCATCGCGCACGAGCCCAAGCGGCTCACCAAGCGCTACACCGTCGAAGCCCTCGACTTCGTCGCTCACGCGCCCGAGCTCATCTCGCGGCTCGAGGCAATGGGTAGCTTCGACGATCTCGGACTGGTCGGTGGCGTGACGCTTCGCTGACCGAGGTTGACGCTAGTCGTTGTGAAGGAGGCCGGCCCTGCGGGGTCCGGCCTCCTTTGCATCGCCAGATGGGCTGGTGCTGCCCGATGGTAGGTGGTGACGGCTACTGGCGCGTAGGGACGGTTGCTCGTACCTGCTGTCATCTGGCAATGTGTGCGGCCAGTGTGGCCACGCCCCTGTATCCGGCGACGTACGCTCCAGGCGGCTGCGATGGGGGTTCTGGATAGGAACGGCGCTTCGGGATAGGTTATTTTCCTATCCAGATCGCTCCAACCTATCCAGATCGTCGCTTCCTATCCAGTTTGCGGTGCGGATGTTCTGCGGCCTGCCAGATGTCTTCCGGGCCCGTGCCCGCGGTAAGTGGGGCGCAAGGCTGTTTTCGGACGGTTCTACGTCTCGAAGAATGGCCACCAACAGGGTTCGCGTGAAGGTGTGTGCTCGCAGGTCAGGGGCTCTTTCGTGTGAGTGCCCTGGTCGGCTTTTGGGAGCACACAAGGGGCGAGCGTGGGGGAGGGGGAGCGGCGCTGAGCGTGTCTCAAAATGCTTCCGGATAGATGCTTAAAAAGGGTTATGCAGTGAATGGCGTAGCCCACACAAAACATTATGAGGGTGTGATGCCTCCCTGTGATGTGGGTGGCAAAGGGTGCTCTTATGCGTAGGTGTCAAACTCTCTTGAGGCTGATGAGCTGCTCTCTGTATGCGCGCTTCCGTGCAATGTGAATCGATCGCTAGCGCAATGTGCGAGTTTGACGACTCAATCTTCAAATGGGTGGGGTGGCCTACGTGAGCCTCGTTGATCCGGTCCTGACGTGTGGCTGAGGGGTGGAAGTGGTGCGGTGATCACTGCCGTGAGGTACTGCGATGGGGCCTCGCCGCGCTGTCCAAGCCGATGTGAATTGCCTTGTGGTTGCGGGGATTTGAGGCCGTGGTGGGGCGTTGAAGATAAAGGTGTGGCCCGAGCCAATCGGCTCGGGCCACACCCAATCACACACAGAGAGGAAAGGCTTAGTAGGCGCCCTCGTGACGCAGGAGCGCGGGGATGGTCTGAAGCATGATCCACGCGTCGAGGGTGAGGGAGCGGTGCTGGGCGTAGGAGAGGTCCAGGTGGACGGTCTCATCCCAGGAGAGGTTCGAGCGGCCGGAGATCTGCCAGAGACCGGTGATGCCGGGGCGGACGGCGAACTTGCCCATCACGCGGGGTTCGTACTGTGCGACCTCGCTGGGGAGTGGGGGGCGCGGGCCCACGAGGGACATGTCGCCACGCAGGACGTTGAACAGCTGGGGCAGCTCGTCGATCGACGTCTTGCGCAGGAAGGCTCCGATGCGCGTAATGCGCGGATCGTTGGCCATTTTGAACATGATCGAATTTCCGGCGGAGGAGTCGGCCTCGTTGGCCTCCATGAGGGAGGCTTTGAGCTCTTCGGCGTCCACGCGCATGGTGCGGAACTTAAACATGGTAAAAGTCTTGCCGTCGAGGCCGACGCGCTCCTGAGTGAAGAGAGCGGGGCCGCCGTCGTTCAGGCGCACCATCGCGGCGACAATAATCCACAGCGGGGTCAGCAGGATAATGCCGAAAAGAGCTGCGAAAATGTCGCACATGCGCTTGATGGCGTTGTCGGCGGAGGCGGCAAGATCCGACGCGTGCTCGAATGCGAGAGCCGTGGATGCGGCTCGTGCGGTGGGCTTCGTCAAAGTTGTCATCTGTGCGTCTTCCTTCTACTTCATCAAACTCAAATGCTGCATGTCGGTTAGAGGCGGAAAATCCGCTCTGGACTGGGATGTTTACTAGGTAAACGTCCCTGGCGCAACTCAGTCACCGTTAGGTGTTAACCCTAGTCTATCCATATGGTTAGCTTGGTTGCTAACCAAAGGGTTAAGTACAAGCGAAAAAAGGCTGTGATTTCGTGCACCTGACGAGTTGTGCAAGTCAGATCTGAACGTTGCGTGACCAGCTGGTAGCTTGCTGACACCTTGGCAGAATGCGCGGAAAACCGCTGAGCGATAGACTGGTCAGCGTGTCGTGACTGGCGAATAGGTGGGCCACCACCGGGGAGCGACGCGTCGGCATCGATAGCCGCCCGCCTGGGCTAGAGGCCACTGCCAACCATCATCGGATGATCAATAGGAGAACCCCATGGATTCCCTCAATGACATGACACTTGCGCAGCTGGATCCTGAGATTCAGGCCGTTCTGGACGCCGAGCTTGGTCGCCAGCGTGACACTCTCGAGATGATCGCCTCGGAGAACTTTGTCCCGCGCGCCGTCCTCGAGGCGCAGGGCTCGGTCCTGACTAATAAGTACGCCGAGGGCTACCCGGGCCGCCGCTACTACGGTGGCTGCGAGTTCGTGGATGTCGCAGAGTCGCTCGCCATCGAACGTGCGAAGCAGGTTTTCGGCGGCGACTACGTGAACGTTCAGCCCCACGCCGGTGCGCAGGCCAACGCTGCCGCGCTCATGGCTATGGCGAATGTCGGCGACCCGATCCTCGGCCTGTCGCTGGCCCACGGCGGTCACTTGACCCACGGCATGCGCCTGAACTTCTCGGGCAAGAACTACAAGGCCGTCGCCTACGAGGTTGACCGTGAGACCATGCGCATCGAGCCTGAGAAGGTTCGTGAGGCTGCTCTCGCCGAGCGTCCGCGCGTCATCATCGCCGGTTGGTCCGCCTACCCGCGTCACCTTGACTTCCAGGCCTTCCGTGACATCGCGGACGAGGTCGGTGCCGCCCTCTGGGTGGATATGGCTCACTTCGCGGGCCTCGTGGCCGCGGGCCTGCACCCGAACCCCGTCCCCTTCGCTGACGTGGTGACGACGACGGTCCACAAGACCCTGGGTGGTCCTCGTTCCGGCATGATCTTGTCCTCGCGCGGCGAGCAGTGGGGCAAGAAGCTCAACACTGCCGTGTTCCCCGGCCAGCAGGGCGGCCCTCTCATGCACGCGATTGCCGCGAAGGCCATCGCCATGAAGGTCGCGCAGACCGACGAATTCAAGGACCGCCAGCGCCGCACCCTCGAGGGCGCGCAGATCATTGCCGAGCGCCTGGGCGCTGACGACGCGAAGAAGGCCGGTATCAAGCTGGTCACGGGTGGCACCGACGTGCACCTCGTCCTCGTTGACCTGGTCGACTCCGAGCTCAACGGTCAGCAGGCCGAGGATCTGCTGCATGAGGTCGGTATTACCGTCAACCGTAACGCCGTTCCCTTCGACCCCCGTCCGCCGGCCGTCACCTCGGGCCTGCGCATCGGCACCCCCGCACTCGCGACGCGTGGCTTCGACGCCGAGGACTTCGCCGAGGTTGCGGACATCATCGGCACGACCCTGTCGCAGGGTGCGTCCGGCGGCAATGTTGAGGTGGACGCCCTGCGCGCCCGCGTCAAGAAGCTGACGGACAAGCACCCGCTGTACGCCGGGCTCTGATCGTGAGGGCTCCCTGGGAGGGCCCCGCCGGGGTCCTGGATGGCAAGGCGACCGCTGCCGCCATTAAGGCGGAGCTGAAGGAGCGCGTCGATCGTCTGCGCGAGGCTGGGGTTGTCCCGGGCCTCGGCACGATCCTCGTGGGAGAGGACCCCGGGTCCGTCGCCTACGTCGCCGGCAAGCACCGCGATTGCGCTCAGATCGGCGCTGAGTCGATCCGCGTGGACCTGCCCGCTGACGCGACGCAGGAACAGGTGGAGGCCGCGATCGACCAGCTCAACGCGGATCCTGCTTGCACGGGCTACATCGTGCAGCTGCCGCTGCCTCGCGGCATCGATACGAACGCCGTTCTGGAGCGTATCGACCCCGCGAAGGATGCGGATGGCCTGCATCCGATGAACCTCGGGCGTCTCGTGCTGCGAGGCTCGGGTCCCATCGATTCGCCTCTGCCGTGCACGCCGCGCGCGGTCATCGAGCTCATGGAACGCCATGGGATCGACCTGGCCGGCAAGAACGTGTGCGTTATCGGTCGAGGCGTGACCGTGGGGCGTTCGATCGGCCTCCTGCTCATGCGCAAGGAAGTGAACGCGACGGTCGACGTGTGCCACACGGGCACGACCGACCTGGCCGATCACGTGCGTCGTGCGGACGTCATCGTGGCCGCGGCGGGATCCGCTGGGATCATCACTCGTGACATGGTCGCCCCCGGCGCCATCGTCCTCGACGTCGGCGTGAGCCGCGTGCAGGGCGAGGATGGCAAGGCTCGACTGATGGGCGACGTCGCGGACGGCGTGGATGAGGTGGCCAGCTGGCTGAGCCCCAACCCCGGCGGCGTTGGCCCGATGACTCGGGCACTCCTCGTGACGAACGTCGTCGAGGCGGCCGAACGCCAGGCGGGAATTAGCGCGAACTGACAGGTGCGCGTGGCCTCGGCAAACGACGCGTGAGCGCGGGAACGAAGAGGAGGCGCGGTGAGGATGTCCATTCCTCGCCGCGCCTCCTCGTTCCTCTAGACTGAAGAAAACTCGCGTAAGGAGAAAACGATGACTCTGACGGTGACCACCGTGAACCTGAACGGCATCCGAGCCGCCCACAAGCGCGGCTTCCTCGACTGGCTGGAGGCGAGCGATACGGATGTGCTGCTCATGCAGGAGGTGCGTGCGCCCGAGGAGATCTCCCGCGAGATCATGGGCGAGGACTGGGAGAGCGTGTGGGTTCCCTGCCGCATCAAGGGGCGCGCGGGCGTGGGCGTAGCAGTGCGACGCGGGCGCGCGGTCCTGGAGGGTGAGCCGCGCCTGATTCTCGACGAGGCCGAGACGGACGTGGATTCGGGCCGCTGGCTCGAGGCCGTCGTGCGTCCCGAGGGCGGCGACACCCCCGTGCGCGTCGTCTCCGCATACTTCCACTCGGGCGAGAAGGATACCCCCAAGCAGGAGGCCAAGATGGCGCACCTGCCCCGCATCGGCGCACGCATGGCAGAGCTGATTGCTGAAGAGGCCGCCGGTGGCATCTCTTCCCTCGTGTGCGGCGACTTCAACGTCGTGCGCTCGGAGGCCGACATCAAGAACTGGAAGCCGAACCACAACAAGCGCGCCGGCGTCCTCGACGAGGAGATTGCTTTCCTCAACCAGTGGGTGGAGGAGGGGTGGCGCGATACCGTGCGCGACCTGGCCGGCGACGTGCAGGGCCCCTACTCGTGGTGGTCATGGCGAGGTCAGGCCTTCGTCAACAACGCGGGCTGGCGCATCGACTACCAGTACGCGACGCCCGCCCTGGGCGAGCGCGCGCGTTCCTTCGAGATCGGCCGCGCCGACGAGTACGCGGAGCGCTTCTCGGATCACGCGCCGGTCTCCGTGACCTACGAGATCTGACGTTTTATCGACGAGGCCGCGGCCTGGGAGTCCTTCCCGGGCCGCGGCCTTTCGTGTGTGCGCTGAGGTGCCCGTGAATGGCCGGTGCCTCCGGCGCCCGGAACGCCAGCGTGCAAAGGCTTGGTAAGCAGCGAATTAGTGCCCGGAGGCGTCGAAGTCGAACAGTGCCATCGAGGAGTAGATGCCCGACGGGTCGATGCGGTCCAGGCGGAAACCGGGAACGATCCACGAGGCCTCGACGGTCGCTCCGATATCGAGTGCCATGTCCAGGGCGACGTCGTCCACGTCCTGTGCCAGAGTCACGTGAGGGTGATACGGAAAGCGCATCTCGTGGTCGAGGGGGCCGGAGCGGATCTCCTCGGCGAGGTACGTACAGTCGGAGGCGCCTTCGGCCAGCGTCATGAAAGCGACGTTGGAGACGGGGCGGAAGGAATCGGTGCCCGACAGGGTGACGCGGAAGGGGGAATGCCTCGAGGCGATGGAGCGCAGGTGGTCGATGACCTCGGCGCGTGCCTCGCGTGCGACGGGCGTGGGTGGCATCAGCGTGATGTGCGCGGGGATGCGTGATCCCGCAAGGTCTCCCAGGCGCAGGCGCAGGTCGGTGAGCTGTGTGACCCACGGTTCGGGGATCGCGACGACGACGCCGAGCCAGTCCTGGCCGGGGAGTCGTTGGGGGAGGAACATGGGGCCTGCCTGTGTCGCGGTTGTGGTGGCTCCACTGTACCGGGTGTTGGGGCGGGTTCGATGAGGCCGTAGCGCTTGAAGGGTGTGAGGGCGTTCACGTAGCCTTGTGGAAGTGAGACCAAGGAGGATCTTGTGACTGATCTCGTGTGGGCCGACGCCGCTACTCCCGATGAAGGGGCCGCGCAGGCCACAGACCTGTTCCGTGACGCGTTTGGCTACGAGCCTCGGGGCGTGTGGAGCGCGCCCGGGCGCGTCAACATCATCGGCGAGCACGTGGACTACAACGGTGGTCCGTGCGTTCCGATCGCACTGCCGCACCGCGCCTACGTGGCGCTGTCGCCTCGTGAGGATCGGACGATTCGCCTGATTTCGCCGCAGACGCGCGAGGCGATCGACGTCCTCGATCTCGACGTGATCGGCCCGAAGGGGACCTCTGGCGAGGTCGCCAACCATTGGACCGCCTATCTCGCCGGTGTCGCGTGGGCCCTCGAGCAGGCGGGATACGGGCCGCTGCCCGGTTTTGACGCGGCCCTGTGGTCGTGTGTGCCCTTGGGAGGTGGCCTGTCGTCGAGCGCCGCGCTCGAGTGTGCGACCGCGGTTGCCCTCGACGAGGTGTGCTCGCTGGGTCTTGCGGGCACGATCGAGGCCCCCAACGACGAGGGGCGCAAGGTGCTCGTGGATGCCGCCCGCGCCGCGGAAAACCAGGTGGCGGGTGCGAACACGGGTGGCCTGGATCAGACGGCCTCTCTGCGTTGCCGTCAGGGCCATGCGCTGGCCCTCGACTGTCGCGACATGTCGACGCGCCAGGTTCCCTTCGACCTGAGCGCGGTCGGCCTCGAGCTCCTCGTCATCGATACGCGCGCCAAGCATTCGCTGGCGGACGGCCAGTATGGGTCGCGCCGCGCGGACTGCGAGGAGTCGGCGCGCATCCTGGGGGTGGGCCAGCTCGTGGACGTTGAGGACCTCGACGAGGCCACGGCCGCGCTGGGTAATGAGCGCCTGGCCGCGCGCACGCGCCACGTCGTCTCCGAAATCGCGCGCACGCGCGCCTTCATTGAGCTCCTTGACGAGGGGCCGCTCGAGGGGACGCGCCTGGCGGTCGCGGGCGCTCTCCTGAACGATTCGCACGATTCGTTGCGCGACGACTACGAGGTCTCCTGCGAGGAGCTGGATGTGGCCGTGGAGGCTGCCCGCGCTGCGGGCGCGCATGGCGCACGAATGACGGGCGGTGGCTTCGGCGGTAGCGCGATCGCGCTCGTCGACGTGCGCGCCGTCGAGGGTGTGGCACGAGCCGTCGCGGCCGCCTACGCGGAGCGAGGCTGGGAGCCTCCTCACTTCATCCGATCCCTCCCGGGAGCTCCCGCCGGACGCCTGGACTGAGCGATCTGAGACAAACCGAGGGGCCGGTGCTTCAGCATTTGAAGCACCGGCCCCGGCCTCGTTACACTGAGGACCAGCAGACACAAGGGAAGGACATTCCGATGGGGATCAGCAAACGAGCATGGCAGGTAGCGGGCGCAGCAGCCGGCGGCGCGAGCCTCTTCGGCGGCGGCCTGGCGATTGGACGCCTCCTGCGGCTGGATTCCCAGCGCGGTGACTACCGCAAGGCATGGGAGAACCACAACCTGGCGACCCTGGACCGCCTGCGCGAGCTCGACGAGCATCCCGAGGATGAGCGTCCCTACCTGATCGTCTCCCTCGGCGACTCCTCCGTGCAGGGCGTTGGCGCCTCGCGCGTCACCGAGTCCTACCCGGCCCGCCTCGCCTCCTCGATCGCCGCGCAGATGGATCGCGAGGTCCTTCTGCTCAACCTGTCCCTCTCCGGGGCCACGATCGAATCCGTGGAACTCACTCAGATCCCGCAGATGCGCGGCCTGGGCCTGCTGGACGGCCCCTACAGCCCCGACCTGGTGACGCTGACCATCGGCGGCAACGACGTCATGACCGAGGACATGGCCCCCGGCCAGTTCGAAGAGCGCCTGCGTCGAGTCCTCGCCGTCCTGCCTGCCGACGCGCTCGTCTCCACGATCCCGTCCTTCGGCATCATGCCCCAGGAAAGTCGCGCGCAGGACATGTCCGACCGCATCGCGGCCGCCGTCTCCGACAGCGACGCGCACCCGGTCGACCTGCGTTCCCTCACCCAGGAATACTCCCTGCCGACCTACACCTTCGCCTACCACGCTGCGGACTTCTTCCACCCGAATTCGGCGGCCTACACCAAGTGGGCACAGCTCTTCGCAGACGCGTGGGCCACGTCTCGACGTGAGGCAGCCCCCGTCGTCGAGGACGCCCCCCAGTGGGACATGCTCTCGGCGCGGGTGGCACAATCGGAGTATGACGACTGACGGACCGTGGCTCGTCGTCGGGTTAGGTAACCCCGGCGCGCAGTATGCCTCCACCCGACATAACGTCGGGTACTTGACCCTCGACGTGCTCGCCTCGCGCGGCGGCGCGACCCTCACCTCGCACCGCTCGCGCACGCACACCGCCGACGTCCGCTTAGGGATCGGCCCCGGCGGCGTGCCTGGACCCCGCGTGATTCTCGCGCGCTCCGACAGCTACATGAACACCTCCGGTGGGCCGATCAGTGCGCTCGCCACCTTCCACAAGATCGAGCCCTCGCGCATCCTCGTCATCCACGACGACATGGACCTGCCCGCGCACACGCTGCGCCTCAAGGTCGGCGGGGGAGAGGGCGGCCATAACGGCCTGAAGTCCCTCAGTCAGCACCTGGGCACGCGTGACTACGCCCGGCTGCGCATCGGCGTGGGCCGCCCGCCGGGGCGCATGGACCCCGCCGACTACGTGCTCGCCCCCCTGCCCTCCAAGGAACGCCCCGACTGGGACGTGACCTTCGAGCAGGCCGCAGACGTCGTCGAAGACATCGTGACCAAGGGATTCGCCCCCACCCAGATGGCCCTGCACACCGGGTCCTGATCGAGGCGGCGACCCTTGGGCGTCGCCGCGCACCCTCACCGCGAAAGGCAGCGCGTGCTACTCACCGGACTCCTCCCGGACATCACCACCGATCCCGCGATCGAGACGGCCATCGACTCCGTCGAAGCCGGCCGTTCCGGCACGATCGTCGCGCCCGTCGGCATCCGGCCGCCTCTCCTTGCGGCCGTCGCCTCGCGCGCGGCCACGCCCCTCGTCGTCCTCACGGCCACCGGGCGCGACGCCGAATCGCTGACCAACGCCCTGGCCTCGTGGATCCCGGGCGTCGCCATGCTGCCCGCGTGGGAGACCCTGCCCCACGAGCGCCTCTCGCCCCAGGTCGATACGATGGCGCGTCGCATCGCCGTCCTGCGCCGCCTCGTCCACCCGATCACGGGAGACGACAGTGCGGGCCCGGTTTCGGTCCTCGTCGTCCCCATCCGCGCCTTCCTCCAGCCGATCATCTCCGGCCTGGCGGACCTCGAACCCGTGCGTGTGCGCAGCGGCGACATTCTCGACCTCACCGAGACCATGAACCGCCTGGCTGAGCTGGGCTACGAGCGCGTCGACATGGTCGAAGGCCGCGGCCAGATGAGCGTGCGCGGCGGCATCCTCGACGTCTTCCCGCCCCAGGAACCCCACCCCCTGCGCGTGGAGCTGTGGGGCGACGAGGTCGACGACATCCGCGCCTTCTCCGTCTCCGATCAGCGAACCCTCGGCGAGGCCGCCGACGGCCTGTGGGCCGTCCCCTGCCGAGAACTCCTCCTCACTCAGGCCGTGCGTGCGCGCGCCCGCGAGGCCGCCGACCGCCTGCCCGGCGCCGCCGAGATGCTCAGCCTCGCCGCCGAGGGAATCGCCGCCCCCGGCATTGAATCCCTGGCTCCGATCCTCGTGGGCGGCATGGAGTCCCTCCTCGACCTGCTGCCCGCGGGATCGCCGATCCTCGCCTCCGACCCCGAACGCATCCGCGCCCGCGCCGCCGACCTCGTCGCCACGACCGAGGAGTTCCTCGCCGCCGCGTGGAGCGCCGCCGCCGGGGGAGCAGACACCCCGCTCGAGGCGTCCAAGGCCTCGTTCCTCGACCTGGCCGACCTGTGGGGGAGCGGGAAGCGCCCCTGGTGGGAGCTCACCGACCTGCCGCCCGCCGACCTCGCCTCCGCGATCGACGAGGCCGAGGCCGACTCGCCCTCAGCGGACGGCCCCGCGCCCGTCGTTGTCTCGCCCACCCTCATGCGCGTGGGCGCCCGAGACGTGCACCCCTACCGCGGAGACTTCGCCCGAGCCGCCGCCGACCTCACCGACCTGGCCCGCGACGGCTGGCGCATCGTCGTCACCACCGAAGGCCCCGGCCCGGGTCGACGCATCCGCTCCATCCTCACCGACGCCTCGTGCCCGGCCGCGCTCGCGGACAACGTGGAAGCGCGCCCCGATCCCGGCCTCGTGACTATTACGACGGCGCAGGCCGGCGTCGGTTTCGTCGCGCCCCACCTGAAGATCGCGATCCTTACCGAAGGCGACCTCACCGGGCGAGCGGGCGCGTCCACGCGCGACATGCGGCGTATGCCTTCGCGCAGGCGCAAGGGCGTCGACCCGCTGACCCTGCACCCCGGGGACTACATCGTCCACGACCAGCACGGTATCGGACGCTTCATCGAGCTCGTCTCCCGCACGATCGGGCGTGGGGATGCCGCCTCGACGCGCGACTACCTGGTCATCGAATACGCGCCCTCCAAGCGCGGCCAGCCCGCCGACCGGCTCTTCGTGCCCACCGACGCGCTGGACCAAATCTCGAAGTACACCGGATCCGACGAGCCCTCCCTGACCAAGATGGGCGGCGCCGACTGGGCCAAGACCAAGGCCCGCGCCAAGAAGGCCGTCAACGAGGTCGCCAAGGAACTCATCCGCCTGTACGCCGTGCGCCAGCAGACCAAGGGCCACGCTTTCGGCCCCGACACGCCCTGGCAGCGCGAACTCGAAGACGCCTTCCCCTACGTCGAGACCCCCGACCAGCTCGTCACCATCGACGAGGTCAAGGCCGACATGGAAAAGCCTGTCCCCATGGACCGCCTGCTCACCGGCGACGTCGGCTACGGCAAGACCGAGATCGCCGTGCGCGCCGCCTTCAAGGCCATCCAGGACGGCTATCAGGCCGCCGTCCTCGTGCCCACGACCCTGCTGGTCACCCAGCACGCGGAGACCTTCGCCGAACGCTACGCCGGCTTCCCCGTGCGCATCGGCACGCTCTCGCGCTTCTCGACCCCGAAGGAAACCGAGGAGGTCAAGGCGGGGCTGGCCTCGGGCGAGGTCGACCTGGTGATCGGCACCCACTCGCTGCTGACCGGCACCGTTTCGTTCAAGAAGCTCGGCCTGGTCATCATCGACGAGGAGCAGCGCTTCGGCGTCGAGCACAAGGAGACGCTCAAGGCCCTGCGCACCGACGTCGACGTCCTGTCGATGTCCGCCACCCCGATCCCGCGCACCCTCGAGATGGCGATCTCCGGCATCCGAGAGATGTCGATCCTCCAGACCCCGCCCGAGGAACGCCAGCCGGTCCTGACTTTCGTCGGCGCCTACACGGACGCCCAGGTTAGCGCCGCGATCCGACGCGAGCTCCTGCGCGACGGCCAGGTCTTCTACGTGCACAATCGCGTCGACTCGATCTCCTCGGTCGCCGCCCACATCACCGAGCTGGTTCCCGAGGCACGCGTGCGCACCGCCCACGGAAAGATGAACGAGCACCAGCTCGAGGCCGTCATTCAGGACTTCTGGAACCACGAGTTCGACGTCCTCGTGTGTACGACCATCGTCGAAACCGGCCTGGACATTTCCAACGCGAATACGCTCATCGTGGACCGCGCCGACACCTTCGGCCTGTCCCAGCTCCACCAGCTGCGCGGTCGTGTCGGACGAGGCCGCGAACGCGCCTACGCGTACTTCTTCTACCCCGGCGACAAGGCGCTCACCGAGACCGCGCACGAGCGCCTCAAGACGATCGCCGCGAACACCGAGCTGGGGGCCGGCCTGGCCGTCGCTCAGCGCGACCTTGAGATCCGAGGCGCCGGCAACCTCCTGGGTGGGGCGCAGTCCGGCCACGTGGAGGGCGTCGGATTCGACCTCTACGTGCGCATGGTCTCCGACGCTGTCGCCGCCTACCGAGGCGACGCTCCCACCGAAAAGACCGACGTGCGCATGGACCTGCAGGTCGACGCGCACATTCCCGACGGCTACGTGCGCGGCGAACGCCTGCGCCTCGAGGTCTACGCCAAGATCGCGGCAATCTCCACGCCCGAACAGGAAGCGGACGTGCGCGAGGAACTCGTCGACCGATACGGTCCCATCCCGCCCCAGGTCGACCTGCTCTTCGCCGTCGCGCGGCTGCGCGAGATCGTGCGACGCGCGGGGATTACCGAGATCGTCACGCAGGGCAAGTACCTGCGCGTCTCGCCCGTCGAACTGCGCGATTCCCAGGTCATGCGTCTCAAGCGCCTGCACCCCGGAACGGTCATCAAAGCCGCCGTTCGCCAGGTTCTCGTGCCGCTACCGCTTACCTCGCGAGTCGGCGGTTCGCCGCTCACCGACGGCCCGCTCCTGGAGTGGGTGGAGACTCTGGTGACCAAGATTCTTGTGCCTTTTGGCGAGTAGTGCCTGTGGTGGAATACACTGGTCCTATTGCGTCGCAACACATCTGAGGAAGGAATGCTCGTGCGCTACACACGCCAGCTCACCACCGCCGCCCTGATTGTGGCTGCAGGACTGGGAATGGGGGCGTGCTCCGCCCATCCCGGCGCTGCCGTCAGCACCAACAACGGCGACTACAGCATCGCGGAAGTTAACGAGGCCGTGAGCCAGATCGCCACAGTGACGGCTGGAAAGTCTTCCATTGATGCGTACGAGGTGCGCGTTCGCCTGATCAACGAGCCGCAGCTCGTCGCAGTGGCTGACTCAGTGGGCCTCAGTGTGACCGACGAGCAGATCGACCAGGCTCTTGAGCAGGCTGCGGCGCAGACCGGCGCTCAGGTGCCCGCGATC
Source organism: Schaalia odontolytica (assembly GCF_005696695.1). Taxonomy (NCBI): domain Bacteria; kingdom Bacillati; phylum Actinomycetota; class Actinomycetes; order Actinomycetales; family Actinomycetaceae; genus Schaalia; species Schaalia odontolytica. The sequence continues at coordinate 1,822,493 of NZ_CP040006.1, read as the reverse complement.
GGGCGCGGCACGCGAGCGACCGTGCGTTCCGTGCTCCTGAATCAGCAGCTCAGCCAGTTCGCTCAGATGAACCCGGCGGCCGTGCCTGCCATGAACGAGACCCTCGAGCAGGCTCGCGTCAAGGCGAACGCGCAGATTAATCCGCGTTTCGCACAGCCCTCCCTGGGTGGAGGCCAGGCACCGACCATGCCCCTCTTTGGTGACGCCGTATCTGGAGCCAAGGACGATCCCACGGCCGCGCTCCTGGGTGGCAGCGCTCACTGAACCTTGTGAGTATTCGCTCACAGCTTCTCCGGCAGGGACTAATGTCGCTTGTCCGGGCACATAACCGGGGTTGATAGCCCCAAAAACCACAACGTCCCCCTCGCCGGGGGTGACCACATATGGCGGTCCGTATTACCGTTGTACTGACCGCTTCCACGCAACAACATCGATTGGAGAATGACGTGGCAGTTATTGAAGGCATTGGTGCACGCGAGATCCTCGACTCGCGCGGTAACCCGACCGTTGAGGTTGAGGTCGTCCTCGAGGACGGCACCGCTGCGCGCGCGTCCGTTCCCTCCGGCGCGTCCACCGGCGCGTTCGAGGCCGTCGAGCGTCGCGATGGCGACAAGGGCCGCTACCTCGGCAAGGGCGTCCAGGACGCCGTTGACGCCGTCGTCGAGCAGATCGCCCCCGAGCTCATCGGCGAGGAAGCTGACGATCAGCGCTACATCGACCAGGCCATGATCGACCTGGACGGCACCCCCAACAAGGGCAAGCTCGGCGCGAACGCCATCCTCGGCGTCTCCCTCGCCGTCGCCAAGGCTGCCGCGAAGTACGCGGACCTGCCCCTCTACAAGTACCTGGGCGGCCCGAACGCTCACGTCCTGCCCGTCCCCATGATGAACATCCTCAACGGTGGCTCCCACGCGGACTCCAACGTTGACATCCAGGAGTTCATGATCGCCCCCATCGGCGCTCCCTCCTTCCGTGAGGCTCTGCGCTGGGGCGCCGAGGTCTACCACACGCTCAAGGGCGTCGTGAAGGAGCGCGGCCTGTCCACCGGTCTGGGCGACGAGGGCGGCTTCGCCCCCAACCTGGACTCCAACGCTGAGGCCCTCGACCTGATCGTCTCCGCGATCGAGAAGGCCGGCCTGAAGCCGGGCGAGGACGTCGCCCTGGCCCTGGACGTTGCCTCCTCCGAGTTCTTCAAGGACGGCCTGTACCAGTTCGAGGGCGAAGGCCGCTCGACTGACTACATGGTGGAGTACTACGAGAAGCTCATCTCGAACTACCCGCTGGTTTCCATCGAGGATCCGCTGTCCGAGGACGAGTGGGATGCCTGGAAGGCCCTGACCTCCGAGATCGGTGGCCGCGTCCAGCTGGTCGGCGACGACCTGTTCGTCACCAACCCCGCTCGCCTGAAGAAGGGCATCGAGCTGGGCGCCGCGAACGCGCTGCTCGTCAAGGTGAACCAGATCGGTTCGCTGACCGAGACCCTCGACGCCGTCGAGGAAGCGCACCGCAACGGCTACCGTTCGATGACCTCGCACCGCTCCGGCGAGACCGAGGACACCACGATCGCCGACCTGGCCGTCGCCACCAACTCCGGCCAGATCAAGACCGGTGCTCCCGCTCGTTCCGAGCGCGTCGCCAAGTACAACCAGCTGCTGCGCATCGAGGAGCAGCTGGGCGAGGCCGCCGTTTACGCCGGCCGCTCTGCCTTCCCTCGCTTCAAGTGAGCCTAGGCAACTAGCCGCATAGCTCCGCGCGGGCCCGACAGGGTCCGCGCGGAGTTTTTTCGGCGTGGGGCTGAGCCAAAGACGTCAATTTAGGGCACGATAGAAGAATGGCTAGCCGTCGTCCTTCTTCCCGCCCCTCTCCGCGTCGTCGCTCCTCCGCTTCGGAGGCAGCGCGTACGACGCGTGAGATCAACGCGGAAAAGTCGCGCCAGCGCAGGGCGGCCGCGAAGGCTTCGAAGTCCTCGAAGGGGGCCGAGGCCTCGGCGAAGCGCCAGAAGACGGCCCGGGGTGCGCAGAAGAATGAGGGGGCAAAGCGCAGCTTTTTCCGCAGGAATAAGGGTGGCGAGAAGGGCGCGTCGCGCTCTTCGTTTGTGCGCCCCGCCGCGGAGGGCTCCTCGGTCCTGTCCATCGGTGGCCTCGATGTGTCCACGCGACTTCTCGTTGTCCTGATCGTCGCCGCGATCCTGTCGGTCATGCTGGTGCCCAGCCTCTACCAGTGGTGGCAGCAGGAGCGTGAACTGGCGCAGATCAAGACGCAGGTCGCCGAGCAACAGCAGAAGAATGCCGACATGCAGCGTCAGCTCGACCTGTGGAATGACCCCGACTACATCTCTACTCAGGCGCGCGAGCGCCTCGGATTCGTTCGCCCCGGTGAGACCCAATACACGGTGGTGGATCCGGGGCCGCAATACCAGGACTCGGCGCTGGCGGCCGCAGCGGCTTCCACCGGACCGGCGCGCCCCTGGGTGCAGCAGCTCGGTATCCTAGTGGGGAAGGCGGACCAGCCGCCGAGCGCGACGCCTATCCCGTCGGCTGAGACCAGCCAGTCGGGCCAGGCCCCCACCACCAGCCAAGAAAGCGGAGAATGAGCCTCGTTAACACCACCGACGCCACTGAAGAGGACCTGGAGGTCCTGCGTTCCCAGCTGGGCCGCGTGCCCCGAGGGGTCGTTGGTATCGCTGCGCGCTGCGTGTGTGGTCGGCCCACGGTCGTGGCCACCGCGCCGCGCCTGCCTGACGGGACGCCGTTCCCCACGACCTACTACCTGACGCACCCGGCAGCAGTGAAGGGCGCTTCCACGCTTGAGGCCGAGCACGTCATGGAGACCCTCAACGAGGAACTCGCCGCCGATGAGGAGCTGCGCGCCGCCTATGCACGCGCCCACGAGGCCTACATTCAGGCGCGCCTGACCCTGGGTGATGTTCCAGAGATTTCGGGCGTGAGCGCCGGCGGAATGCCCACGCGCGTCAAGTGCCTGCACGCCCTCGTCGGCCACTCTCTGGCCGCAGGCCCCGGCGTGAATCCGATCGGGGACCGCGCGCTCGCGATGCTCGACGAGCGTGGCCTGTTCTCCACCTCCCGTTGCTCCTGCTGAGCGCCTTTAGCCCGTGCCCGCCCCGGCCTCGTCCGGGACTCACCCCCGTAGAAACGAAGCGATGACCCGCGTAGCTGCCATTGACTGTGGAACTAATTCGATCCGACTGCTCGTCGCCGATGGACATATCGGCGAGGACGGCCGCCCCCACCTGTGCGATCTGACCCGCCAGATGCGCATCGTGCGCCTTGGGCAGGGCGTGGATGCGCGCGGCTACCTGGATCCCGCGGCGATCGAGCGCACGGTCGAGGCCACGGTCGAGTACCAGCGCATGATCGAGGCCCTGGGCGCGACCCGCACCCGTTTTGTGGCGACCTCCGCCACCCGAGACGCGTCCAACAGCGCGGACTTCGTGCGCCAGATCAAGGCCATCATCGGTGTGGAGCCCGAGGTCGTCGTCGGCACGGAGGAAGCCTCACTGTCCTTCAATGGCGCGGTGAGCGGCCTGGGTGAGTCCGTCACCGCCCCGATGCTGGTCGTCGACATCGGCGGTGGGTCGACGGAGCTGGTGCTGGGTGCGACCCGCGTCGAACAGGCGATTTCGATCGACATGGGCGCCGTGCGCGTCACCGAGAAGTTCTTCTCCCACGTGGATCCGGCGGGCGGCGTGCCTGTCGAGGACCAGGAGCGTGCGATCGCCTGGATCGACGAGCAGCTGGACGGTGCGGAGAAGTCCGTGGACCTGGCGCGCGTGCGCTCCCTCGTGGGCGTTGCGGGAACGGTGACCACCCTGACCGCCCAGGCGCTGGGGCTCACCTCCTACCAGCCCGAGCGCATCCACGGCGCCCGCCTGAGCGCTGCGCAGTTCGAGGAAGCCGTGCGCTTCATGGTCGATCAGCCGACCTCCGTGAAGGCCTCCCTGGGCTTCATGCCCGAGGGGCGCGAGGACGTCATCGCGGCGGGCGCGCTCATCTGGAGCCGCATCGTCACGCGTGTTCTGGCGCGCGCCGAGGCCGCCGGGCACCCGATCGAGCAGGTCGTCACCTCCGAGCACGACATCCTCGACGGCATCGCACAGGCGATGATCTGAGCGGAGCTTGAGGTGCACGCCAGCCTCCCGTAGGCTGGACGTGCGCGTGCGCGCCCCCGTGGCCCAATTGGCAGAGGCAACCGACTTAAAATCGGTGTGTTGTGGGTTCGAGTCCCACCGGGGGTACAGACCAGCGGTGTCATCGACGAGGCCGTGGCCAGTTGGTGGAACTCGCTGCGCGTGTGGACGCCGCGTTGCGCTGCGCGCATAATGGTACGTTTCCCACCCGTGGATGCCTCGTGCGACACTAGAGGCAGTGCATCACTGAATGAGGAGGAAAAATGGCCAACCCGGTGATGAATTCGATCGTCAAGGACTGGTCGACCCAGTCGACGACTCCCGCCGGCTACCCCGAGATGCCGGGGTACCAGCCGGCTTCGGCGCAGGCGCAGAACCCCTACGCGGGTGCGACCAACCCGTACGGCACCCAGCAGGGTGTCGACTATTCGGGGCAGCCGGTCTACGGCGCTCCGCAGGGTAACCCCAGCGCCTACCCGGCTCCGTCCGGTTACGAGGAGCAGATGGCCTCGTACGAGGCGATGATGAACGCTCCCGCGGCCGACGCGGTGGATCGTGGAACGATGACCTACGACGACGTCGTGGTCAAGTCCCTCATGTGCTTCGGCCTGCTCCTCGTGGGCGCGGTCGCCGGATGGATGACGGGCGTCGTTGCGCTGAGCGCTGCCATGCTCGTGGCCTTCGCTGCTTGTGCCGTGACGCTGGGCCTGGGTCTGTTCATCCAGTTCTCGAAGAAGGTCCGCCCGGGTGCGATCGTCGCCTACTCGCTCATTGAGGGCTTCGTTCTCGGCGCGCTGTCCTGCGCCTTCGAAATGATGTACCCGGGCATCGTGGTGAGCGCAGTTCTGGCGACCCTCGTGGTGATTGGTGTGACTCTGGGTGCCTTCACGATGGGCTTCGTGCGCAACTCGAACACGCTCACCCGAGTCGCGGGCATCGGCTCCTTCGCGTTCTTCATCTACTACATGGCGAGCCTGTTCCTGTCGGGCACCGGCCTCGTGAATATGACGGCCGTTCGCAACACCTCCATCTTCGGTATTCCGCTCGGCGTCATTATTGGCGTCCTCGCGGTCTTCATCGGCGTGCTGTGCCTCGTGCGCGACTTCGATGCCGTGAAGGTGGGCGTTGCCAACAACGTGCCTGAGAAGTACTCGTGGCTGTGCACCTTCGCCATCATGACCGACGTCATCTGGATCTACCTCGAGATCCTCAGGATCCTGTCCTACTTCATGCGCCGCGACTGACGCGTCGCTTCACCGACCCTAAGGAAAGACATCATGGAAAACATCTCTGTCGCCGGCGAATTCGGCCGCAAGCCCGCCCTGTCCTTCGACGGCACCCCCTCCGATGAGCTCGTCGTCGAGGTCCTGCACGCTGGTGACGGCCAGGTCGTCGAGGCCGGCGATACGATCACGTGCCACTACTACGGTGCGGTCTTCGGCTCTGACGTCGACTTCGATAACTCCTTCGACCGCGGCGGCGCCCTGTCCTTCCAGATCGGCGTTGGAATGGTCATCCCCGGCTGGGACGAGGGCCTCGTGGGCAAGCGCGTGGGCGACCGCGTCCTGCTGTCCATCCCCTCCGAGCTCGGCTACGGTGAGCGTGGCGTTCCGCAGGCCGGTATCCCCGGCGGCGCGACCCTCGTGTTCGTCACTGACATCCTGGGCGTGAACTGATCTCACGCATGTGGGGCGGGCCGGCACACACGTGCCGGCCCGCCCCACATCTGTGTCACGCGTGGGCTACTTGTGGGGGAGTGCCGGGCAGGCGACACCCGTGCGGGCGTGGCACTCGTAGCCGCCCGGGTTCTTGAACAGGTACTGCTGGTGGTAGTCCTCCGCGTACCAGAAACGTGCGGTGGAGTCCCCGTCGGGTGCGGCAGAAATGACGGTCTGAATCGGGCCGAAACCGCGCTTCGTGAGCACCTCCTGGTAGGCCGCGCGCAGGGCGGTCGCGTCGCGCAGCTGCTCGGGTGTGGTCGTCCAGATCGCAGAGCGGTACTGGTCGCCGATGTCGTTGCCCTGTCCACCCACCTGCGTCGGATCGTGGATCTCAAAGAAGAGTCGAACCAGCTCCGCGGCGCTCGTTTGCGCGGTATCGAAGACAACGCGCACGGTCTCCGCATGACCTGTCGAATGAGAACACACCTGCTCGTACGTCGGGTTGGTCGAATGCCCGCCCATGTAGCCGGTCGCCGTGGTCACGACCCCGGGAGTGTTCCACAGCGCCTTCTCGACGCCCCAGAAGCACCCCGCGGCAAGGTAGATGACCTCCTGGCCCGCCCTGGCCTCGTCCCTCATGTTCGAACCGAGGACTGCGTGCGTGGAGACGTGAACGTTCGTGTGTGCCTGCTTGAAAAACGATGTCATACCTCCCAGTATGCGCCCCTCGTGGCGGGTGAGCGCGCTGCGCGAACGGAAATGCGCGTGCGGGCGAGTACGCTTAGGGGTGAACGAAAAGGAGGGACCGTGGCCGACACTCAGGAACAGCCGCGCTGGAAGCTATCCGACCTCATGGGCAGGCTCTCAGCTGCCCTGCCGTCAAAACACGCAGATGAACCCGCACCCGCGCCCGTCATGGTGTCCGTGCGCGAGGAACACGAGGATGAGCGCGACGTGGCCGCCGCCGTCCCGCGCACCCTTCGCGTCGCCGCGGCGATCTCGTGGCGCACCCTCGTCGTCGCCGGTCTGGTCATGGCCGTCCTGTGGGGCATTTCCCGCCTGACGCTCGTCATCATGCCGGTCGCAATCGCGCTGACGGTGGCGGTTCTTCTGGAGCCCCTCGTCTCCTGGATGCGCCGCCGCCTGCACTTTCCCTCCTCGTTGGCCGCTACCGTCGGCCTGCTGGTCTTCTTCGCCGCCGTTGCGGGCGCGCTGAGCCAGGCCGCCGCCGAACTCATCCAGCAGGTCCCGCAGCTGGCCTCGCAGGCCGCAGACGGCTTCCACGCTCTGCTCGACGCGATTGTGCACAACGAGTTCCTTCAGGACGGCCCGCTCAAGATGGACACGACCGTCCTGACGAATGCAGCCGAGCAGCTGCGTGCCGAGCTGGTGAATTGGCTCAATACCAACAAGGAAACGCTGGCGACCGGCGCCCTGAACATCACCTCCTCGGTGGGCACGCTGGCCACCTCTGGCCTGACCATGCTCTTCTGTCTGTTCTTCTTCCTGAAGGAGGGGCGCTCGATCTGGCTGTGGTGCGTGCGTCTGCTTCCCGCGCCCGCCCGCGTTCCCGTCCACGAGAGCGCGATCCGCGGCTGGGCGACTTTCGGTTCCTACGTGCGCACGCAGATCCAGGTGGCGGCCATCGACGCGATCGGTATTGCGTTGGGCGCGTTCTTCCTGGGCGTGCCCCTGGCCATCCCGATCGGTGTCATCACCTTCTTCGCCGCGTTCGTTCCGATTCTGGGCGCCCTGACGTCCGGCGTCATCGCGGTGCTCGTGGCGGCCGTGAACGGCGGCCTGACGAAGGCAATTATCATGCTGGTGATCATCCTGGTGGTCCAGCAGGTCGAATCAAACATCCTGCAGCCCTTCATGATGTCGAACGCCGTCTCCCTGCACCCCGTCGCCGTCATGCTCGTCATCACCGCCGGATCCGCGATCGCCGGCATCGCTGGCGCGATCTTCTCGGTGCCGATCGCGGCCTTCATCAACGCGACCGTCATGTACCTGCACGGGTATGACCCGATGCCCGAGCTGGCGACCGCCGAGGACCGCCCGGGCGGCCCTCCCGGCATGCTCGAGGAGAAGATCGCCGCCTCCTACGCGGGTAAGCCCGATACGCGCCCGTACGTGGCTCGCGCAGAAGCTGATGAGGACGAGGTCGTAGCGTCCGTGGATCTTCACGTCGAGGCCCGCGTCGAGTCGGAGGAGGACCCCACTTCGGAGGAGGCGCCGGCCGCCGAGAAGCAGAAGCCGGGGGAGCCTCCGACGCCCCACGTGGAGGCGTAAGGCTCGCTCAGGCGCATATGCGAGCGGGTCCCACCGAGTGGTGGGACCCGCTTCGCGTTAGTGTGGGCGGGCGAGGCCGCGCGGGCCTGTTCGCCTGTGAGCTCAGCCTTCGAAAGGCTTGGCGTCGAGGATCTCGACGTCGATCATGCGGCCCGTGGGGGCTTCGAAGGAGAGCTTGTCGCCGGCCTTGTGGCCGATGACGGCGGCGCCCAGGGGAGCCTGCGCGGAGAAGACCTGAATGCCCAGGTCGCCGCCGGCGTCACGCGAACCGAGCAGGAACTTCTGCTCGCGGCCGGCCACCAGAGCCGTGACGACCATGCCGGGCTCGACGATGCCGTCGTCGGCGGGGGTCTCGCCGACCTCGGCGTGCTCCAGCATTTCCTGGAGGGCCTGGATGCGGGTCTCATTCATGGACTGCTCGTTGCGCGCAGCGTGGTAGCCGCCGTTCTCGCGCAGGTCGCCCTCCTGGCGGGCGGCGTCGATGAGGCGCGCGATCTCGACGCGCTTGACCTCGACGCGCTCCTTCAGCTCGCTTGCGAGCAGGTCGTACTGGGCCTGCGTGAGCCACTGTGTGTCAGCCATGGTTCCTCCAATGACGTGTGAGTAATCGAGCGCCGACACACGGGTGCCGGCGCGCATGGTGTCGAGTGTAGCAACATTGCGCCAGGCCACGGGCGCAGCCTGGCCGGGTGGCGCGTCAGGAATTCAGGACCGCCAGGTAGACGGCGACGCAGTGGCAGGCCCACGCGGCGACGGTGAAGGCGTGGAAGATCTCGTGGAAGCCGAACCAGGTGGGGGAGGGGTCGGGCTTCTTCGTTCCGTAGACGACCGCGCCGAGCGTGTAGAGGACTCCTCCGGCGACGATCAGCCACACGACGATGGGGCCGCCGCCCGCCCATAGCTGGGGCAGATACCAGACCGCCACCCACCCGAGCGCGACGTAGACGAGGGTGGTCAGCCAGCGCGGTGCGCTGGGCCAGAAGAGGTTGAGGAGGATGCCGGCGAGCGCCCCACCCCACACGACAGAGAGGAGAACTGTCGCATCCAAGCGGTCCAGGAGCGCGATCGTGATCGGTGTGTAGGTGCCCGCGATGAGCAGGAAGATGTTGGAGTGGTCGAGGCGCTTCCACATGATCTCCCAGCGCGGGGCCCAGTAGAAGCGGTGGTAGGCGGCCGAGACGCCGAAGAGGATGAGGGAGCACGCCAGGTAGACGGCGGATCCGATCTTCGTGGGGGTCGTTGGTGCGAGGCAGACGAGGACGATGGATGCGGCCAGGGACAGAGGGGCGGCGGCCAGGTGTAGCCAGCCGCGCAGCTTCGGCTTGATCTGCACGAGCTGGCCCGAGAACCATTCCTTGGGCTTGAGCGACGCGATCTTCATCCGTTCCCCCTGTCAATCTGTCAACATTTCTTACGAGTCCGTAGGTTACTACGCCGTAACTTGTTGCGATAGGCGTGTTCTCGCACTCCGAGAGTAATTGTGTTTCCCTGCCGTCCTACGGCGCGATACCCTTAATGTCATAAGAGTACGCCGCACCGCAGGGTGCGACAGCAGCAGGAGGGACATCATGGCCCAGTGGAACATGCTCTACGACATGTACGAGCGTCGTCTCAAAGCCGAGCTGTCTGATGCCGCCGTGCCCGCCCACATCGGCGTGATCCTGGACGGTAACCGCCGCTGGGCGAAGTCCCTGGGCGCGACCGCCTCGCAGGGACACCGCGCTGGTGCCGGGAAGATCAGCGAGTTCCTCCAGTGGTCCGACGATGCGGGTGTGTCGATCGTGACGCTGTGGCTCCTGTCCACCGATAATCTCTCGCGCGATGCCGCCGAGCTCGGCGAGCTGCTGCGCATCATCTGCGAGGCTGTCTCCCTCCTGGCGGACCAGGGGCGCTGGAAGCTGGCCGTCGTCGGCGACCTCTCCCTGCTGCCCGAGAAGGTGGCCGAGGACCTGCGTGCGTCCGTCGCGCGCACCGCCGACGTGCAGGGAATGACCGTCAATATCGCGGTCGGCTACGGCGGCCGACACGAGATCACCGAGGCCGTGCGCTCCATGATGCGCGAGGCGTCGGCCCAGGGACGCACCCTCGACGAGCTCGCCGACTCCTTCACCGACGCGGATATCACCGCGCACCTGTACACGAAGGACCAGCCCGACCCCGACCTCGTCATCCGTACCTCGGGCGAGCAGCGCCTATCGGGCTTCATGCTGTGGCAGTCCGTGCACTCCGAGTACTATTTCTGCGAGGTCTACTGGCCGGATTTCCGCCGCGTCGACTTCCTGCGCGCCCTGCGCTCTTACGCGCAGCGCGAGCGCCGCATGGGCAAGTAAGCGCACGTCGAGCGCGCCGACGCGTGCGACGAACGAGGCCGGACCCGTCGTAGGGGACCGGCCTCGTCACGTGTGTGGCGTTCTTAGGAGAGCTCGTGCGCCCAGGGCGGGTTTGCGCCCTTACGTGAGACGGTCACGTCGGAGACGGCGCTGGCGCGGTCGATGATGGCGCGGACCTGCTCCTCGGGGAGGGTGCGCAGTGCCTCGCGTGCCTCGGCACCGTGCAGGCCCATGCCCCACATAGCGTCGATCATGCCGCCCATGAAAGAGTCGCCCGCGCCGACCGTGTCGACGACCGGGACGTCGCTCGGGGTCTTCGTAAAGCGCAGGCCCGAGGCCGTGGCGACGTCGCTCCCGTGCTTGCCGCGCGTGACAACCACGAGCGAGACGCCCATGCCGAGCCAACGATCCACGATCTCGTCGATGGGCGCGCCGCCGGTCAGCCAGTCGATGTCCTCGTCGGAGACCTTGACGACGTCCGCGAGGGCGATGAAACGCTCGAGTGAGGCGAGCGCGGCCGCGGGTTCGCCCATGATCGAGGGGCGGGCGTTCGGGTCGAAGAAGATGAGCGCGTGCTCGCGGCCCCGGGCAAGCGCGTCGAGGACGGCGGAGGCGCCGGGCTCGATGATCGCGGAGATCGAGCCGGCCTCGATGATCTGCGCGGTCTCTGGGACCTCAATCGGGGCAGTCGGGGCCCACTCGAGGTCGAAGGTGTAGGAGGCCGCGCCGTTTTCATCCAGGCGCGCCAGGGCCGTCGACGTGTGCGAGGCGCCGCGCGAGGCCGGGGTGATGTACACACCCGAATCGTTCATGTGGAAGTCGATGAGGCGGCCGCGCGTATCCGCGCCGAACCAGGTCGCCAGCGCCACCGGACGGCCGAGGCGCCCCAGCGTCAGGGCGACGTTCGCGGGCGAGCCACCCGGGATCTCGGAGGGGCATTCAGGCTGCTCGTGCGTGATGACGACATCGATGAGCGCCTCGCCGATCGCGAGCACGTGGGGCTGAGATTGCACCGTCATGACGTCTCCTCACCTGGGGGCGCGGGTAAATCTGTGAGTTTTAGATTAGCGCGCTTCGGGGGAGGGCGTGGTGGCGCGTCCAGAAAGACGTTCCTGGGCGCCGTCCAGGATCTGCGAACAGCGGGCCGCCAAGGCCTCGCCGCGTTCCCACATCGTGAGAGTGTCCTCGAGCGGGGCCTGCCCGCCCTCGAGGGTCTGGACGATGCGCACGAGCTCGTCGCGCGCCTCCTCGTAGCCGAGGGACTGGGGATCGGGGAGCTGGTCGTTCGTGGTCATGAGAGTATTCCTTTGGGTGAGGGGTTCGGGGACGAGGCCGGGGCGGACCCAGGGCGTCAGGCGTCTGCGTTGGGGGTGTCAGCGGGCGGAGCGGGGTTCGTGGCTCCGACGACCTGGGCGACCATGCGGCCGGAGGCCAGGATGCCTTCGATCAGGTCGCCCTTCTTGATCTGCGCCGAAGAGGTGATGAGCGCACCCGACGGGGTCTTGAGCAGCGCGTAGCCGCGGTCCAGCGTCGCCTGCGGGGATAGGGCAGTGAGCGTCGCGCGCGAGCGAGTCAGCTGCTGGCGCTCCGAGGCGAGCCGACGCTCGATCGCCGATCGCATCGCCGTGACCCGCTGCGTGAGGGCCACGCGGTGCCCCTCGACGATGGCCTCCGGGCCCTGGAGCACCGGCCGCGACGCGATGAGCGTCAGGTTCGAGCGCTCCGTCGCCAGGCGCGCGCCCAGCGCCCCACGCATGCGGGTCAGCGCCTGAGAGATGCCGTCGCGCTCGCGGGCGCGATCCGGCACGATGCGGCGAGCCGCATCCGTCGGGGTCGAGGCCCGGTAGTCGGCGACCAGGTCCAGCAGGGGAGAGTCGCCCTCGTGGCCGATCGCGGAGACGATGGGAGTGCGGGCGTCCGCGACGGCGCGCACGAGACGCTCGTCGGAGAAGGGGAGGAGGTCTTCGACCGCGCCGCCGCCGCGCGCGATGACGATGACGTCGACGTCGTCCATGGCGTCCAGCTCGAGGAGGGCGCGGCCCACCTCGGGCACGCAGTGATCGCCCTGCACGGCGACCTCGCGGATCTCGAAGCGCGCGCTCGGCCAGCGGTCCGACGCATTGACGACCACGTCGTCCTTCGCCTTCGCGTTGCGACCGCAGATTAGGCCGATCGTGCGCGGCAGGAACGGCAACGGCTTCTTGCGAGCATCCGCAAATAGGCCCTCGGCGGCCAGGCGGGCGCGCAGCGCCTCGATCTGGGCCAGCAGGTCGCCCACGCCCTGCAGGTGAATCTCCGCCGCCTGCAGGTTAAGGCGGCCCGAACGCTCCCAAAAAACCGGCTTCACGCGCGTCACCACGCGTGCGCCCTCGGTCAGTGGCGTGGAATCCATGACGCCCGCCCACGCGGTCACCGTCATCGACGTGTCCGTCTCGAGGTCGCGCAGCGTCAAAAAGTGCATTTTCGCGCCCGGGCGCACCTTGTACTCGACGACCTGGCCCTCCACCCACAGGGGGCTCATGCGGTCCACGTACACCTTGATGTTCTCCGTCAGCCTGCGCAGCGGCCACGGATTATCCCGCGTCGTATCAGCCGCCTTCGCGGCGGGCAGACGAGGCTGGGGCGAGCCGCCCGGAGGCGGCGCAGCAGGGGAAAGAGGCAATGTCACGCCACTCAGCATGCCACAGGACAGTCCCCGCCGCGCTGCCGCAGCGCGGGCCTGTGGACAGCCCCGGCCTCGTTGACGAGGAGCGTGTGGGATTGCCACGAGCGCGCGCACGCACGCCACCCCGGGCGCTAGGGTGGACGCATGAATGAAAACGTCGACCTGCGAGCCAGCGCCGAGACCCCCCTGCCCTCGTCCCACGGTGAGGGCAGCGGCCGTATCCTCTTGGCGGCTCCCCGCGGATACTGCGCCGGCGTGGACCGCGCCGTCGACGTCGTCGAAAAGGCCCTCGAGCTCTACGGCGCGCCCGTCTACGTGCGCAAGGAAATCGTCCACAACAAGTTCGTCGTCGAGTCGCTGACCAAGCGCGGCGCGATCTTCGTCCAGGAGACCGATGAGGTGCCCGAGGGTGCCCGCGTCGTGTTCTCCGCGCACGGCGTCTCCCCGGCCGTCCACGAGGCCGCCGCCACCCGCCATCTCGCCACGATCGACGCGACCTGCCCGCTCGTGACCAAGGTGCACCGCGAGGCCGTGCGCTTCGCGAAGGAAGACTACGACATCATCCTGGTGGGCCATCAGGGCCACGAGGAGGTCGAGGGCACCTTCGGCGAGGCCCCCGACCACATCCAGGTCGTCGGCACCCCCGACGAGGTGGATAACGTCGTCGTGCGCGACCCCTCGCGCGTTGTGTGGATCTCCCAGACCACGCTCTCCGTCGACGAGACCCGCGAGACCGTGGACCGCCTGCGCCAGCGCTTCCCGCAGCTCATCGACCCGCCGTCGGACGACATCTGCTACGCCACCCAGAACCGCCAGGGCGCGGTCAAGCACATTGCACCCCAGGTGGACGTCATGGTCGTCGTCGGCTCGGCGAACTCCTCGAACTCCGTGCGCCTCGTCGAGGTCGCGCTCGAGGCCGGGGCCGGCGCCGCCTACCGCGTCGACAAGGCCGACGAGCTGCAGGAATCCTGGTTCGAGGGCGCCCGCACCGTGGGCCTCACCTCCGGCGCGTCCGTGCCCGAGATCCTCGTGCGCGACGTCATCGAATGGCTGCAGGAACGCGGATTCCCCACCGTCGAGGTGGCCCGCACCGAAACCGAATCCACGACCTTCGCGCTGCCCCGCGACCTGCGCGCCGACCTGAAGAAGGCCGGCATGGCGCCCGCGCGTCCCCACGCGCCCCGCGTCGCCGGGCCAAACCACACGAAGTAGGGCAACACCACCGGGCCTGCTCCGATAGGATGGGGGCGTGTCTCTTACTATCGGTATCGCTGGACTGCCCAACGTCGGCAAGTCCACCCTGTTCAACGCCCTGACCCGCGCGACCGTGCTCGCCGCGAACTACCCCTTCGCGACCATCGAGCCCAACGTCGGCGTCGTCCCCCTGCCCGACCCGCGCCTGAACAAGCTCGCGGAGATCTTCGGCTCCCAGCGCATCCTGCCCGCCACTGTGTCCTTCGTTGACATTGCGGGCATCGTGCGCGGTGCCTCTGAGGGTGAGGGCCTGGGCAACCAGTTCCTCGCCAACATCCGCGAGGCCGACGCGATCTGCCAGGTCACGCGCGCCTTCTCCGACCCCGACGTCGTGCACGTCGACGGCAAGGTGGACCCGGCCTCGGACATTGAGACCATCAAGACCGAGCTGATCCTCGCCGACATGCAGACGATCGAGAAGCAGATCCCGCGCCTCGAGAAGGAGGTGCGCGGTAAGAAGACCGAGCCGATCGTTCTCGAGACCGCGCGCCAGGCCCTTGAGCTGCTGGAACGCGGCGAGCTGCTGTCCGGCCCCGAGGGCGCCAAGCTGGACCAGGATGCGCTGCGCTCCTTCCAGCTCATGACCTCCAAGCCCTTCATCTTCGTGTTCAACATGGACGCCGCCGAGATGGACAACGAGGAGATGAAGGACGAACTGCGCGCCCTCGTCGCCCCCGCCGAGGCCATCTTCCTGGACGCCCAGTTCGAGGCCGAGCTGGTCGAACTGGACGACGAGGACGCCCGCGAGATGCTCGCCGAATCCGGCCAGGACGAGTCCGGCCTGGACAAGCTGGCCCGTGTCGGCTTCGACACCCTCGGCCTGCAGACCTACCTCACCGCCGGTGAGAAGGAAGCGCGCGCCTGGACGATCCACAAGGGCGACACTGCCCCCAAGGCCGCCGGCGTCATCCACACGGACTTCGAGAAGGGCTTCATCAAGGCCGAGGTCGTCTCCTACGATGACCTGGTCGAAGCAGGCTCCATGGCCGCCGCGAAGGCCGCCGGCAAGGTCCGCATGGAAGGCAAGGACTACGTGATGGAAGACGGAGACGTCGTGGAGTTCCGCTTTAGTAAAACATCATGAGTTAGGGTGTCAAGACAAGGCCCACGGCCCCGCTAAAAGCGGCCCGGAACAAACGTGTACCCAGACTTTCCGTTCTCATTGCAGGGGAAAGTCTGGGTTCCGTGCAATTTGGGTACGCTTCCTTAACTACCTATATAAAACTGTTTTTTCATAGGGGGGACTTGAAAGGTGTACCCACTCGTACCCAGAAAGCGACTTTTCGTTGAAATAGAGCCGAAAAATCTGGGTACACGTGGGTACAGGCCCGCGCCGCCCCGAAGGCTAGCCGTGAGACGCGCGAAAAACAGGTGTCAAGTTCGCGATTCGAGACGCCTTGCGCTTCGCCGGTTGAAAATTCAACCAAGGGGGGTATATCGCTTGGGCCTCTGGGTGTTACACAAGGGGAGGGGGGGGATACCGCCCCCATCCCCTCCCCGGCTCCCGACGAGGCCTAACCCCGCCGCGAGCGAAGCGGCTCAGCCTCCCCGCAATATCCGTGAAATGCGCGGGGTGAGCCGTGTCCCGACGTCGCTTCGGTCGAGGTACCGAGTCCAGGCGTGAGCCTCCTCGTAGTTCTTCACGAACACGGCCTGGATAATCAGGTCTTGAATCTCCTCAATGATGCGACGGGTGACACCGCGCGCAACCGTGGCGCGCTCCCACCTGTTCTCAGCATCATTCCACAGGTACCAGCGGCGGCCCTTAAACCGCACGTCGCCTCGGAGACGCCCCGCGAGGATAGACGCGGCGGCCTCGTCCCGCTCCTTCAGAGTGAGAGTGTCCGTCAGTTTCATGGCTACCCTCCTCCTCAGATCAGGTCCGTGTCGTCGGTGCCAGTCACCACGTGGAGGCCCCGCCCGGCTAGCTCAGCCTTGCGCTCGCGGCGCTCGTCCTCGCTCGTGCGGAAGCGCACGCCCCGGAAGCCGCGCACCTTGTCGCCCTTGGGCGGCTCGCTCACGGCTGGCCACCGGGAGAGAGTCAGCCCCTTCCACCGGTGCATACCCGCCTTGACGTCCCGGAAGTAGCCGTGCGACGCAATGCGCCCCCGGAAGGTGCGTTGACTCCACGGGGCCGCCCCCTGATCGGCAAGCCACGTCTCGAACGCCGCGTACAGGTCCGAGCCGGGAATGACCGCGCCCGCATCCTTCACGAGGCGCTCGGAGGCGAACGCCAGGAGCACGTCAGACTGTTCCTGCCACGCGGTCGTAGCGGCGCTAATCAGCGTCGGCATGGCACCCACCCGCTTGCCGTTCGCGTAGAACTCCACCGCGCCGCGCACCGCCCACGCGAGGGCGGCGGGCATGGCCGGGGCGTCGGGCGCGAGGAGGCGTTGAGTCAGCCCCGCGTCGCCTGGCCTATCCGCTTCAGCCGTTGGGGTCGAGGTGAAGCGGTAGGGGAACTCCAGGACGAACGGACGTCGCCACAAGCCCTCGGAGAACTCGGAGACGGTGGGGAGGTTGTTCGTCGTAACGATCAGGGAGTGCGTGGCTCGCCACTCGAACTCGTCCTTGAACTTAGCGTTTCCCCGGATGAGTTCGGTACCCGTAATGGCCTTGACCTGAACGCCGTCAAGGCGGCCCTCTGGCAACTCCTCAACCAGCACGAAGCGCTTACCGAACAGGGCCATTTTCGTGTTGTTCGGGTTGCCCTTGTTGTGCTGGCTCGTCACAAGGAGGTCCATCGAGGCCGTTCCCGCGTAGGTGCCCAACGCGAACCTCAACGCCGTGAGGAGCGTCGTCTTCCCGTTGGCACCAATACCCGCCGCTATACCGAGCATCGTGTGATCTTCCCGCGCCGTGTAGCCGGTAGCGGCCTGGCCAACCCACCGGCGGAACCAGGCGTGAACCTCCACCGGGAGGGCCGCGAGCGCCGCCGCCCAATCCTCGTGCGTGGCGTCGGGGTCGTAGGGCACGGGCGTATGCCGCGTACACCTGTAGGCCGCCGCGTGGGGGTGTAGCTCCCCGGTGCGAAGGTCCACAACGCCGTTGCCGACGTTGAGCACGTCCGGGTCCTGATCGTACTCGGACGCCTCGTGCATGAGCCGTCCCTGAAGGAGCTGGGTCACGGCCTTGACCTTGCTCTGATTCAGGTACTTGGCCGCCCTCTGAACGCGCTTCAAGTCACCGGACGCGACAAGGCCCGCGTACCATTCGCGCAACTCCTTCTCGACCACGCGGGCGGCTGCAGCGTCGGAGGCGGCGTCCCAGGTGCCCCGGTCGGGGCTGTAGATGCGGAAGCCCTCCCCGTTGACGTACTCGACTCGTCCGGCAAGGCGCGGCTCGCACCAATCAGCCAAGGCAGAGTCCGAGGCTTCGGCGGTCTTGGCAATGACCGCGCGAGTGCGTCCCTCGACGGGTTCCTGCGTGAAGTCGACGCCCGCATACTCGCGCATGACGGCGGGGTCTTGGGCGGCCCGCTGTCGCATGGCCGCCTGGCTCGCGGCGCGCTCGGACGGCCCCTTAGCGCGGTCCGCTTCGCTGTCGAGGTGCCCATACCGGTGCAGGGCCGCGAGGTCGAAGGCAGTCACCGCGCGGAAGCCGCCCCGGCTATCGCGGATGCACGCCGGGTCGGCGTTCGCGTGCCGGGAGATAGCCAGGTCGGTGTGCCCCGGGACAAGCTTTAGGCCGCCGGTGGAGTGCGCACCGTTGTACGTCCATCGGTCCGGCCCCTCTTGCGTGTAGGGCAGGGCGTAAGCGTCGATAGCCCCCGCAATGTCGTACACGCGGTTGAAGGCCCCGACGATGCCAGGCAGAGAGCGGGGGGAGCGCTTACCCACGGCGGGCGCGTCCTGGCCTCCCACGGGCGCGGGAAGGCCGCGCTCAGCCATGAATTCGGCGGCGTCCAACGGTGCCCCCTTGACGAACTCCACCCAGTAGTTGGCCGGGTCGGGCGTCGAAGGCCAGTACATGGCACGTTCGGCCTGGTTGCACGACGTATCCCAGGCCGCGCCCGGCACCTCCAGTGCCCCCATAAGGGCGTTGGCCACCTCGGGGTACTCAGCCGCCGGGAGCGGGGCGGACAGCGCGAACAGCACGCGACAACGCGGGGCGCTCGCGGTGCTGGAATGGGTAGCGTGAATGACGGCCTCGTAGCCAAGGCCATGCACGGCCTCGACGAGGAGCGGGAGCGCCTCGGGGGTCACGTCGTCGGCGTCGAGAGCTACAAGCCAGCGCTCGCGCATGTTGCGCTTGCCACGAGGGGCGTTCTCGTCGAGGAACGAGCCGCCCACGTAGGCCGGGCCGTTCTTGTCCGAGCGCACCGGCACGTTGCACGGCTGGAAGCGGTCGGTGAACTTCTCGCGCGTGTACTCGTGCCGTTCCCACTCCTTGGTATCCACGCGAGGAGCTTCCATCATGACGAGAGCGGGCAACTCGTCGAGGGTAGAATTGGGGGTGTAATGCCCGCCCTGGCGGGCATCGGGGTTCTCGGGGAGGGGGCTATTCCGGTGTTCCATTGACTCGGGGCCGGGATAGCCCCCCTTCTTTGCGTCGGGAGTCATGCTGTCACCGCCTTCCCGGCGGACAGCATGGCCGCGAGTCGGGCGCGGCTCTCAGCATTGAGGGGCGGGGCGCTGGCAAGCGCTCGGTTGATAGCGTCCTCCAGCTCTGCAGCGTGCAGGTCTTGCCGGGCTGAAATCAGAGCGGGGTCATTCGCGGACCTTGAACGGGTAAGGGATGCATAGCGCGCAGCGGCTCGCTGTCGGGCGGTTCCCATGATGCCTCCTAGGCATGACAAACCGCGCTCCCGTTGAGGACCGCAATGAGAATCGCCCGGAATATTCCGCGCGTCCGGTGTTACTGTGCCAGCTCACCGGTAGCGTGACCGTCATAGGACAGTCGGCACACCGTTTAGTATAACGCTGCGTAGCAAATACGGCTAGTGGTTGAGCATCTTCGCTAGCTCCTCAATGCCCACCTTGCGCCTACCCGCCTCGCGCACGCCGTCGAACGCCCGGTAAAGCGTCTCCTCACGGAATGAGTACGACAACACCTCACCGCACCCAGGGCACCGCCGGTTGATCTGCCAGGCGAGGCGACGGGACGCCTTGCGGGCCTCCCAGGGGTCCTCGTCCATCAGGGCGCGGTACTCGGGGTCTTCCTGTGCCCGGCGGCGGGCTACCTCCCGTTCGTTCCGGGCTGTACGGGAGTCAACCGCGCGCACCTCGGTGCCTTGCTCTTCAGTCTCCCCAACGAGGTACCGCCGGGTAGCAACGCTCCCGCCTTCTAGGGCAACCTCATGACGGCTGTGGGGGCGGTACCCGTGAGGCCACGGGTCAGGGTGGAGCTGGGGAAGGGGCGTCCAGCCTCCCGCCTCGCCAGGAACGAACGTGTCCAGCACGGTGTCATTGCGCCGCCCCTTGTGCCGGTGAACGAGCTTGATAATGTACGTCTTGGTCATGTTAGGCCTCCTTCCACGTCAGAATCACACTGTCCGGGTCAAACGTCTTGGAACCGCGCTTGCCGGGCTTCAACCGCACGTCTAGCAGCGCGTCGATCACGCGACGGCGGATCATGAGCGAAGCCGTGTCGAACGCCTCCACCGGGTCCGGCGCTCCCAGGACCGACGTCGTGCCGCTCAACCCACCGGACAAGGCCGCCCGCTTCCCCTCGGTAGCCGTCAGCTCAGCCCGCACGCGCTCAGCCGCCGTCCGGTATCGAAGCCCGTCAATAATGCCCTCGTCGTAGTCCTGATTCACCCTCTCCAGTCGATCACGGAGGCGTTGAATCTGTGCCGTCAGCTCCTTCACCTCTGGCTCGTGGTCCACGGCCAACAGGTCTGCGACGTCCGGCTGTGCAAGGCGCGCACGCACCACGGCAAGCACGTAAGCGTCGATGTGCGACCGCGAGCGCGTGAACTCGCACCGGGGGCACCGGTAGCGGATGTTGCTGAAGGCGTACATGCTGTGCCCGCACTCAGCACACCGGAACAGGGATGAACCCAGGTGCTTGCGGTGCGTGCCCTCCTTCGCGGTCTTGCGACGCGGGTCCGAGAGCTTCGACTGTGCAAGGAAAAACGTGTCCTCGGAGACGATAGGCTCCCACGTGATGGGGACGTTGGGGAGTACCTCGCCCATGTACTCCATGATGCCCCCGTAGCGCTCATTGAGGAGAATCGTCCGGATAGACGAGGGGTTCCAACGGCCCCCGTGGCGCGTGGGCACACCCGCTTCCTGCAAGGCTCGCGCGATACCCTTCAAGGACTCCCCGGCTAGGAAGTTGTCGAAGATGCTGC
Organism: Schaalia odontolytica; assembly: GCF_005696695.1. Taxonomy (NCBI): domain Bacteria; kingdom Bacillati; phylum Actinomycetota; class Actinomycetes; order Actinomycetales; family Actinomycetaceae; genus Schaalia; species Schaalia odontolytica. The sequence goes on along the minus strand of NZ_CP040006.1, from coordinate 1,801,849 downwards.
GCACAACCTTAGCCTCCTCGGGGATGAGTTCGCCCTTGGCCGTGTAGCCCATGAGCCGCGTTCCTAGCGGCGGGCGTCCCATCCGCGCCCGCTGTGCGTTCGCGGCCTTCTGACGGGCTGATTTACGCTCAACCTCGCTACGGGCAACGCTGGCCTTAATCCGCGCGTACATGCGCCCGCCGTCGGTGGATAGATCGGCCTCCCCGTTCGCCGTCGTGATCACAAGGCCGCGCTCCTCAGCCCGTTCAATCCAGTCCTCTAGCTGTCGGGGCTGACGGGTGAGACGGTCGAGGTCCCAGCACACCAAGGCGTCGAACAGGCCCGCGTCGTAGTCCTGCACCATGCGGTCGTAGGAAGGGCGTCGAACGGTCCGCTTCGACGCGGAAACGGAGTTGTCGACGTATTCCTGCGTGAGGGTCCATCCGCGCTCGCGGATGATTCGGAGGCAGTCGGCACGCTGTCGGTCAACTGCGAGGTGCTCGCCTGTAGCGTCGAGGCTGACGCGTAGGTACATGGCAGCGCGGCGGGGGAAGTCTCGTCTCATGGGGTCAATTCTACCCCCTCTATGTTTTTCTGTGCGGTAATCGGGCGGTATTTCGACCCAAACCTTTTAAGAGAGAGACACAGACACGCATTGCAGGCACATGTCTACGACACAGAGCGTCCTCGTTGAGGGCACGCTGCAGGGGTTGCAGCTATGTGACACGGGACACAATCGCAATCAAGGTGTCTCTTCTTATTTAGATTTTCTTCAAAAAGTGGAAAAATTACGAAACGAAAACCATTTACGCTGCTCAACGTATGTTTTTGTGTTTCGTAGTTTTGTTCTTTTCGTTTACGAGATTACGAAATGACCCGCAAATACCTACCGTGACCTGCGGTGATGTGTTTCGTATTTTTCTGCGTAATTTCACGTCGCCCGAAGCAGACACCCTGCCGTGTGCTTGCTGCAGGGCTGCGGCCGTCCCTCCATGTGGAGCGTCAGTGTCGATGCTGTAACTTAAACGTACATACATTTGTGGCGCTCTCGTTACGTGTCTGTGCATTGCCGAGCTCTTTACTGTTGTGTGTGGGCGCGCAGCCGTAGTGTCCGTGCCACTCCGAGTAGGGCGCGTCGTACCCCAAACCCATGTTCAATTAAATTCCAATCCAGAGAGGTCTTGCACTGTTGCGGTGCGGTTGTCTTCTTTCTCACCGTATTGGACCCTGCGAAATTAATTGGATACGATAGGCCCATGTTGATTTCAGGTTCCGTTTTCATGCGGCCGCTCACCAGCCGCTAAGGCGGCTTTCTCCCTCCCGCAGGTTAGAAACCGCTCCGGTCCTTTAGCCGGGCGGCCATTTGCCATGCCCGGCTCCGTTTCAACTCCACGGAGCACACCTAATGTCTACATACGGATACGGCCGTCACGAACATGGCCAAAATTTTCTCACAGACCACAAGATCATCAACTCCATCGTCGATCTTGTAAAACAAACCTCCGGCCCCATCATTGAGATCGGGCCAGGAAGCGGTGCCCTCACTCACCCGATATCCCACTTGGGGAGGGCAATAACGGCAGTTGAGGTAGACGCAAAACTAGCTGCCAAACTCACAAAAAAGACCGCCTCGGCGTCGGTCGAAGTGGTCCATGATGATTTCCTCAACTTCCCGTTACCCGCCACTCCCTGCGTCATTGTGGGAAACATTCCCTTTCACCTCACCACTGCCATTCTTCGAAAGTTGTTGCATGCGCCGGCATGGACTGCCGCTGTACTCCTCATGCAGTGGGAAGTCGCTCGCCGCCGGGCCGGGGTAGGTGCAAGCACGATGATGACAGCTCAGTGGTCCCCATGGTTCACGTTTCAC